>JAFTDT010000116.1 GCA_017453985.1 Clostridia bacterium
CAATCACGGTACTATAAAGACAAAAGTCCAATAAAACGTATGCAAAGAGACTTGCTTAGAAGCCTTGTTTTTGGCGTTTGCAAATAGTTTGAGTCTGTCATTATCTCAAAAATATAACAGAAGCGTCGCAGTGTATATATCGCTTTATGAGGATAGCGTAGATGTCAGATTCCATACATACAGAGAGTACGAACTCCCATGGTTGATTGAAGATTTAAATGAATATGGCGAGCCTATTCTGTGCTGCATCGCGGAATTATAGAAAAGGTGGACATTATGATGAAAAAAAGAATTTGCAGCTTGGGCTTGGTTTTTGCAATGTTGGTGACTCATGTGTTTGCATTGGGACAATTTACAGATGTTTCATCAGACAACCCATATTACGAAGCAATAGAATATGTCTACAACAATCAGCTTATGGAGGGCTGCTCGGCAGAACGATTTGAACCTGATATTTATGTCAACAGGGCTATGGTGGTGATGGTGCTGTGGAGGATGGATAATTGTATTAGCGCTTTTCATGTTACGAGTTTTACGGATGTTGGATTTTATGATTGGTATTGTGAGGCGGTAACATGGGCGCAAGATGATTATATAGTAAATGGCTATGGCGAATGGGGGACGCCTGATTATGTATTCAAGCCGCTGGATTTAGCGACTAAAGAGCAGCTTTGGACGATGCTTTGGCGGTATACTGAAATGAATAAGCTTACGGAGCTTGCTGAAGATGTTAATTTGTCAATGATAGCGGATATAGACCGCGTCAGCGAGTATGCCATGGACGCGGTAAAATGGGGCTATGCCAATGGCTAGATAAAGACAGATGAAAACGGAAATATCGACCCGAAAGGCTATATCAGCCGAGGCGAGTTCGCGGCATATATTAAGGACTTTGTAGACGCATTTGATTTTGAGGTAGGCATAGCTACTGTAGATCGTATTAAAAAAATGCAGAACGCCGCACAGGAGTAAGCAAGCAATAGCCTGCACAAATATCGAAAATAATACAAGTAGCCCCCTGCGGCATTGAACAGCCGGCAGGGGGCGCTTTCACAATCCTCACAAAATATGATCCGTGATGCAGTCGTACCAATGCACGTACGTTATCCCGTTGACGGTGATGCGCTCGTTTTCCGGCAGCAGCTCGCTCCATTTCTTCCCGCGCCGCTCAAGCTGCCAGTCGTCGCGGTTGAAGCGCCGCCACAGCACGGTCCTGCCGTTTTTGTCAAGGAACTGCTCGCTCGCCATGCCATCCTCATAGGTATAGCAGTCCATGACGCAGACGGTGTCGTACTCCTTGCCGTCGATGCGCACGCTGTATCTGCCCACCACGTCGAGCAAAAAGGTCTTGTCGGCGGTCGTCAGGGAGTCGCCGTCGCGCACGATGTCGCCCTTGGGCGAGATGCTCACCTCGTTGCCGCAGTTGTCCTCGCCAAAGCCCCAGTTGCGGGTGAAATCCTCTCCGTCGAGGAAGGTATAATAGCGTTTCACGCCGTTTTCCGTGCAGGCGTGCGCCAGCAGGCGGCAGTGCGTGTCCGTGAGCTGCGCGATAAATCGCCGCTCCACGCGGCTCTGCCCGCCGGCGCTGTTCTGCTCCATCGGCTCGTATTCCACCGAGGCGATTTCCACGCCCTCGATGCCGTGTACCTGAGCCCTGCCGACGACCTCCATCTCGCACAGCTCAGTGCGGCGGCGCTCCGGAAAGTCATACATCGCCCAGGAAAGCCGCTCGCCGAGCTTCGGCACGAGGAACCAGCCCATGATTTCCTCCCACCTGACGGCAAAGGGCGGCTCGTCGCGCCTCGTTATCGTGTATTCGGGCATTATATCCGGTAATTTTTTCATGCTGTTTTCTCCTTTCGTCTCCGGCGGGTGAGGATAATGCTCGCGGAATCTTTGCTTGGCGCGGTGCAGTCGGCTCTTGACCGTGCCGAGCGGGATATTCAGCCGCGCGGCGATTTGCTCCTGCGGCAGGTCGCGGAAGAAATAGAGGTAAAGGATTTGCTTTTCCTTGCCGCCGAGCTTGTCAAGCGTATCGCCCACGAGCGAGCCTTCCGAGCGCCCGAAGAGTCCCGCAGAGGCGGCGCTTTTAGCCAGAGCCTCGATGGGCAGCTCCATCTGTTTCGCCCTTGCGCGGTAGTAGTCGCGGCACTTGTTGCGGGCGATGGAGAGCAGCCACGCCTTGAAGGCGGCAGGCTCGCGCAGCGTGCTTTGCCGCCGCACGGCGGAAACGCAGACCTCCTGTATGATGTCCTCGGCGTCAAACCGCTCGTTTATCCGGAACTTTACAAATCGCTCCAGCGCGGGCATCGCCTCGGCAAGCAGCGCGTCAAACCCTTCCATATCCTCACCTCCTTTCTGTATGCTTTGAGTCCGGTCTCATAAATAAAGACGAAATAAAAGCGCAAAAGGTTCATTTTGCGCAAGAAAACCAAAAGGAGCGTTCTGTGCCGTCCGGCAGAGCGTTTGATATAGTGAGATACTTCGGCTTGCTCCTGCTCACTCAAGATGACATATTATTAAAGTTGTCATCCTGAGCGAAGCGAAGGATCCCGACCGTCAGACGCCTTTTCCGACCTCACAGCGGCAGTGTCAGCAGCCGCAGATAATACTCCACTCCGCGCAGCATCACGCTCTCGTCAAAATCAAAGTCCGGCGAGTGCAGCGCCGTCCCGCGTCCGCTGCCGAGCAGCGCAAACAGCCCCGGCACGCGCTGCTGGTAGAAGGAAAAGTCCTCGGCTATCATATACGGTTCCGGCAGATGGGCGAGCAGCCCGCCCGCGTGTGCGCGCACCGCCTCATACAGCGCGGCGTCATTTATCACGGGCGGATAGCCCTCGTTGATGTCTACCTCAAGGCGGCAGCCACTCGCCGCGCCGACGCCTGCGGCGATTTCGCGCAGCCGCTTTTTCATAAAATCAAAGGCGGAGTCCGAGAAGGAGCGCAGACTGCCGCGCAGCGCGGCGCGGTCGCTGATGGCGTTGCGCACGCTGCCGCTCTCCAGCACGCCGAAGCGGAGCAGCCGCGGCTCGCCCTCCGGCAGCTCGCCGTCCGTCATGGCATAAGCCTCGCTCACGAAGCGTACCGCGGCGAGCAGCGCGTCGCGTCCCGCGGCGGAGCGGGCGATATGCGCGCCTCTGCCGAAGATGTTCACGTCTATTTCGCTGGCGCGGGAAAGCATCGCGCCGCTTTTGGCAGCGAGCACGCCCGCCGGAAGTTCCGGCCAGAGATGTACGCCGAAAACGGCGCCGACATTGTATTTTTCAAAAATGCCCGACTCGCATATGTCCTTTGCTCCGCCGGTGGTTTCCTCGGCGGGCTGGAAAATCAGCAGCACATTGCGCCGCAGCGTGGGCAGCAGCGCGGGCAGCTCCTCGGCAAACGCCAGCAGCATCGCCATATGTCCGTCGTGTCCGCAGGCGTGCATGCACCCGGGGTGCGCGGATGCAAAGGGGAGTCCGGTCTGCTCGCTTATCGGCAGCGCGTCCATATCGGAGCGGAAGGCAAGCGCGGCGTCTGCGCCCGCGTCAAAATACGCGCAGACCGCTCCGGCGGAGGGTGAAAATACCTCGCAGGGCAGCGCGGAAAGCACGGAGCGGATATATCTCTCCGTCTCCGGCAGATTGCGGTCAAGCTCCGGCACGCGGTGCAGCGCACGGCGGTGTTTTTTCAGTCTGTTCAGCATGGCGACGCCTCCTTATGAAATGATTTTAATCCATGCGCCGCCAAAATGCAAATTTACCCCGCAGACCCTTGAATTTTGCGGCGCATAATGATATCATCTAAACAGCATTTCCGTGAGATTTTTGCGGTAAGGGCGCTCCCTTGCCGTTTTTATGTATGATACGGCGTCGGGCGTCATAAAACAGTACAGAGGCATTTAAAATATACGCTGCAAGGGAGGAAAACTCATGATGAAGGCGGTATGCGGCGCCATAACGGCGCTGGTGACTCCGTTCACGGAGGATGAAAGGGTAAATTACGACAAGCTGGGCGAGCTTATCGACTGGCAGATAGACAGCGGCATCGACGGGCTGGTGATACTCGGCACCACGGGCGAGGCGGTGGTGCTGGACCATGAGGAATCGGTCAAGGTGGCGTCTTACGCCGTGAAAAGGGCGGACGGCAGGGTGCCGGTAATCCTCGGCAGCGGCTCCAACTGTACGCGCACCATGCTGGAAAAGAGCTTGGAATACGAGCGCCTCGGCGCGGACGGGCTGCTGCTGATAACTCCGTATTACAACAAGGGCAGCGAAGAGGGGATATACCGCCACTTTTTGACGGTGGCGGACGCCGTGCATGTGCCGTGCATCATGTACAACGTGCCCTCGCGCACGGGCTGCAGCATACCGATTTCGGCAGTGCGCCGTCTGGCGGGGCATGAGAATATCATGGGCATCAAGGAGGCGTCCGGCAGCATGAGCTATATGGCGCAGGTGTCGCAGTACTGCGGCGAGGATTTTGTCATGTACAGCGGCAACGACGACGCGATACTGCCCGTGCTGTCCATCGGCGGAGTCGGTGTGATATCCGTGTACGGCAACGTGATGCCGAGGGAGGCGCATGAGATCGTCGCGGATTATCTCGGCGGGGAGCGGGAGCGCGCGCTGCGCACGCACCTCAAATATCTGCCGCTGATAAACGCGCTGTTCATGGAGGTAAACCCCATTCCGGTAAAGGAAGCGATGAATATGATGGGGCTGGGCGTTGGCGGATATCGTCTGCCGCTCTGTCCCATGGAGGAAAATAACAGGGAAAAGCTCAGGAAGATAATGAAGGAGTGCGGAGTGATATGAATATCCTGCTGGTGGGCTACGGCAAGATGGGAAAAATGATAGAGGAGCTTGCCGCAGAGCAGGGCAGCCGCGTCGCCAGGGCGCTCGACGTGGAGGACATAGCCACGCTTCAGGAGATGGGCAGGGTCGCGGACGTGGTGATGGATTTTTCCTCGCCGGCGGCGCTGCCGCAGATATGCGAATATGTCGGGCGCACCGGCACGCCGCTTGTCTGCGGCACGACCGGGCACAATGAGGCGCAGGCTGACATGCTGAAGCAGGCGGCGACTAAAGCGCCTGTGCTTTACAGCGCGAACTACTCCTTGGGCATAGCCGTCATGAGGCGGGCGCTGGCACAGGTGAGCGCGGCGCTGCTGCCGGGATTTGACGCGGAGCTGATTGAGACCCACCACAATCAGAAGGCGGACGCGCCGAGCGGCACGGCGAAAATGCTGCTCGAGGTGATAGATCCGCATAACGAATATCGCCGCGTTTACGGGCGCGAGGGCATGTGCGGCAGACGCGGGGCAAAGGAGATAGGAGTGCACTCACTGCGCGGCGGCAGCGAGGCGGGAGAGCATGCGGTCACGTTCTTCGGCACGGATGAGGTGCTGGAGCTGAGGCACAGGGCGGCGAGCCGCCGCATATTTGCCGCCGGCGCGCTGAAAGCCGCTGAACGGCTGGTGAGTAAAGCCGAAGGCTATTACACCTTTGACGATATAATGTTTGAATAAAGGAGGACGTGCGGCATGATGGAAGCAAAGGAAATAATAGAATACATAAGCAAGTCGAAGAAAAAAACGCCCGTCAAGGCGTATATAAAGGAGCGCGAGCCGATAGATTACGGCACGGCAAAGGTATTCGGCTGCGGGGACAAGGTGGTTTTCGGCGAGTGGGAGGAGCTTGCGCCCGTGCTGGAGGCAAATCGGGACAGGATAGCGGATATCGTCATCGAAAACGACCGGCGCAACTCTGCCATACCGATGCTTGATCTTAAAAACATCAACGCCCGCATAGAGCCGGGAGCGGTGATACGCGAGCAGGTGGAGATAGGCGACGGCGCCGTTATCATGATGGGCGCGATAATCAATATCGGCGCTGCGATAGGCGCGGGCACAATGATAGACCTGGGCGCGGTGCTCGGCGGCAGGGCGACGGTCGGGAAAAACTGTCACGTTGGCGCGGGCGCGGTGCTGGCGGGAGTTATCGAGCCGGCGAGCGCGGTGCCGGTGCTCGTGGAGGACGGCGTGCTTATCGGCGCGAACGCGGTGGTGATAGAGGGCGTGCGAATCGGCGCAGGCGCGGTCGTGGCGGCAGGCTCCATCGTAATCGAGGACGTGCCGCCCGGCGCAGTCGTGGCGGGCGTGCCTGCAAGGGTGATAAAGATGAAGGACGCACAGACCGAGGGCAAAACCGGACTTGTGGACGCTCTGCGAAATCTGAAGTAAAGATGCGGCAGGCTTGATGAAAGCTCGTCTGAGGAGGCGACTGTGCGAGCCGACCATTTCTTCTTTATGCAGGAGGAAGCCTATCTTGAGGAAAACCATTCGAGCCAAATATGCAATGCTGATAATTGTGACTGCGGCAATTCTTTTGCTGCAAGAAAGCATGGATAGAATCGGCTGGGAGGCAGCCCGCATATTTGATTATTCGGCAATAGACAGCGATGGAATATTTATGACCGTATCCGTCCATCATGCAGTGATTGCCGGTTTTTCATTGCTGGTTATGCTTTTGCTGTATAAAACAAAGCGATTTACCTTTGGCTTGAAGCCGAAAATAGAGCGAACGGCAGTCAAATATACCGTGGCATATTGTATTTTTATCTTTGTTTATTATATTTTATGGTACGTGATAATCGGTTTCTTGCTGAACGGCGTCAACGGCGTGGATTATGCATTGACCGGCAGAAACGTCATAGGGACATTAGGCTTTCAATTGCTGTTGTCAGGTCCTGCAGAAGAGCTGCTTTTCCGCGCGTTGCCCGTAGCATGCCTTCGGGCAGTATGCACAGAAGGCAAAAAAACAGATGCTTTGCTCATTTTGTTTTTGACTTCATTGCTGTTTACGGCGGCGCATATCAACTGGCATGTCGCGGCGTCTTCTCAGTGGTACAGTCTTTTGTATGTGTTTTTTAACGGTATTGCGTACGGATTTGTCTATTTGAAAACAAAGCGCATCATATATCCCATGCTCATGCATAGCATAAGCAATGTTATATCTGTCAGCGGCTGTTATTTGTATATGATGCTATCAAGCGCAGCGTAAATTATTTCTGTCATATTATAAGCAAATACAATCTGCGAAATCTGAAGTAAAGCTGAAAAAATTGCGGGACTTGCTTGAGTCCTGCAATTTTTATTGAATTTATATCTTTGATTTGGTATAATAATATCATTATAGAGAACAGAATGCTTGAATATGAGGGGTGAAGCCAATGAAAAAGAAACAGATTGTAAAGCTTTGCATAGCGGTTATAGCTGTACTTGTCATCTTCTTCCCTTACGCAAAAGCAGGTTTCTATACGTTATTTTATGGAGATGAATTTGCAAAAGAATATACACAGACAGGAATGATTGACGGAATCGAATACTACAGGGTAATAGAATACTCAAACTCTGAAGCAAAAGTAATATATATTATTGAAGACCATAAAGCGGCAGATATGATTTTTTTCGTAAAGAATAATGGAAAATGGAAACTGCAGGAATGGACATGTCTTTGGTCTAAGACCGGTAGTGCAGACAGCTTTTTTTGGCCGTACTACAGATAATGGACTGAGATATAGCTAATCGCGCACTTCCCCACAGGCTCCGCATGGAGCCTGTGGGGAAAATCAAGGCATACTCCAATGACTTGGCGGATACAAAGCGGAAAAACCGAAACTCGCAAGTGAAGCGCTTCGCAAGGAAGCGCTTCTTTTTTGCATAAAAACACCTACTGATAGTAAAAAAATATTTTTACTGTTTTTACCAATAAGCTCTTCTTTTTGTAATATCCGCGTGCTATAATTCGATTATCAAAAGCGAGGTGGCGGAATATGGAAGTAAAGCTGGCAGAGAATATCAAAAAATTTCGCAAGGAAGCAAAAATGACGCAGGAGCGGCTTGCGGAGGCTATGGGCGTCAGCGTCAGCGCGGTTTACAAATGGGAATCGGGACAGTCTGTTCCGGATATCCGCTTGATTTTGGAAATGGCAGACCTGTTTCATACCTCTACCGATGTTCTGCTCGGATATGAATGGAGGAATAATAACATAACCTCCGCCTTGGAGCTTATAGAAGCGCTGGCAAGGGAGGAGAGGTACGACGAGGCGGCTGCGGAAGCGGAAAAGGCGCTGAAAAGCTATCCCAACAGCTTTGATGTCGTGTATCGCAGCGCGCTGCTGTATTTAAAGCTGGGAGAAGCCGCGGCTGAAAAAAAGGCGAATATGCGCGCCGTCAAGCTGCTGAATCATGCCTGCGAGCTGATTGAGCAAAACAGGGATGAGAGCGTCAGTGAGGTGTCCATAAGAGCGATGATGGCAGATGCGTATCTGATGCTGTCAAATACGGACGCGGCGCTGCGTATTTTAAAAAGATACAATGTCTGCGGCGTAAACAACGCCAGAATCGGTATGGTGCTTGCGGATTTCCTCCATGATACGGACGCGGCGGAGCCGTATCTGAATAAAGCCTTTTCATCCTTTGCAAAAGGGATGAACGATATCATGATAGGCTACGCCAACGTGTTCTTTCAGCGCAAGGATTATCAGGGGGCGATTGATTGCTTGCTGTGGCTGCGGAAGGTGCTGCGGGGCATACAGCCGGAAACAGAGCTGACGTGGTTTGACAAGTACGATTGCGTTCTTCTGGAAACCATTGCGGAATGTTATTGCTTCATGGGCGATTTTGAAAAGGCGCGGAGCCGACTCGGGGAAGCGATAAGGAGAGCTGTGCGGTATGACCGCGCCGCGCCGGGTGAGGTCGCGGACATGAAGCTTTTCGCAAGGCTGAATATAGCCGACCAGCCTCGGTATGAGGAGTTTGGAAAGACTGCGATGGATTGCCTGCAGTGCAGAATACAGCCGGATGAGGGAATTCCCGGTCTTTGGAGCATGTGGAGTGAGCTTAGGGAGGAGTGTTTACATGAAACAATATAAAGTGCTTATTCGGCAAAATCTCGGCGGCATTATCGGCGTCGCCATGCTCGGCGTTTTATCGTCATTTGCGATGGTGTTTGCGGGCTACTCGCTGTCATTTCTCTTTACCGCCTACGAAGCCGAGGGGGACAAGGTAAAGTCGATAGTACACACCTTTTTGCTTGTAACCGCCATCTGGCTGCTTGCCATGCTGCTCTATTATATCTCGCTGCTGGCTAAGGCGAAGATACGGCAAAAGCTCAAAAATGAACTGCGCTCCATGATAGGAGGCAAAATAGGCGCACTCAGCTATTCCGACTTTTCAGAGAAGGACAGCGGAAACTACGTTTCGTGGCTGACAAATGACGTTAACGGACTTTACGAACAGGCTTTCAGCTCGCTGTTTTCGGGGATAGAAAACGTTGCCACAGCCGTATTTTCCTTATGCGCGCTCTGTCTGCTCAGTCCATATATCGGCATTGCCGCCATCATTCTGCTGGTGCTCATATCGGTGCTACCGCAGCTTGCAAACAAGCGGCTTCAGAGGGCAAATGCCGCGCGTTCTGCAGCGCTGGAAATAAGTACGGAGAGCTATAAGGACGTTGTCATGGGCAGTTCTATCTTCTTTCTGAGCAATTTGCGGAGCCGTATCTGCGAGCGCATCAGGGCAGCCTCGGAAAAGGCGGAGCAGGTCGATTTTCAGTATAACCGGACAAATACATCGGTCAAGATTTTTATCGCCGCCGTAAGCATGGTCGGGCAGGTCGTGCTTCTGCGGGTGACCTTGCTGGCTGCGACGCTCGGAGCGACTCCGGCGGGAGCGGCGCTTTCCGTCGGCAATCTTGCGGGCAGCTTCTTCAACGGTGCGGGCAGCTTTGTGGAATGCTTTATGACGGTCAGAGCTTCAAAGCCGCTTTGGGAAAAGTTCTGCACGGAGGACGACGGGGAAGAGGACAGAAGCGTGCTTCTTTCCGATATACCGGAAATAAAGCTGGAAAACGTGTCGTTCCGCTATGAGGGTAAGCCGATAATAGAGAATAAAAGCCATGTGTTCCGCGCGGGAGGAAAATATGCCATAACGGGCGAGAGCGGCAGCGGCAAAACAACGCTGGTAAAAATAATCCTCGGTTTGCTTCCGGAATATAGAGGAAAGGTCGTGTACGGGGCGGCGGAGCAGAAAAGCGTCAGCAAGGAAAGCCTGTATGAGCATATAGCCTATGTGGAGCAGCAGGTGTATCTGTTCCAGGACACCGTCCGATTTAATATTACCTTAGGGAAAAGCTATTCCGATAAGCAGATAATGGAGGTCGTGGAAAAATGCCGCCTGAAGGAGTGGCTCGCGTCGCTGCCGGAGGGCTTGGATACGGTCATCACGGAAAACGGCAAGAACCTGTCCGGCGGGCAGCGGCTGCGGCTCGCGCTGGCGCGGGGACTTATCCGCAGGGTGCGGTACATCATCATGGACGAGGGCACGTCGGCGCTGGACGAGGCAAACGCGGTGGATATCGAAAAGGACCTTATGGATATGCCGGATATCGGCGTCATTCTCATTACTCACCATCTGAAGGATATCGTCCGCAATAAGCTGACGGAAGTCATTTCTCTTTCCTGACAGCCGGATAAAACAAGAGTGACCCACTCGGTCACTCTTGTTTTATGTTCTGTTCAAATCTGCAGTACAAATGGCTTCCCCTTAAAAACAGCTTCGCGCCGCGGGGCAGCTTTCGGGTGGCAATCATCAAAGCATTGCTGACGTCAATTGAAGCGATAAACACCAAATACAGCAATGAGGGGAGAAGCGAAACGGATATGACGTACGGTATGTTTGGCGAAATCCACATCAATATTGCAAAGGGAAGCAAGCCCATAAGAAATAACGGAAGCAAGTAAATCAAGATAAGGCGCAGTCGGGATACCTCTGCCTCACAATAGATATAGCATGTCAATCCTTTTCCTTTAGATAAAATTATCAGCTTTTCCGCGCGCTTGGGATAGGCGAACGCATGGATCAATTCATGAATATAAGGGCAAGGGACGAATGCGATTGCAAGGCTGATGATCAGCAGAATACAGAGCAAATCTCTCTGTAATGGCTCGTGGGGAATTTGCCGAATTCTCCATGCCCCGCAAAACCCCATAAGCAACAGTAATACTCCCGTTGTGCAGAAGCCAAGAGTCTTCATGCGGGGAACATACTGAACTTCATGCGCGTCTTCAACGGGGGAGTGATTTGGCTCGGTAAGCACCGACGGAAGCTCTTTTGTAAACTTTATATTGAACATCAAAAGTCTCAGATTATCTCCGCCTCGATGAGCTGGCAGTATTTCAGCGCGCCTTCGGTGTAGGAGTCAAAGACGCCGGTCACGGTGATATACTCTCCGACCGCGGGATAGTCCTCCGGATATGCCGCGTCGCCGCCAAGCACAAACTCGATGCCCTGTGAGCAGCAGGCGGAAGCGTCGGCGATGACGCAGGCATAATAGCTCCTGTTCTCGCCCTCATAGACGGCGAAGGTGCCCGCCATCTTGACCTGCTTGCCGATATAATTTTCCGGCGTGGTGAGCATGTTGTAAACCTCGGAATACTTCATGGTGCTGCTCATTTGCGTCAAATCCACCTCGGGCTGCGCCGGCGCGGATGGGGCGCAGGCAGTCAGCAGGACGGCGAGCGCCGCCGCGATGAGTATAAATATCGTCTTTTTCATGCGCGTTTACCTCCGATAACAGTATGTGAAAGTATGGAAAACAGTGCAAACATCACTATGTTTACCGCGACGATGGTGGAGCCTACGGGCGTGCCGGCAAGAATGGAGATGAGTATGCCGAGCAGCGCGCAGATCACGGACGAGATTGCCGAGCAGATGGTGACGGAAAGAAAGCTCTTGAACACCCGCATGGCGGAAAGGGCGGGGAAGATTATCAGCGCCGAAATCAGCAGCGAGCCGACCAGGTTCATCGCCAGCACGATAATGACGGCGGTGACGATGGCGATAAGCAGATTGTATACGTCCGCCCGCGTGCCGGTGGCGCGGGCAAAGCTCTCGTCAAAGGTGACGGAAAATATCCGGTTGTAAAAGAGTATGAATATCACCACGACAGCGAGCGAAAGCACGGAGCAGAGCCAAACCTCCGTCTGCGTCAGCGTGAGTATCGAGGTTGAGCCGAAGAGGGTGGAGCAGACGTCGCCGGAAAGATTGCCGGAGGTGGAGAACAGGTTCATCAGCAGATAACCGATGGCGAGCGAGCCGACGGATATCATGGCGATGGCGGCGTCGCCCTTGATTTTGGCGCGCTGCCCCGTGCGGAGTATCAGCACGGCGCAGAGCACGGTGATTGCCAGCACCAGCGGCATCTCGTGGGTCAGCTTCAGCATGGCGGCTATCGCCATCGCGCCGAAGGCGACATGCGAAAGCCCGTCGCCGATGAAGGAAAACCGCTTCAGCACAAGCGTTACGCCAAGCAGCGATGAGCAGAGCGCGATAAGCACTCCGACTATCAGCGCATAGCGCACGAAAGGATACTGCATGTATGAAATAAGCTTTTCAAAGAGTCCGCTCATAGTCCGCCGCCTCCGTTTACAAAGCTGCGGGACACGTCGCTGGCGATATATTCGTCCCGCGTCCCGAAAAATACGCTGCTGCCGATATGCAGAATATGGCTGGCGTACTGCACTGCCGCGTCTATGTCGTGGGATATCATGATGACGGTGACGTTTTCGCGCCGGTTGAGTCCGGCGATGATGTCGTAAAGCTCCTGCGTGACCTTGGGATCCAGCCCGGACACCGGCTCGTCGAGCAGCAAGAGCTTCTGCGTCGCGCACAGTGCGCGGGCGAGCAGCACCCGCTGCTGCTGACCGCCGGAAAGCTCGCGGTAGCAGCGCCTCTCCAGTGCCTCCAGCCCCAGCTTTTTGATATTTTCACCGGCAAGTGCTTTTTCCTCCTTGCCGTAAAAGGGCGTGCGCCCGCAGCGACTCAGACAGCCGGACAGCACGACCTCCCGCACGGAGGCGGGGAAGTCCCGCTGCACGTCGGTCTGTTGGGGCAGATAGCCTATCTCGTCAGCGCGCAGCCCGTCGCCGAATGCTATCTCTCCTCCGAGCGGAGGCAGCAGACCGAGCACGGTCTTTACCAGCGTGCTTTTGCCGGAGCCGTTTTCCCCGACGATGCACAGATAGTCTCCCTCGGAGACGCGGAAGTTCAGCCCGCGCAGCACTTCGCGTCCCTCATAGCCGAGCGCAAGCTCGCGGCAGTCAAGCAGAGCCATGGAATTCCTCCTTAATTCAGCGCCTCGCGCAGTACGGCGAGATTTTCACGCATCGTGCCGAGGTAGGTCTTGCCGCCGGCGGCGTCCTTGCCGGTGGTGGATTGCAGCGAATCGAGCGTCAGCACGGTTTGGTCGCCGGAGGCGGTGGTGCGGCGCACGGTATCGGCGATGGAGCCGTCGGAGCTTTCGGTCTTCAGTATGTGGCGCAGCCCCAGCTCGTCGGTCTTGCCCGCCAAAAATATGATGGTGTCAAAGCTTGCCTCCGTCTCGGCTGAGCAGCCGGCAAAGGCGGCGTAATAATCCAGCCCGTAGTCGTCCACAAGATATCGGAAGGGGAAGCGGTCGCCGAAAAGCACCGTCCGCGTCGGCGCGGCGGATACAGCTTCTGCGTATTCGGCGTCGAGCGCGTTCAGCTTTGCGATATAAGCGGAGGCGGCGGAGGAATATGCCTCGCGGTTGGCTGCGTCGGCGCGGCAGAGCGCCTCGGATATGTATTGGCAGAAAAAGGCGGCGTTCTTCAGCGAGAGCCAAACATGCTCGTCATACTCCGGCCCGTGCTCCTCGTGTCCCGCCTCATCCTCGTCCTCGTCATGCTCATGACCATGCTCATCCTGCATGCCCTCGACCAGCTCCTCCTCTTTGGCGCCGCTGCCGAGCACCTCAAGCAGATTTATGACTATCATGTTTTCGTTCACCGCACCGGCGAGCGCGTCGTCAACCCATTCGTCGGACTCGCCGCCGACGCAGATGAACACGTCGCAGGTGGATACCTTCACCATATCGTCGGCGCCGGGCTGATAGCTGTGCAAATCTACGCCGTTGTCCAGCAGCAGCGTTATCTCCGCATTATCGACGCCGGCGGTGCATTCCCGCACCCAGTCGTAGACGGGAAAAACGGTCGTGACTATGCTCAGCTTGCCGCTTTCGCGCTTTTCCTGCGTGCCGCAGCCCGTAAGCAGCAAGAGCAGGCAGAGCAGCGCGGCGAGCGTTGTTTTAAGCTTGAATGTTTTCATAATACCTCCGATTTTTCATGCGCTGCGGCAGGCTCCGCAGATGCCGTAAAGCACGGTGCCAGCCATATCGAGCGCAAAGCCTTCTTTTTTCTCCAGACTATCCGCAAGCTGCCGCGCGTCGCGCATATCCATATGATAGGTGTGCCCGCAGCTGCGGCAGAGCAGATGCAGACAGCCGCGGCACGCCGCGGCGGCGGAATACTGATAATACGCCTCGCGCCCGCCGCCGGAAACCCGCCGCACCTGCCCCTCGTTCTCCAGCTCGGTCAGATTGCGGTATACCGCGCTGACGCTGACGCCGTCATCCTCCAGCGCAAGCGAAATCTGCCTCGCGGAAAGGCTCTCGTCGGCGTGGCGGGAGAGATAATCCAGCAGCAGCGACCGCTGCCGGGTAATATACTTTGCCATGGACTCACCTCGTTCTGAGATTTGCGAATTATTCGCAAATCAGTATAGCATGGAAAAGCCGCGCCGTCAATAGGCGCGGCAGGGAAGAGAGGAGAAAATTTTACGCGCTGCGCTCCGCCTCGTCCCGCGCCGCATCTCCTTCAAGGAGCTGCTGCACCAGCGCGCTCTCAGCGCGGCTCAGGCGCCTCCGCTTGCCGTCCTCGCCCTCAAAGGTGCGCACGGCGTCCAGCATTCGCTGCTTAAAGCGGAACCGCTCCGCCTCGTTGCGCTGCACGGGATAGAAAATAGCCTCGTTTATGCGCTCGCCCAGCGCGTCGCCGAAGATGTGCCGCATGTTTCGCTCCGGCGTCCGGTAATTCATTTTTATCAGCGCCAGCCTTTTCGCGGTCTTGTCCGGCTCGTCCTCCGCCTCCGCGAAGAGCTTTTCCATCTTCTCCTCGTTGATGCGCTCGATGGTGCGGCGGCGCTCCCTTATGCGGTCGCCCTTCACGCTCTCCGCCGCCATATAGTAGTCCGCCAGCTCCATCACCTTGTCCGCGTCCAGACGCGATGGGATATCTTCTTCGGCATAAAGTCCCGCCGCCACGCCGGAGGCAAAGCTGCGTTCCGCCTCCGTTGCCTCCAGCCTGCGCTCTGCGCGCTTCAGCGCCCTTTCAATCTGCTTTGCCGCCCGGTCGATGTCTCGGAGCTGCTCGATGCCCTGATAGATGCCCACGCCGCGGTCTATCTTCACGCCCAGCTTCATGAGAGCCTCCGTGCCGGTGAAGTCGTCCTTTGCCGTCTCCTCCAGCCTCACCGCGCGGCCGCGCTCCTCTCTTGCCATGGCATCCGCCACATACGAGCTGACCGTGCCGTAGCCCTCCGGCGGCTCGACCTTCCGCACCGCTTGCTGCACCGCCTCCGACGCCTCCGGCGTACTGTCACCCTGAGCGAGCGCAGCGCGCCGAAGGGTCCCGTCCGTCAGCTCGTCGCTCTCCGGCGTCGGCAGACTCAGCCCCCGCAAGCCTCCGCTCTCAGCCGTCAGACTGTCATCCTGAGCGGAGCGGCTCTGCCGCGCAGCCGAAGGATCCCCCGCGTAAGGCGCGGGATTGCCCCTCTCCGTGTCCTCCACGGAAAAGCGCTCCGTACTTTCCGTTTCCTCCAGCGTCGGCAAACTCAATCCCCGCAGCTCCGTATCGGCATACTGCCCCTGCGTCGGGTCTATCCATGCCACCTTATCCGGCGAGACGGTTTTCGTATATACCCTGCCGTCGCCACTGTAGCTTTCCGCCTCCATGCGGCTCGGCGTGACGAATACGCCGTTTTTAATCGGCTGGGAACTGTACAGGGTCACGCTGTCTTTTTCTATCGCCGCCAGCGCCTGCGCCCTCGTCCAGTCCTCGTTATACACGTCACCGTCCCACTCCGGCTCGCGCACCGCCTCCGCCAGCGTCTTGATATCCTCCACGCTGCGCACCCATGTGTTATAGCTGTTCGGCGCGGGATTTGTCCGGTTGATAACGTCGAGCTGCCGCTGCTTGTCTCTCTGCCGCTTTTCCTCCAGCCCCTTCTGTATGGCAAGCTGCATGGGCGAAACCTCCGGCTCCGCGCTTTTTGCCGTAAATGTTGTTTTTCCACTTTTTACCCACTTGACACCGGACCAAAAATCCTGTATATTTTTCTTGAAGTCAACCTTCTGTATGGCTCCCGGGAGAAAGCCTCCCGGCACCCCAGCAGCAAGTGCTTGACTTCTTTTTTTGTCGAAATGCAGCAGCCGGTTTTCCTTTACGGCTCTATCAATATCTCGGAAGATCTGCGTTCTGTCATATGAGGAAACGACCTTGTTTACGCCTTTGCGCCTTCCGTTAAGAATTGCAATCGTGTCTACTTCTTCGACCACTATAACAGGCGTGCCGTTGTGCATCACGTCTGTCACAAGAACAATGCTGCTGTCCCGCTTGCCTCTCTCGTCCGGCTCCGCCGCAAAAGCAGCCACCGGATTTTCCGAAGCCTCAAGCGCAGCCTTCAGCTTCGCCGGTCCCAGCCCGTGATAATTCACATCGTCGCGGTACATTCCATCGGCTTTAGCCTTTTCCACCGTAGCCATCGCAGAATATGCTTTGTTAAAGGGCATTGTCACCGGCAGCGACCTCGCGCCGATTTCATCTATCAAAAACTGCGATGTATTCCCGACGACGATTTCATTGCGGGGCTTCGCATATGTCAAACTGTAAACGCTGTTCAAATCGTCCTCAAGCGTACTCGCTATGCTATACCGCTCCGCTGCCTCGCCGTCCCTGCGCAGCGCCTCGCTGTTCTCCTGCGCCACCGCTCCGGCACGCTCTGCCAGAGCCGCCGCCGACTGATCAGCCTGCACCGTGCGTATCGCGCCGCCCATCGCCCGCCGAGCCTCCGCACTGTACACGCTCGCCCTCGTGCCGTAGTTGTTCACTCCGGCGTAGGCGTCGCCCATAATCTCCTCCCAGACGTAAAGCTCCGTCTGCTCCGCCGTCATGCCCGCATAATCGCCCGTCAGCGGCGCCCACCGTGCGCGGTATGTCTCATACATGCGGCTCCACGCCTCCGGACGGTAGCGACTCTGCACCTCCTGCATAAAGGCGCGCACGTGCTGCTCGCCCGCCGCGTAATGCACCACGGCGTGCCGCACCACCTCCGCCACGCTCCGCTTCACGCTGTCCGCCTTGATTATCATTCTTCCGCTGCCCGTGTCGATGATATCCAGCACCTCCACGGCTCCGCTGCCCGTGTCGGCGGTCAGCATTCCCACCACGGGGACAAACTCATTTATGCCGTTTGCATAGGCAAAGTCCGCCGACTCCCGCAGGTCAGCGTCCCATTCGCCCTCCGGCACGACCTGCAGCGTCCGCGCCTCAGTTCCCGCGCTCGCGCCCAGCTCCGCGCTGCTCAAGAGCGGCTGCTCCGCCGCCGCGCGCTGCCGCGCCTGTATCAGTCTTGTGTTGTCCTTGCTGCCGCCTCGCGCGCCGCGTAGCGCTCCAGCGCCTCCTGCGTAAGCGTCAGCAAATCGCCCTCCGCCGTCTCCACCGTATACAGCGCCGTCGGGCGTGCCCGCATCTCCCCGCGCATATGCGCCGCCTCCGGCTCCAATCTCGGCAGCTCCAGCCCTCGCAGCTCCTTCCGCTTGTCCATTTCTCATTCCTCCTTGTACTCTGTCTTCCTGAGCGAGCAGAGGCGAGCCGAAGGATCCCTTCCGTCCGCTTCCGTCCTCCAGCGTCGGCAAGCTCAGCCCCCGCAGCTCCGCGCCTCCGTCCGCCGCCGTAGGGCGGGGGCTCTGCTCCCGCCGCAAGCCTTCGCCCCGCTGCATCATCTGCCGCTGGATTTCTTCGCTCAGCGTCCGCACCGGCTCCGCCTTGACAGCAAGTGCGTTTCGTAGTATAGTGCTAATATCGAGGTTTGCAGAACTCCAGGATGTCTGATTGTCAAACTTGGCATTGGGCCCTGTCTGAGCATGGTTCTGCAAATCTTGATTTTTTTCTAATACAACATCATGCAAATAAAGCCTTTGAGATTGATTATCACGCTGAAGCATGACCCCCATTATATACCTTTCCGGTATGCCCGCTTCGTTTGCAATGTTGATTGGTGCAGCAACAACAATTCTATCATACGCATTTGCCTTAGTCCTTACATTGACAACTGCGCCCTTTTGAATAACATCGGGAACAGCGGCAAAAGAAATTGCCTTCACAGGGGTCATTCCATGCCTCCGTTCAGAGCGCCAACTTGACTTTGTCAAGCCCACGTCTCCAAAATCTTCGGAGTAGACATTGTTTCCCAAAGACTCGAAGAACTCCAGAACCTGTGTCATTAAGTCCTTTTCGCCTTTAGGAAATTCCTTTCCGGTAAGCTCTACAACCGGACTCATCTTTTGCAGTCTTACAGAGTTCTCCCTGATATCCTCATCAGAATACGCTGGATATTTTATGCTATACCGTTCCTCCTCCGCGACCTTCTTCATGAAAGCCGCCTCGTCCTCCCACAGCTCGCCCAGCTCGCCCAGCGCGTCCGCCTCCAGCGCATAGTCAAGCTGCGCCCGGTACTGCGCCTCCTCCAGCCTCTGCCGGTACCGCTCCAATGCCTCCGGCGTCGGCTCGGTCGGAGCCCACGGGCGCACCGCCTCCGGCAGCGCCTCCGCCGCGGTCTTCAGCCGCGCCAGCTCGATTTCCCGCCGGTACTGCTCCAATGCCTTCTCCGTCAGCGCCTTGTCGTCCGGAGCCTGCGGCCGCACCTCCTCCGGCAGCGTTTCCGCATATTTCGCCAGCTTGTCTCTCGTCTCCCGCAGCTCCCCGCGGTACTGCGCCTGCTGCGCGGCGTTTATGCCGCTCGCCGCGCCGCCCAGCATCAGTCCGCTCACGGCTCCGCCCGCCCATGCCATGATGGGCTGCTTTACAAAGAACTCCACCCGCGCCTGCCTCATCGCCTCCGCATGGCGGTCAATGGAGAAAATTTATCTCATGTGGCGGCTTCTGCCTCAGCCTTCACGCGGGAGTCGATATATCCCGGCACCTCGCCGCGCTCGATGTCCAGCGCGGCGGCAAGCTCACCGAAGAGCAGCTCCTCTGCGCGCTTCATAAACCGCTCGTCTATCGCGCCGAACTTGCGCCGCTGCTGCTCGGCAAACTGCTTCTTGGCATAGATGGACATGGTGAGGCGTATGAGGTCGGCGCAGTCGTGCGTTTTGAGCATTGCCTCGTAATGCTCGGTCAGGTGGCGCAGCCCGTCGGCGTGATAAGCCTCGGCGCGCATGGAGGGTATCATGCCGATGAGCGCTTCCGCCCGCTCACGCGAGATGATAGGGCGGGTGAATATCTTCGTGTTATCGACAGGCGTGTAGATGACGTAGTCCTGATACAGCGGGCAGAGCACATAGCAGAGCTGGGCGGGACGCCCCGGCTCCAGCACGTGCTGCCGGATATCGCTGACCGCGCATACGCCGGTGCTGCCGTAAATGATAAGCTCTCCGACAGAGTACATTTGCATGACCTCCTTATGAAAAAAACGCGCCTTTGACAACCGGACTTACATTTGTCAAAAACGCACGTTGTAATATATTTTAGCACATTTTCAGCTCCGATGTAAGGGAAATTTGCAAAAAAATATCGGCTTGAAGAGCAAAAATCCTCTGTACAAATAACCTTATCACTGATATAATTAAGAAAATAAATTTTAATTCAGGAGGAAACGACATGAGCGAAGCGAAGAAGATACTTGTCATCAACATGGGCTCCACGTCCTCAAAGCTGGCGTATTTTGAGGACAGCAAAAAGGTGTATGAAAAGAGCTACGAGCACCCTGCGAGCGAGCTGACCGCGCTGGAGACGGTGGAAGCGAAGTGCGACTACCGCCGCCCGCTGGTGGAGGACTTCATCAAGGAAAACGGCATCGATATGACCAAGCTGGACGCCATAGCCGCCCGCGGCTGCGGCGACGCCAGCAAGAATTACCGCACCGGCGCATATAAAATAAACGCCGAGGTGGCAGAGGGCTGCAAGCGCACGATGGGGCATCAGGGCTTGCTCACCAGTACGGTGATAGGGCAGGAGCTGTCCGAAAAATACGGCGTGCCCGCCTATCTTTACGATGTGGTGCCGGTAAACGAGTTCCCCGAGATTGCCAAATACACGGGTCTGCCGTTCATCAAGCGCGACGGCGGCTCGCACACGCTGAATACCCGCGCCCGCGCCATTGAGGTAGCAAAGGACCTCGGCATGGATTATAAGGATGGCAACTTCATCGTGGCGCACATGGGCGGCGGCATCAGCATCAACGTACACGACCACGGCAGAATGGTGGACGCCACCGTGGGCGGAGAGGGCAGCTTTTCGCCCGACCGCGCGGGAGCGATACCGAGCAATGCGCTGCGCGCCCTTTGCTACAGCGGCAAGTACACCAGCAAGGAGCTGAGCCGCATGATGGGCGGTCATGGCGGACTCATCGCCTATCTCGGCACCAACAACTGCAAGGAGATAGAGGAGCGCATCTCCGCCGGAGACGCGCACGCCGAGGAGGTATATCACGCCATGGCGTATCAGATTTCCAAGGTCATCGGCTCGCTGGCGGTGCCGGTCAAGGGCAAGGTGGACGCCATAATCCTCACCGGCGGCATCGCGTATTCCAAGCTGTTCACCGGCTGGATAAAGGATTATGTCGGCTTCATCGGTCCTGTGGTGATAAAGCCGGGCGCGATAGAGGTCGAGGCGCTGGCGGGCGGCGTGCTGCGCGTGCTGAACGGCGAGGAGCAGGTAAACAGCTACGAGGAAGTTCTCAAGACCAAGAAGACGGAGGGTTGACAGCATGAGCAAAAAGATATTGGTGATAAACATGGGCTCCACGTCCTCAAAGCTGGCGTATTTTGAGGACGATAAGAAGGTTGCGGAGCAGAGCTACGAGCACGCCGCGGCGGAGCTGATAAAGCTGGAGACGGTAGAGGAGCGCTGCGCCTATCGCCGTCCGCTGATAGAGAGCTTTATCAAGGAGAATAACATCGACATGACCGCCGTGGACGCCATCGCGGCGCGCGGCGTGGGCGGAGGAGGCAGCTACAAGAGCGGCGCTTATCTCATCACCGAGGAGGTGCGGGACGAGTGCGCCGCCGGCAACGGGCATCAGGGCTTGCTCACCAGCACGGTGATCGGCTATGAGCTTTCGCAGAAGTACAATATTCCCGCCTATCTTTACGACGTTGTGCCGGTCAACGAGATAGAGCCGATCGCCGAGATAACCGGCTCGCCGCTCTTCAAGCGCACCGGCGGCGGGCATACGCTCAATACCCGCGCCACGGCGCGGCTGGTGGCAAAGGAGCTGGGCAAGCCGTATGACGAATGCACCTTTGTCGTCTGTCACATGGGCGGCGGCATCAGCACCAATCTGCAGAAGAACGGACGCATCATCGACATCATCGGCAGCAGCGAAGGCACCTTCTCGCCCGACCGCGCCGGCGGCGTGCCGGAGGGACCGCTGCGCAAGCTCTATAAGAGCGGCAAATATACCGAGAAGGAGATAGGCCGCATGCTGAACGGGCAGGGCGGACTCATCGCTTATCTCGGCACCAATGACTGCAAGGAGGTCGAGCGCCGCATCGGCGAGGGCGACGCGCAGGCGGAGCTGGTGTATCATGCGATGGCGTATCAGATAGCCAAGGGTATCGGCACCCTGTCCGTATGCGTCGGCGGCAAGCTCGACGCCATAATCCTCACCGGCGGCATCGCCAATTCCAAGATGCTCACCGGCTGGATAAAGGAGTACGTCGGCTTTATTGCTCCGGTAATAATCAAGGGCGGAGCGATAGAGATAGAGGCGCTGGCGGGCGGCGTGCTGCGCGTGCTGAACGGCGAGGAGAAGGTCAACAGCTATGAGGAGGTAAAAGCCTCAAGAGGTAAGTAAAATAAAAGACATGCAAGCAGTATAGCTTTACAACGCAAAACCGGCACGGGAGATTTCCCGCGCCGGTTTTGCATGAGCTTGATATATTGTCAGTCGAGGAATTTGTGCTTGCTGATGTTGAAGGAAGGCGCTCCCTTTACAATGCTGACATACAGCGTTTCGTCGCCGTTGAGGAGCTGCACGCGGCAGACGCCGTCCTCGTCAAACTTGTCCGTGATTTCAATGGATTGCTCAAAATTATAGAGCCATACGGTGCCGTCGTCTCTGTATTCCAAATTCGGCAGCTTAAGATGCTCGATTATCTCCTCCTCCGTCAGCGGGCGCACGCCGCCGAACAGGTCCGAAGCAGCTCCGCCGCCGCTCTGCTCGTGTACCGTGCCGTCTGCGTCCGTATATGTCGCGGTATATGCGGTGTAGCCGTCATGGGTGATATCCAGCACCACATTTGTCTGTTCGCCGTGTATCCATAACTGAATAGTGCGCTGTATCCCGCCGACGTCCGCGGCATAGGCGAGCGAAGCCAGCCCCAGCATCAGGGCGATAGCCGCGCAGACGGCGACCAGTCTCGGTATATGGGCGCGTTTCGTATTTTTCATAGCTGTAACCTCCATAAAATTCTCGGAGGCGTGAAGCGCGGCAAAGGTTCTTTTGTATTTTTCCTTATTCGTCATCGTTCCAGTCCTCCATAAGCATGTTTTTCAGGAGCTTTCTGCCTCTGTTCAGTTGACTTTTTACCGTCCCCTCACGGCTGCGCAGGATAGCGGCAATCTCGCTTATGCTGTAATCCTCGTAATAGAACAGATGGATAACGGTGCGGTATTTGCCCGGCAGCCGCATAACTGCGTCGAACAGATTGCCGTCCTCCGGCGCTTCAAAAGCAAGACCCTCCATGTACTCCTCCCACGTGACCTTGTTTCTGCGCCAAAATGAGGATGCGACGTCCTTTGCACGGTTTATAGCCGTACGCAGCAGCCACGCGCGGATATGTGCCTCGCTCTCGAAATCCTGCCTGTGCGAGCAGTATTTTACGAATGTGTCCTGCGTCACGTCGTCTGCGTCGGCGCGATTTCTGCAAACGCTGAAGGCGGCGGCAAAGACGCGGTCGGCGAACCGTTCATATGCTTCGTCTGCTGACAGTCTCATGAAATACTCCTTTGATTTGATGAAGGTACCTTCACATACAATACGAATGAAAGGGCAAAAAGGTTGCATGGCGGCGGATATTTTTGCCATACCATGCCGCGGGGAGAAGGGGAGCGGCGTTTAACAAAGCCCCGCGCCGTCGAAATAATCTATCCGCATGGCGCGCTTTACGTCGCTCAGCGTCTGCGCGGCAAGCT
Source organism: Clostridia bacterium (assembly GCA_017453985.1). Taxonomy (GTDB): domain Bacteria; phylum Bacillota; class Clostridia; order Oscillospirales; family Butyricicoccaceae; genus RGIG3726. The sequence continues at coordinate 23,320 of JAFTDT010000116.1, forward strand.
CTCGGGCGCGCACGCTGCCTTTTTTCAGGATATCAGTCACTGCGCCGATATCCTTTTCATATTCCTGCCGCCGCGCCCGTATCGGCGCAAGCTCCGCCTCTATGACGGCGCTCAAAAACCGCTTTACCTTCATATCGCCCAGCCCGCCTCTCGTGTAATGCGCCTTCAGCTCATCGAGACTGCGGTATTCCGGCAGGAATTCCGCAAAATGCTCCTCGCGGCAGAAGGCGTCCAGATAGGCGAATACGGGGTTGCCCTCCACATGTCCGGGGTCGGAGACCTTGAGGTGCAGCGGGTCGGTGAACATATCCATGACCTTTTGCCGCACGGCTTCCGCGCTGTCCGCAAGATAGATGCAGTTGCCGAGCGATTTGCTCATCTTCGCTCTGCCGTCCGTGCCGGGCAGTCTGCGGCTTGCCGCGTTTTCCGCCAGCTGCGCCTCCGGCTCCGTCAGCGTCTCGCCGTAAAGGGCGTTGAAGCGCCGCACTATCTCGCGCGTCTGCTCCAGCATGGGGAGCTGATCCTCGCCCACAGGCACAGTTGCAGCGCGAAAGGCGGTGATGTCGGCAGCCTGACTGACGGGGTAGCAGAGGAAGCCCGCCGGAATGCTGGAGTCAAAGCCGCGGAGCTGCATTTCCGTCTTGACGGTCGGGTTGCGGTACAGGCGGGATACCGTCACCAGATTGAGATAATAAAAGCTCAGCTCGCACAGCTCCGGCACCTGCGACTGGATAAAAAACGTACATCTTGCGGGGTCCAGCCCGACGGCGAGGTAGTCGAGCGCCACCTCGGTGATATTGCGGCGTATTTTTTCCGGGTCGTCAAAATTGTCCGTCAGCGCCTGCGCGTCGGCTATCATTATAAGTATCCTGTCGTATTCGTCCGAGTCTTGCAGCCCGACGCGCATTTTCAGCGAGCCGGCATAGTGCCCCATATGCAGTCTGCCGGTCGGTCGGTCGCCGGTGAGGATTGTCTTCTTCATATTAACACTCCCTGAATATAAAAATAAAGCATGCCTCGCCCCAAAAGGGCAGAAGCATGCTTCTGTATACCACCCTGTGAGTCCCGCACCATCATGCGGTTCCTGTGTCACGGTCAGGATTGTCCGTCAGCGCCTACTTGCCGCGAGGCTTTCGGGCTGCCCTCATAAGTCCATTCGCCGCAGCTCAGACCGCCGCCATCCCACCGCCGGCGGCTCTCTTGGGGTCCTCTGCTGCGATTACTACTCTTAATCATCGGTTTGAATAATTCAGTTTTTCGCAGTATAGCATGGTGAAATCAAAAAGTCAAGCAAAATCGTGCTCAGAGCTGCCGCAGATACAGCCTGTATTCACCGATGCGCTCAAAGGGCAGCGAATGCAGGACTGCGTCCTCGCCGGGCTCGGCAAAATAGCACAGATGTCGCAGCCCGTCGCGCTTTGCCTTATTCAGCGCCGTTATCATCAGCGGACGCATGATATCCCCGTCAAAGCCGTCTGCATAATCGACGCCGTATATCGTCATCATGCCGCTGTTATAATTGAAGTATACGGCGCCCTTCGGCTCGCCGCCGCGGTACAGCAGATAGATGTACCATGGATGAGCCCTGCGCCCCAGCATCGCCTCATACAGCCGTTCGCTGTTCCAGTACATGTCCTCGCCGTCGTGCAGCTTTTTGAAATCGTCGTAGTTTTTGAAGGACACGGGAACGATGCCCTCCGGATCCGGCAGACAGTCGTAGTCCTTGAAATGCAGCACATAATGCTCGCTGTGCTCCGTGCAGGGGAGACTGCATTTTTCCAAATACGCGGTCGCCTCTGTGTTTTCGGCAGACATGCCGAAATAGACGGTATAGCCCTTGAACCACGTTGCCGCGTAGTCCGTGAACTCCTCTATTGCCCGGGAAATACTGCCGGAGATGTTGAAGGACATAAAATCAAGGTATTTGTCCTCCGCCAGCCAGCGGAAATGTATCCAGCCGGCAAACTCACCGTCCTCGGTGTATATAAGTATCTGCTCGTTGTCGCGCTCCAGCCCGCCATGCTCGCCGCGGATAAACTCGTCCTTGGTCTTGATACCGTCGGCATAGGTAGGATAGAAGGAGCGGGAGATGTCAAGCGCCAGCTCGTACGCACGCGCCGCGCATTCATCAAACTCATGCGGCATAATGGGTCTCAGCATAGCAAAGCCTCCTTTGACAAAAGCAAATTGCAAAATAAGTATAGGATAACAGGCGCTTTTTGTCAACGCGGTATGCATTGCAAAAAGGCAGATTTGACAATTAGCATGATTTTACATATAATAATGCTAAAGGAGTGATAGATATGCCAAGCATTCGCCCGATATCCGATTTGCGAAATCATTTTGCGGAGATAACCAAAGAAGCGCAGACCAGCGGAGAGCCGGTGTTTCTTACAAAAAACGGCGTAGGCGCGCTCGTGGTAATGAGCATGGAAGCGTATGAGGCGAACAGATATGAAAGCGAGATATACGACAAACTGCGCGAAGCGGAGATGCAGTCGCGCGCCTCTAATGAGAGATTTAGTCACGATGAGGTAATGGCAGCCGCCCGCATAAGGATAGAAAAGGTCAAAAATAAGGAGAGCGAGCGTGCATAAGATAGTTTATTTGCCTTTGGCGATGTCCGATATTTCGGATGCCGCAGAATATATCGCGTTTGTGCTGGAGAGTCCGCAAGCGGCTGAAGCGCTGCTTGCAGAGCTTGACAAAGCCGTGCAAATGATAGCGCAGTTTCCGTATGCGCACGAGCTGTACAGGACTTCACGCCCGATGCTTGACGAGATACGCAAGATGCCGGTGAAGGGGTATGTGCTTTATTACGCCGTTTTTGATGACCGCGTTGAAATCAGGCGTTTTCTGCACGGCAGGAGAGAACGGGGAAGCATACCTGTTTGAGGACTTGGCTTATATGCAAAAAGCAGCCATATGCTTCCTGACATCCGCACCTTCTTTGAATCCGAAGAAGGTAAGCGAGAGTTTGAAGAATGGAAAAAGCAACGGATGAAGGAAGAATCGAACACAATAAAAATGTCTATTAAATAAAAGGAAGCA
>JAFTDT010000117.1 GCA_017453985.1 Clostridia bacterium
AAAAACCCGATGTTTTGCCTGTTTTTCCGGAGGATTGCTTCCCTCTTTAAGATTCAGGCGTTCCAAAAGCCGCGTCATTTCTTTTTCGCTTTTCCTCTTTGCCCCCGCAATAAAAACCGCAAACTCAAAGTATTCCATATTCTGTCCAACTGCCGCTTTTACCTTTCCGCGAAAACTATCCGCTGTTTTTCCGCGTCTACCTCCGCATTTACGCCGAAGGGGACGATGCAGCGCGGCAGCGCGTGTCCGACGCTGAGGTTGCACAGCACGGGCAGAGATGGGTCGGCAATGACCTCGCGCAGCGCCTGCTTGTATTCCTCGTGATACGTCTCGTCCATCGGCTTGCCGACAAGCACGCCGCTGACAGCTCCGAAAACTCCGGCGTCCCGCAGCGCCTCCAGCGCGAGGCGGAATTTATCCGGCGGCATCTTTTCCTCGCTCGATTCGAGCAGCAGTATTCTCCCGCGCCAGTCCTCGGCGGAGGGGAACAGCTCATATTTTGCGCACTGCTCCGGCATGTCCGCATATGTGCCGCCGTCAAAAATGTCGAACATCGTGTCTATGCAGCCGCCGAGTATCTTGCCGGAAAAACGCGGACTGCCCTGCAGCAGCTCAAAGCCGCCGTTTGGGTGGCTGACGGGCGGCACGCCGAGCTGGTCCTCGCCGAATGAGGCGCGCTCGCTGTACCACACGTCGCTGGGCGTTATCTCCCGAATGTGTCCGGTGGTGATAAGCTCCTCAAAATATTTCCGAGTATACGGCAGCATTTCATGGCTCATCTCGCACACGTCGGGCAGAAATGCCTGCCCGTAAAAGGTCTTAAGTCCGACCTTGTGCAGCATAAGATGGTTTATCGTCGTGTCGGAAAATCCGAGGAATATCTTATCGCTCACGGCGTGCCGCAGCGCGTCGCCTTCAAACAAATACGGCAGCAGCCGGTAGGTGTCGTCGCCGCCGACGGCGCAGAGTATCATGTCCGTCTCCGCATCGCGGAAGGCGCGCAGCAAATCGGCGGCGCGCTTTTCCGGATGAGCCTGGATGAAATCAATGCCGCTCCGTGCGTGCTCGGAAAACTTGACCTTCAGCCCGTATGCCTCCAGCCTGCGGATGCCCGGTTCAACCTCGTGGCGCACGTAATCCTCGCCGATGATGCCGCTGGACAGGCTGACGACGGTTACTGTTTTAATCATTTTCTCAACTCCTCTGGCTCCGGTTTCCTTTTCGCCTGCCTTCAGTCTTGTGCAGCCGCATGTTCTCTCACAGAATACCCACCTGGGAAAATATATTGACAGGCGAGGTATATCGTGTTATCATGAATTGGCAAACGGAGGAAGCCGGAATAAGATTTGTCGGCTATTATAGCACAAAGCCCCAAGCTATGCAAGGATAATTTTATCTTTCTGCCTCGGCGCTCTGCATTTCGTCCCCGCGGAGAGGCATTTCGTCCCCGCAGGACGCCGCAGAGCGGTTTTCATGCTATAATGGCGGCAGGAGTGAGTTTTTCCCGCTGAAGCACTTCACAATGCAGGAGAAATATGGTAAAATAATTTTGTTATGCAGAAGTGCGCCGGGCGTATGCACGGCAGTAAAATAAAAAGGAGGCAAATATGGCATTTTCAGCTTATCTTGACGGAAAAAGAAAAGACTGCGCCGAGCTTGTGGCGGCGCTGAGAAAGAAGTTTTCCTATGTCAGCGTGCTGGGCACGGACGTGCGCGCGTCCGCCTACCGCGCGGACAGGAAGAGCTCGATGGCGCAGGACGCCGCGGGCGAATGCGGCTTCGTGGTAAAGATGCACGACGGAGGCGCGTTTTATGAATATTCGCTGGACGATATTTCCGGCGATAAGGAGGCTCTGGCGGCAAAGATAATCGCCGCGACGGAGACAGACGCGGCGCTGTGCGGGCGCATGATATCCGCGGACGTGCTGCGGGACGAGCCGCTGAAGGAGGACTTCGTCCGCGAGACGGACTTCGCCTCTTACGGCGACGCGGAGCTGCTAGACATCTGCCGCGAGCTTTCCGCCGAGCTGTGCAAGGCGGACGAGAAGGTGCTCAACGCCTTTGCCATGATACAGCCCTATACCGTTTCCAAGCTTTTTGTGACGGAGAAGCGCGAGCTTTCCCAGCACTACGGCTGGGCAAACGGCATTTTGATGGTGATTTACAACGATGGGAAGATGGTTCAGGCGCGCGAAGTCCAAGGCTCCGACAAGCTGGCGGAGATTATTGCAAGCCTGCGCGCAAGCACCGGCAAGGTCATCGACCTCGCCCGCCATCTGACCAAGGCGAAGCCCATCGAGCCGGGCGTCTATGACGTTATCACCGACAGCTCCATCAGCGGGCTTATCGCGCACGAGGCGTTCGGTCACGGCGTGGAGATGGATCAGTTCGTCAAGGACCGCGCGATGGCGAAGGACTGCATGGGAGAGTACGTGGCGTCACCGATAACCAATATGCGCGACGGCGCTGCGGCGGCGCACAGCGTGGCGTCTTACTTCTTCGATGACGACGGCGTGCTGGCGCACGACACGCAGATAATCCGCGACGGCGTGCTGGTGGCGGGGCTTTCCGATCTGGCGAGCGCCTCGCAGCTCGGTACGGAGCCGACGGGCAACGGCAGACGCGACTCTTACAAGCGCAAGGCATATTCCCGCATGACAAATACCTTCTTCTGCCCGGGCAAGGACAAGCTGGAGGACATGATAGCCTCCATAAAGCACGGCTACATGCTGTTTGAGACCAACAACGGCATGGAGGATCCGAAAAACTGGCAGATACAGTGCACGGCGGAGTACGGCATCGAGATAGTGGACGGCAAGCTGACGGACAATTACGTTTCGCCGGTGGTGATGAGCGGCTCCGTGCCGGAGTTGCTGAAGTCCATCTCCATGGTTTCCGATAATTTCAATGTCATCGGCGCTGGTATGTGCGGCAAGGGATATAAGGAATGGGTGCGCGTTTCCGACGGCGGCCCCAATCTGAAAGTGAGGGTGAAGCTGGGATGAGCAGACTGATAGAATTATTGAAGGAAAACGGCGGCATCGACGGATACCGCGTGACAGAAAAGGCGACTGTTTCCTATGAGCTGTTTTTCGTGCATCGCAAGCTGGAGACGGTGCGCGCCACCGACACCGTGGATACTGCTGTAACCGTCTATGTTGACCACGACGGCAAGCGCGGAGACTCCAGCTTTGAGGTATACCGCTCCATGACGGAGACGGATATCCGGGCGAAGATAGAGACTGCTGCGGCGCGCGCGAGACTGGTGGACAACGCGCCGTATGAGCTGCCGGAGGGCGGAGAGCTGAATGCGGCGCTGCCGACCAATATGGACGGTGAGGACGCAAAGGCGCTGGCAACGCGCATAGCCGACGCGGTCTATGCGGCGGATAATATTCCGGGCGGCTCCATAAACGCGCTGGAGATATTCATATATAAGGATACCGTGCGCGTGCGCAACAGCCGCGGCGTGGATAAGACGCAGACGACCCACAGGGTAATGATAGAGGCGATCCCGACCTTTACCGAGGGCGGTGAGTCGGTGGAGCTGTATGAGGACCACCGCTTCACGACCTTCGACGCGGAAAAGGTGACTGCCGAGATAGCGGAGAAGATGCGCGAGGTGCGCGACCGCGCCGCCGCGCAGAAGCCGCAGACGCCGATGCGCGTGAACGTGGTGCTGCGTCCCAAGGAGATATATGGATTGGTGAGCAATCTCGCACATGACCTTAACTATGCCATGGTATATTCGCACGGCAACCTGCACAAGATCGGAGACGATTTGCAGGAGGGCGGCAGCGGCGACAAGCTCACCGTCACGCTGAGAGGCGTTATCGAGGGCAGCGAGTTGTCCGGATATTTTGATTCGGACGGCACGGAGCTGACGGACACATGCGTCATCAAGGACGGCAAGACAGCGGCATATTTCGGCGCCAGCCGCTACGGACAGTACATCGGCGTCGAGCGTCCCAGCGGCAACCTGCGCTGCGGTGAGGTTGAGGCGGGCACGCTGACCGACGAGGAGATTGCTTCCGCGCCGTATATCGAGTGCGCGTCGCTGTCCGGGCTGCAGCTCGACTTGTACAACGACTATATCGGCGGCGAAATACGTCTGGCGTACTACTTCGACGGCAAGCAGACCGTGCCCGTGACGGGCATCTCCATGAGCGGAAAGCTCAGCGAGGTGCTGGCGGGCATGCGTTTGGCGAAGAAAACTACCATCTCCGGACAATACAAGGGACCGGAAAAGCTGCTGATGAAGGATATCGCAATACTGTAAAGCTATATTGCTTTTCGGCATGAAAACCAACCGGCACGGGAGATTTCCCGTGCCGGTTTACTATTATTGCCTCATTCCATCTCCACTCCGGCGGAGAGCTTGCCGCCGCAGTATATGCCTACCCGCCAGACGCCGTCTTGCTCGCAGCCGCGCAGCGTGACTTCGTCGCCGCGCATGAGCTGGCGGCGGTAAACTATCCTCAGACGGCGGAAGGTCTCCATGCCCTGCGGCAGCAGCTCGGCGGCAAAATCCAGATATGCGGTGTTATGCACATGCCCGTTATAATCTACGTCGGAGCGCCGCACGGTCAGCGTCGCCTCCGCATTGTATTCGTCGGGCATGGAAAAGCGCGGCAGTTCATCTGAAAACAGGTATTTGTCCTCCGGCTGATAGCGGGAGATAAGCTCCGCGTCGATGGCGGTCACGCGCTTTTTTCCGAGGTCGTACAGCGCAAACTGCGCCTCCGCGCGCACAAGCTCCTCGTTATCGGCGGTTTTCACCAGCAGCTCGCGCTTTGTGCGCGTGACGGGCGCGGGAGCGGTCGCCCACGTTTCGATATAAAGCTCGTCCTTGAGGGTAGGGGTACGCAGCGCCTCCACGCGCCATTCCGTAAGTATCCAGGCGACGCCCTCTGCCCGCGCGTCGGAAATACTGTCCATCGCCAGCTCGGAGTGGCGTCCCGCCGCGTTTTCAAACAGCTTCAGCAGTGCCGCCGGCTTGAGTCTGCCGAGGCTGTCGAAGTCGTCTATCCGCACCGCAGCCTTTTCACGATATATCATAATAGCCTCCTGTAAACGTTGTCACGCAAATTATATCATAAAATAAACAATAAGTCGATAAAAAAACCAGTCCGCAGCTCATACCTCCGTCCGGGGCGGCATATTCTGTTGCAGGAGGGAGATGCGGTGAAAAAGTACAGAGTCGGGATAATGGGCTGCACGGAGAGCGACGGGCAGAGGCTCGCGGTGCTGCTGGAGGGTCATCCGTGGTTTGAGACGAGGGTACTGGCGGCGCAGCCTGCGGAGGCGGGGAAGACGTACCGCGAGGCGGCGGAGAAATGGAGTCAGCCGCGGGATATCCCCGCGCGCCTGCGGGAGATGCGGGTGACGGACGGGGAGGCGGAAGCCGTGAGGATAGCGGACGAGTGCGATTTTGTCATCTCTGCCGTCGCCGCGCCGAAAACGCAGGCACGGACATGGGACGAGCGCATGGCGCGGCTCGAAAGTCCGGTGATATCGCTCGGGCGGGCGCATATGAGCCGGGCGGACGTGCCGCTGATAATACCGGAGATAAATCCGCAGCACGCGGAGCTTATCCCCGCGCAGCGCCGCAGGCTGGGTACGGAGCGCGGCTTTATCGCCGCCGTGCCAAGCTGCTGCGCGCAAAGCTGTATGCCGGCGCTGCAGCCGCTGCGCGAGGTCGGGATAAGGCGCCTTGCGGTGACGGCGCTGCTCCCGCAGGCTTTGCTGCGGGACGATATCGTGCCGTGCGGGAGCGGAGAGGAGGAAGGCGGCGAGAGAGAAATGCTGAAGATATGGGGCAGCTTGGACGGCGGAGCCGTCATTCCCGCCTCTGCGCCGGAGATATCCGTGCGGTGCGTGCATGCGCCACTGAGCGAGGCGTGCGCCGCGGCGGTGTTTGCGGAGCTGGGCGAGCGCGTGAGCGCGGAGGAGGCGGCTCGCCGCATGCGGGATATGATATCGCTGCCGCAACGCCTCAGACTGCCGTCCGCGCCGCTCAAGCCGCTGCACGTTTTCGACGCGGAGGCGCGCCCCAGACCGCAGCCGGATGCACACCTGGAGGGAGGCATGGCGGCGGCTGTCGGCAGTCTGCGCCAATGCGGAGAGCGCGGACTCAGCTTCATCAGCATGATAAACGGCGCGGTACGCGGCGCGGCGGGCAGCGCGCTGCTGCTGGCGGAGCTGCTCTGCGCACAGGGATATATAAGCGGCGATAAGACCTGATCCGCTGTTTTTGGTCATGATTTTCTTTACAAATGCGCACAAGCGCATTTTTTGTGATATAATTGTCCAAAGGGCGGTAAAACCGGAGAGGGATCGCCAAAATGCCAGATTTCAAATATGACAGGAGGCGAAGGAAGTGGAGCAGATCATAATTCATGTGGATATGGACGCTTTCTTTGCCGCCGTGGAGATACGGGACGATCCCGCCCTGCGCGGAAAGCCGCTGATCATCGGCGCGCTGCCGCACGAGCGCGGCGTCGTGGCAACGTGCAGCTATGAAGCGCGGAAATACGGCGTCCATTCCGCGATGAATATCAAGGAGGCTTACCGTCTGTGCCCCAACGGCATATACATGCACCCGAACTTTGAAAAATACAAGGCGGTTTCTGTCCGGCTTCACGAGATATGGAACAGCTACGCCTCCGCGCTGGAGGCAGTCGCCTTTGACGAGGCGTACCTTGACGTGCGGGAGCGCGCCGGCGACTTTAACGGCGCGAGGGAGATCGCGCAGGAGATCAAGCGCCGGACGCGCAGCGAGCTGGGGCTGAGCTGCTCCGTCGGCGTGGCGTATTCCAAAACGGCGGCAAAGACCGCCAGCGAGGAAAAGAAGCCGGACGGATATTTTGAGCTGCCCACGCCGGAGGATTTCGTGCGTCTCATCATTGACCGCGACGTGCGCGTGCTTTACACCGTCGGGGCGCAGACCGCCGGGAGACTGCACGCCGCCGGGATCCGCACTGTCCGCGACGTGCGGGAGCGGCGGGAGGATGTTGTCCGCATACTCGGCAAGCAGGGACAGTGGATCACGCGGCTTGCCTTCGGCATAGACGACAGGCGGGTAACGCCCTACCGCCCGCAGGACGCAAAATCCATCGGGCGCGAGGTCACCTTTCAAAAGGACGTCGATAATTTCGAGCTGCTGAAGGATGTGCTTCTGCTGCTGGCGCTGTGCGTGGAGGACCGCGCAAAGCGCATCGGGCTGCACGGCAAGGGCGTGTCGCTCAAGCTAACCTATGCGGATATGAAGGGCATCACCCGCTCGCGCAGCACGCCGCCCTGCGACCGTGCCGTGACCATCTACGAACACGCCGTGAGCATGCTGGAGCGGGTGGAAAAGCGCCCCGTCCGTCTCATCGGCACGGGTATATATAATCTGTCCGGCGAGGAAGAGCGCCAGCTCAGCTTTGACGATATTTTAGAGGAGGCGGTGCGGGCACGGGAGGCGGAGCTGCAGCGGCTGCTCGCCGGACTTCAGACGCGCTATCACCTCGATTTTGCCGGACACCTGCCGCAGATAGTGCGGACGGATACGCTGCATAAAACCATCGAATACATGAGAAAGCACGCATAATGCGATATTCGGAAAAGACGCTTTGGAGGGGACTGCCGCTGCGCAGCCCCTTTTTATGTTGACAGAAGGGCGGGGGAGAAGATAAAATGATTATATAAGCAAGCATACGAAAGAGTGACGAAAATGAAGAATAACAATCTGGACGATTTGATGCAGGGGATATTTGCCGGCGGACGTATACGCGGCACGGCGAAGGACAAGGAAAAGACGCCATCCGCCGCCGACGCGCTGGCGAGCGTGCAGAAGACCGGCAGTATGATAAACGAAGAGCTTCGCAGGCAGCTTGAGGAGCTGCAGAAGATGACCGACGAGCTGGACCTCGGCGCGATAGAAAAAGAGGTGGAGAAGGACTTCGGCATCTCGCCCAAGGCGACGGCAAAGAGCGGCGACGAGCGGCGCGGCGCGGAGGACGTGGCGGGCGTCTTTGAGGGTCTGGCGGAGGCTCTCGGTGAGAGCGTCATCGGGCAGGAACGATTTCTGCGCGAGCTGGTCATAGCCTTCAAGCGCCCCTATGTGATGGACTGGGACAGACCGGAGGGCGCGCGCAACGTCATATTCATTCACGGCAGCGCCTACACCGGCAAGCACGAGGCGCTGAACGGCATGGCGCGGCTGCTGAAGGAGCGCGGGCTTTTCGGCGCGGACAGCGTGCAGAAGCTGGATATGGCGATGTATCCCGGACAGGACAGGGAGCGCATATTCCTGCAGGATCTGTACATGGCGCTGCAGAGCGACAGCGAGGTGCTGCTGATTGAAAACTACGAGAGCAGCCACCCCGCGTTTTTGGGGCAGCTTGCCGACCTCGCGGTAAAGGGCAGGATAATGCTCAACACCCGCTACGTGCTGCAGAACGGCAGGCTGCTCGACGCGGGCAACGCCCTCACGCCGGACGCCATCGGCGCGGTGCGGCCGAACGGCAAGTATCTGGTCTTTATCTCCGAAAAGGGGACGGACAAGCTGGCGGGAGCCTTCGGTGCCGCCTTTGTCAACGCCATCGGGGACATCTGCGCCACGGACAAGCTCTCGGACGGGAGCGTGTATAAAATAGCCGAGCTGGAATATGCCAAGCTGTGCAAAAAAGCGGAGGAAAAGCTGGGCTTCCGCCTGACGTGCGAGGGCGACGCCGCGGCATTTCTGCAGAGCAAGCGCAGCCACGAGTTCGGCATCGGCAGCATGCTCGCCTTCTGCCGCGACTGGTTTCGCGCGCTGGCGCAGTACAAGCTGGAGCACGGCGCCGCGCAGGGCGAGGTGAAGATATATACGGAAAACGGGCTGGAGGCGGACTTCGGCAGCGGCAGGCTGGAGCTCATGTCGCTGCTGCCCGGCGCATATAAGGGCGAGCTGGAGAGCGTCAAGGCGGAGCTGGACGAGATAATCGGACTGCGCGAGATAAAGGAATATATCTTCTCGCTGGAGGACCATTACAAGGTGCAGCAGATGCGCAAGGAGCAGGGCATGCGCAGCGCGTCGCTCTCCATGCACATGATATTCACCGGCAACCCAGGCACTGGCAAGACCACCATCGCCCGCATCGTTTCCAAATACCTCAAGGCGATAGGCGTGCTTTCCGGCGGTCAGCTCGTGGAGGTCACGCGTGCCGATTTGGTGGGCAAATACGTCGGGCACACCGCGCCGCTCACCACGCAGGTGATAAAGTCCGCCCTCGGCGGCGTGCTGTTCATCGACGAGGCATATTCGCTCTACCGCGGCAAGGACGACAGCTTTGGGCTGGAGGCGATAGACACGCTGGTGAAGGAGATGGAGGACCACCGCGACGATTTGCTGGTGATACTGGCGGGCTATTCCAAGGAGATGGCGGAGTTCATGACGGCGAACTCCGGTCTGCGCTCGCGCTTTCCCAATATCATCGAGTTCCCCGACTACACCGGCGAGGAGCTGCTGAAGATAGCTCTCAGCATCGCCAAGGGCAAGGGCTACGAGCTGACGGAGGCGGCGCAGGCGTCGTTGCTGGATTATTTCAACATCATGCAGGCGATGGACAGCCGCGAGAGCGGCAACGGCAGACTGGCGCGCAACGTGGTGGAAAAGGCGATACTCGACCAGAGCCGCAGACTTGTCGCAGAGCCGGAGAGCAGACTCGATTTGCTGGAGGAGCGCGACTTCGACCTCTTTGAAAAGCCCGACGGGGAATGAGAAAAACTGTGAAAATATCGGGCGAATTATGTTAAGAGCAAATGATTTGATGAAAAAGAAAATACAAGAGGCAAATTCCGGTGAGAATTTGCCTGAAAGCGCGGTTTTGCAGTCAATCGTGGACAAAACAAAGCTCATAAAAGACTGTATTATCTATGACGCTGATGGTACTTTGCGGGAAGAAAAGATCAATTTCGATAGAGTTCTCAGATTTAATGGAGATTGGACGGGCTATGAGGCACATTGCAACGAATTGAGATTTGATCTGGAAGAACTTGAGCCAAGCTGTTTTTTGGCGTTTG
>JAFTDT010000118.1 GCA_017453985.1 Clostridia bacterium
GCGAAGAGATGGGATGTGGAGGGGTCAACCACGTTTTCCGGCGTCAGCTTCAACGTGCGGATGAAGGCGTTTTTCAGCTCCGGCAGAAAGTGCAGCGGCCCCCCAAGGAAGGCGACGCAGCCGCGTATCGGCTTGCCGCAGGCAAGACCGGAGATGGTCTGGTTGACCACCGCCTGAAAGATGGAGGCGGCAAGGTCAGCCTTGGTCGCGCCCTCGTTTATCAGCGGCTGGATATCAGTCTTGGCAAAGACGCCGCAGCGCGCGGCGATGGGATATATCCGCTTGTATTCGGCGGCGGCGCAATCCAGCCCGGCGGCGTCGGTTTGCAGCAGCGCCGCCATCTGGTCGATAAAGGCGCCGGTGCCGCCGGCGCAGATACCGTTCATGCGCTCGTCCAGCCCGCCGGTGAAATATATTATCTTCGCGTCCTCGCCGCCCAGCTCTATGGCGACGTCCGTCTGCGGCGCCGTGAGGCGGAGCGCAGCGGCGACCGCCGCCACCTCCTGTACGAAGCCCAGCCCCAGCGCCTTGCCGAGATTTATGGAGCCGGAGCCGGTTATTTTGAGGCGCAGCGCACAGCCGCCGAGCTGCCGCGCGGCGTCTTCCAGCAGCGCGCACAGCGCGGGCTGGATATCGGCACAGTGGCGGCGGTACTCGCCGTAGAGGATATTCAGATTTTCATCCGTCACGACCAGCTTTACGGTCGTGCTGCCGACGTCGATGCCGGCGCGGTATGTATTCATATCTTACTCCCGAAAGCTTGCTATCTCTTTATATATCAGCTTCTGTATCAGCGGCGCTCCTGCCGGAACTGCTTTTCCTCGCCGCGAATGAGCCTGCCGATGTTGGCGCGGTGCATGAAAACCACCAGCACCGTAGTAAATATCCCCAGCGCCCACAGCCACGGCTCCCGCGAAAAAAGCAGCGAGCCGACGCCGACAGCTACGGCGGCGGCGACGGAGGCGGGGGAGACTATGCGAGTTATCGCCACGATGACGATGAAAAGTCCCAGCGCCAGCGCCAGCACGCGCCAGTCTATCATCAGCGCAATGGCGGCGCCGGTGGAGATGCCCTTGCCGCCCTTAAAGCTGAAATAAACGGGGAAGCAGTGCCCCAGCAGACACGCCGCGCCCGCCAGCGCCAGAGCGGGCACTCCGCCCAGCGCCCGTCCGATGAGACATGCCGCCAGCCCCTTGAGAAAGTCGCCCGCCAGCGTCATTATGCCGAACATCACGCCGTAGACCCGCGTGGAGTTCGTCGCGCCGGCGTTGCCGCTGCCCTGCGTGCGGATATCCTTGCGGAACAGCAGCTTGGAGCCGATGATGGCGGTGCTGATCGAGCCTAAAAGATAGCCGATGACTACCGCCGCCGCGTATTTCAGAAACATAATTTTTCCTCCTTGTTTGAGCAGGCGTAGAACAAGTGCCGCCCTTGCGGATTTGTTCATCGCTTACCGGACGGATATCCGTCCCCATAATTATCCACTATCGATTGTACCACAAATCTCTGCCTCCGCGCCACCATAAAGCGTTGTATAAATTGTATAAATTATGAACTTTTGATTTTTGCATTTTTGCTTTTTCTAACCGCGCGCGAGTATTGAGGCACAAAGCTCTAATGATCATGAAAAGAGAAGCATTGAATTTTAGATACCGCCTGATGTTGCTTATAATCCGTTGCCCTATTCTCGACAGAAAGGTAAAATTAAAATGAGGTGTTTTTTGTGATTCAAAAAAGAATTGGAGAACGGATAAAAAAGCTGCGGTCTACCACAGGATTGAGTCAAGAGAAATTTGCATTAAAAATAGGGATGGACAGGACATATTTTTCTTCTGTTGAAGCAGGGAAAAGAAATATATCAATTGTAAATCTTGAAAAAATTGCCAATGGACTTGATGTTACTCTATCAGAATTGTTTAAAGGAGTGTAAGCGATGCGCGGACAAATCAAGCAGATCGTTTTTGAGGAATTTTCAAAGTTAATGGATTTAATCGAACGTGATTTTAAGGATAATTATGATAGAAAGGTAAATAATTTTCTGTTAAGTCAAATGGATGAACAAATTACAGCGAACATGGTGTTTGTCAGCAGTTTTGAATCCAAAAGCGGATTTGCCATTGAAACTTGCGCTAAAAGAATTGCAAGGCTGCGATTTGGAGATAAAAATGTTCCGGCAATAGTCAATCCAAGAAATTTGAAGCATGACATATCGTCTGCGAATATATCAGGTCAGATCGTCGTTACGGATGTTGATACATTTAACGGAGATTTAAGAGGAGAAATTGCAGCGTTTAGAGCGCATAACGAAGCAAAGGGCAGAGGGAGCGAACGGGTGGAGAGCGGAATAACGCAAGAAAGTATAAAGGCAGAGTTGCTTCCGCTTTCCTATAAATATAAAACAGAAAATATTTTTACAAAGCCTGTTGATTTAGCGTTTTATGACGGTGAGGAATGGAACATATGTGAGTTAAAGGCAGGCGGTGATCTGGACAGTTCCAATGCGCCGTCAAATGTTGAAAAGCTGTTGACGATTTACGTTGACATGGGTATAAGTGAGTGCAAAGCATATTTTGCGACATTGTACAATAAGGACGGAGAAGGCAATATATGGAAAGGTTCAGTGAAAAAACATCTGAATTATCCGTCCATGTTCTTGATCGGCTCCGTTTTTTGGAATAAAATTTTACCTGATGGGATTTCCTTTGTTGATTTTACGCAGATATACAAGGAGGCTCTTGACAAAATAGGCTTAAATGACCGCATTAAAGCAATGATAGAGAAATGCCTTGGGGTGTAAAAAGTGGTGAAAATCAGCATACATAATACGGATTGCTATAAATTTATGAAAACCATGCCGGATAGCAGCGTGGACCTGATACTGACCGATCCGCCATATAATATAGCTAAATATTCGACAGGCAACATATATTTACCCGGTAGGGAGGCATTGAATAATGATATAGCCAAATGGGATGAACTTGAACTTGATCCGCAGGAATTGGTTGTCGATTTTAAACGGATACTGAAAAAAGATGGAAACATTTTTGTTTTTACAAGCTATAATTTAATCGGCAAATGGCACGAAGCCTTTGATAGAGAATTTGATACGTTTCAATTTTTTATATGGCATAAAACAAATCCCGCACCGAAAATATTTAAAAATGGATTTTTGAATAGCTGTGAAATGATAATTTGCATGTGGAATAAGGGACACAAATGGAATTTTTCAAATCAAAAAGAAATGCATAATTTTTTTGAATGTCCTATCTGCATGAGTCCTGAAAGATTGAAAAATCCGAAGCATCCGGCGCAAAAACCTGTTAAGCTGCTGAAGCATATTATCGGTATTGCGAGCAATAGGGGAGATGTTGTATTTGATCCGTTTATGGGTACAGGCTCGACGGGAGTGGCAGCATTGCAATTAAACAGAAAATTTGGAGGCTGTGAAATAGATAAGACGTATTTTAAAGCAGCGGAGATGAGATTGAAAGCGGAATTGGAGAAGCGTCATGAATGATAAATTAAAAGATGCTGCGAAGAATATGAAAGAATTGGGGTTGGGGGCGCTAACTCATGCCAACAGGCATGCGGCTTATCAAGATCCTGCAAATGATAAGTGGGCGGAGTTATCGGTTTTGCAAGCCGCCCACGCTGCTGAAATACTTATTAAGGCGAGAATTGCGGAAGAACATCCGTTGCTCATATTTGAAAAATTTCCTCAGACATCGGAAGATGATATCTCGCTAGAAGCATTGTTTGAAAAAGGCACTACGGTCGAGTGGTCTCAATTGCCCAATAGGCTGTGGGCAACTACCGGCATACATCTTGAAAATTTAGAGATATTTAAAGCCTTTGGAAAAACAAGAAACGGCATTCAGCATTTTGGTGCAGTGCCATATAAGATGAGTCCATCTTTGGAAACGCTGAAGTTTATTTATGCCGTTATTGATCCGTTTATAAATAATTGCTGGGGATTATATGCGATTGACTATGATGAAGATGGAGACCCTTATGTAAATTTTCTAAATACGTTGATATCTAACGAGATAAAATTCTTGGTTTCCAAGCAGGCTGCGGAATGTCAGGAATACTGGAGCAGTGAGCTTGAAAACTGCAGTCCTGAATATAAAAATTTGATGGGAAAGAGGATATGCGACGCCCTTAAATAATAACCAATCTCCCTGCGGTTACACAGGGAGATTGGTTATTAGCAGATGTTCAACGTTACGGTCATTACGACTGCGCACATTATAAGTATATTGATTGTCAAAAGACAGAATATTAAATCGGTCTTTATATAGAGAGTGAATGAAATCGGTATTTTTAATAACCAGTATAAATGGTGCAGCAGTTTTAGTTAATGAATAAGCAAGGCGCGCTTGATCATCTTTAGTAAAATCCACTCCTTCATAGCTTGAAAAATCAGTATCATAGGGAGGGTCAAGAAACATAAAATCATTTTCCGTCAGATTTGCCTTGTGAAAGAAATCTTCAAAATCCATACAGTCAATATCAGTGTTTATAAAAATATCTTGTATGTCTTTGCTGAACATCTTTTCGATTTTGTCTTTAAAATTTTTCTTGTTATAACTCATTCCGCCGTAGGGAATGTTAAACTCGCCATTTTTATTGTACCTGAACATAGAGCCGTAGCAGTATTCTCGGATAAAACAGAAGTTTGCAATTTTATACTGCAAAGAGGGAGATTGAATGCGATTAAGGTTTAGAGCATTATATATATCTCTGAAATACATATAATATCCGCTGGCAAATCCGGTAATTAAATTTTCTTTTAAATCTGCAGCGTGAAACGGCGCTTTTTCATTGTTTTTTATCGTGCGTTGTATTTTGTCAGTCGCTGCTTCACAAATTTTCTTAGTGAAGAGATTATCGTCTAAAAGCAGTTTTTCCGAGAAACCAAAATTGATTTTGTCAGACAGACTGGACAAAATTTCAAAAAGCTGCTGCTCTAATTCTTTCTTGCTGATTTCGTTCGTGGATAACTTATTGTATAAGTTTAAAATGTCTAAATAATTATTATCACATACCCGCAGAAGATTTGTAAAGCTGTTGTTATAACACAAAAGCAAGTCATACAATAAAAGGTCCTGATTTTTAATCAACTTATAAAAATCAATTAATAATCGCGATTTATCATTTATTGCCGCTTTTTGAGGATTGAGATGAAAAAACAGTGCGCCTCCTCCAAAAAAAGGCTCTACATACCTTGTATATGAAGGTATGTATTTTTCGATTTTATTTATTTCCCCGGACTTTCCGCCAGGCCATTTTAATAATGGATTCATTATTTTCTCACCTGTATATAGTACTATGGCTATTGTACCATGCTTTATTGCTGTTTTCAAGTTATGTCTTTTTCTAACCGGCAGGCGGTTTTTTCCTTGCAAGGAGGGGCGCCGTATGGTATACTGAATTTATCAAAACAGCGGACGGCGTATGCTGTTTTTTATTGTGCGGGGGTATTGTATATGAGCGTAAAAGGGTTTGACAACGGGCTTTATATTGAAAAGCAGTCGGAGCAGATAAGGCGGCGCATAGACCAGTTTGGCGGCAAGCTGTATCTGGAGTTTGGCGGCAAGCTTTTCGACGATTTTCACGCCTCGCGCGTGCTGCCCGGCTTTGCGCCCGACAGCAAGATACAGATGCTGCGCTCGCTCGCTGACAAGGCGGAGATAGTCATCGCCATCTGCGCCAACGACATCGTCAAGAACAAGCTGCGCGGCGACCTCGGCATATCCTATGAGGACGACGTGCTGCGGCTGATAGACGCCTTCCGCGGCTTCGGGCTGTATTTCGGCAGCGTGGTCATCACCCAGTTCGCGCACCAGCCGCCGGCGGAGGCGTTCAAGCAGAAGCTGGAGCGCCTCGGGCTGCGCGTCTATCTGCATTATCCGATAGAAAACTACCCCTTCGACGTGGCGGGCATCGTCAGCGAGCGCGGCTTCGGCAAAAATGAGTATGTGGAGACCTCGCGTCCGCTGGTCGTCGTCACCGCGCCGGGTCCCGGCAGCGGCAAGATGGCGGTCTGCCTCTCGCAGCTTTATCACGAGCATCTGCGCGGCGTAGAGGCGGGCTATGCCAAGTTTGAGACCTTCCCGATCTGGAACCTGCCGCTCAAGCATCCGGTAAATCTGGCTTATGAGGCGGCGACAGCCGACCTCAACGACGTGAATATGATAGACCCATACCATCTGGAGGCGTACGGCGAGACGACGGTGAACTACAACCGCGACGTGGAGGTGTTTCCGGTGCTGAACGCCATTTTGCATAACATCTCCGGCGCCAGTCCCTATAAATCGCCGACGGACATGGGCGTTAATATGGCGGGCTATGCCATCGTGGACGACGAGGCATGCTCCTGCGCCTCACGGGAGGAGATCGTGCGCCGCTACTACACCGCCATGTGCGACCGCAAAAAGGGCAGGGCGACGGATTCCGCCGTCAATAAGATAGAGCTGGTGATGAAGCAGGCGGGCGTGAGCGCAGCCGACCGCCCCGTGGTGGCGGCGGCGCTGGCGCGCTCGGCGGAGACGGAGGACAAGCCCGCCGTGGCGATACAGCTCACCGACGGGCGCATCGTCACCGGCAAGACCAGCGACCTGCTGGGACCATCGGCGGCGGCGCTGCTCAACGCGGTCAAGGCGGAGTGCAACATGAGCCGCGAGACTTACCTCATCTCTCGCAGCGTCATCGAGCCGATACAAAAGCTCAAGATCGGCATTCTCGGCAATCATAACCCGCGCCTGCACTCGGACGAGGTGCTGATCGCCCTCAGCATCAGCGCCACCATGAGCGGCGAGGCGCAGCGCGCCACGGAAAAGCTGAGTTGTCTGCGCGGGTGCGAGGCGCATTCCACGGTCATCGTGGCGCAGGTGGACGCCGACGTATACCGCAAGCTGGGGATAAACCTCACCTGCGAGCCGGTCTACCAGACCAAAAAGCTGTTTCATAAATGATATATTTAAAGAGCTTTCGCCTGCTTTCAGAGGCGGACGAGGAGGATTTTTTCTACAGCCGCGACCCGCTGGCGACCGCGAATTATTATAATTCGTACTACCCCTTCGGCGTGTTTCGCGGGCGCGGGCTGCCGGTGCTGGAGCTTGCCGACGTGACGGTGCTGTACGGCGGCAACGGCAGCGGCAAGTCCACCGTGCTGAATGTCATCGCAGAAAAGCTCGGTTTGCGGCGCGGAGCGGAATATAATCGCAGCGATTATTTTCCGGAATATGTGCGGCGCTGCCGGGCGGAGACGGCTTACGGCAGGAGCGTGCCGCAGGCCAGCCGCATGATGACCAGCGACGACGTGTTCAACTGGCTGCTGGATATCCGGCACGTCAACGACGGCATAGACTGCCGGCGCGCGGAGCTGCTGGACGAATATCAGGCAGCTCGCGGCAGGGAGAGCCGCAGGCTCGCTTCGCTGGAGGAGTACGAGCAGTGGCGGCGGGAAAACGAGGCGCGCCGCCTCAGCCGCGGAAAGTACCTGCGCGACAAGCTGATGCCCAATGTGCGCGAGCGGTCGAACGGGGAGAGCGCGCTCGCCTTTTTTGCCGAGCAGATACGCGAGGACGCGCTGTATCTGCTGGACGAGCCGGAAAACAGCCTTTCTGCGGCGCGTCAGCTTGAGCTGAAGCGGTTTTTGGAGGACTCGGCGCGCTTTTTCCGCTGTCAGTTGATCATCTCCACGCATTCGCCGTTTCTGCTGGCGATGCGCGGCGCGCGGGTGTATGACCTCGACGCCGAGCCGCCGTGCGTGCGGCGCTGGAGCGAGCTGGAAAACGTGCGTGCATACCACGACTTTTTCAAGGAAACCGAAGACGAGTTTGAATAAGGCAAAACGCCGCGCCGCCGCAAGGAGGCGCGGTTTTGCCCTGCCTGCGGCGCGGCGATGCTGCGTTTGAGCAGGAAACGGCTTCGTCATACAGAGGGGAGCACTCCCGCCGTTTGTTAAGCAGAAAAGCCCATAGAAAACGCTTTTGCGTTTCTATGGGTTTTTGTTTATGGCTTGCGCCGCAGCTCGGAAAAGCTGCGGCGCGGTCTTGTGCGTAAAAATGGTTAATATTTACGGAGCCGACGATAAAGGTATGCGCAAATATGAGGTCAATATATGGCTTTGATGTGTCTTCCGGTGGTTAGAGTGCCATCTGCATATATGCTGCCGCCCATAGCGTTGCCTGACCAATAAAAATAATATGTGGTGTTGTGGGACAGTGAAAAAGTATGAGATTTTCCGGGCTTGAGGGAGGTCAAACACTTATTTCGAAGCAACTGTCCTTTGGAATTTTCAACGTTTATAGTCATTGGAGTACGACCGGTATTTGTTATCTTAACGGTTGCCGGAAGCAGAGAATACCACGGACGTTTGGCAGTTTCCACTGTTACGCAGATATTTCTGCCGCTTTTGCTGTCGCCCGCAAACGATACGAATGAAAGCATCGAAGTCAGCATGGCGACCGCAAGGATAAGTGCGGTTATGCGAGTTATTTTCTTCATGATTTTCCTCCTTTTTTAATAAATGAGTACATCGTCGGCAAAAATATTATAGTAAAAATATTTACTAAAGTCAATAGTAAACATTTTTACTTGATAAACTAAAGCCAATCATTCAAGGGAGGCTGAAGAGATGACGGGATATATGCAGATGCTGAGAAATCTCAGAGAGGACAATGACTTGACACAGGCACAGGTTGCTGAATATCTCGGTACCTCTCAGACCATGTATGCAAGATACGAAAGGGAAGCGAATGAATTGCCGATACGCCATTTCATATGCCTTTGTGAGCTTTATAACATTTCTGCCGACAGTCTGCTTGGTATAAGGCTGCGCAAAGAGCTGCCGCACGGTAAAGCAGTGATGAATATAATACGTAAGCGATAAAATCCGCGGAAATATAAAAATCCCCGAAGGTCAATCAGACCTTCGGGGATTTAACATTACTTGCGATTACTTCAGCTTATGGATAAACAGACCCGAAAGGAGCTTCGGCTCGAACCAGGTGGATTTGGGCGGCATTATCATGCCCGCGTCCGCGATGCTGATAAGATCGCTGATGCTCGTCGGGCACATGGCAAAAGCCACTGCCATGCCCTCCTTCACGCGGCGCTCCAGCTCCGCCAGCCCGCGGATACCGCCGACAAAGTCGATGCGGCTGTCCGTGCGCGGGTCACCGATGCCGAGAATGGGCGTGAGCAGGTTTTCCTGCAAGATGCTGACGTCCAGCGACCTGACGGGGTCCTTCTCGTCATAGGAGCCTGCCTTCGCCGTCAGGGTGTACCACTTGCCCTCCAGATACATGGCGCAGGTGTGCTTGACCTTCATGGCGGGGCGCGGCTCGCTCTCGCTGACCGTCCACTTCTCCTCCAGCTTCTTCATGAACTCCGCCGGAGAAAGACCGTTGAGGTCCTTGACCAGACGGTTGTAGTCCATGATGTAGAGCTGCTCGTCGGGGAAGAACACGGAGAGGAAGAAATTATACTCCTCCTCGCCGGTATAGCCGGGGTTCTGCGCGCGGCGCTTGCGTCCGACGCGCACGGCGGAGGCGCTGCGGTGATGTCCGTCCGCGATATAGAGCGCGGGCGTCTTGTCAAACTCCGCGCGGATCGCCGCGATGTCGGCATCGTCGGAGATGACCCATACCGTCTGCGTCACGCCGTCCTGCACGAAATCATAGACGGGTTTTTGCTGCACGGTCTTGTCCACGACCTTGTTGATGCCCTCGCGCGCCTTGTAGGTGAGGAAGATGGGTCCGGTGTTGGCGTCGCAGAAATCGACGTGGTTCACGCGGTCTTCTTCCTTGTCGGCGCGGGTCTTTTCATGCTTTTTGATGGTGTTGTTCAGATATTCGTCGATGGAGGCGCAGCCGACGATGCCGGTCTGGGCGCGTCCGTTCATTATCTGGCGGTAGACGTAGAAGCAGGGCTTGTCGTCCTGCACGAACACGCCGTCCGCTATCATCTTGTTCAGCGTGGACGCCGCCTTTTCGTAAACCTCCACGGAATAGTGATCCACGTCCGCGGGCAGGTCTATCTCCGCCTTGTCCACGTGGAGGAAGGAATACGGATTGCCGCGCACCATCTCGCGCGCCTCGTCGCTGTTCATAACATCGTAGGGCAGAGCCGCTACGCGCTCGGCAAGCTCGGGGGCGGGACGAACCGCCTTAAAGGGACGTACTGTTGCCATCGCACATTCCTCCTCAGGCAAAGAATTTGGTGATGATATCGACTATCTCCTCACCGATGCGTCCCTGCGCCTCCTTGGTGGAGCCGCCGATATGCGGGGTGAGGCTGATCTTGGGATGCTTCAGCACGCGCTCGTTCTTCGCCGGCTCCTCGGCATAAACATCCAGCGCGGCGCCCGCCAGCGCGCCGTTATCCAGCGCGTCGCACAGCGCGTCCTCGCACACCAGACCGCCGCGGGCGGTGTTGACGATGAACGCCGTCGGCTTCATCAGCGCCAGCTCGGCGGCGCCGATGACGGGCTTCTTGTCAGCCGGCATGGGGATGTGCAGGGAGACGAAGTCCGCGTTCTTCAGCACCTCGTCGCGGCTCATGCAGGTGTATTCCGCCGGCAGACCCTTTATCTCCATCACGTCGGTGTAGATTATCTTCATGCCGAGTGCGCAGGCGCGCTTTGCCAGCTCCTGCGAGATGCGTCCCATGCCGATGAGACCCAGCGTTTTGCCGCCCAGCTCGATGCCCTCGTACTTCTTCTTGTTCCACTCGCCGTTCTTCATGGTGACGTTGGCGATGGCGATATAGCGCGCCATGGCGAACATATGCCCCAGAGCCAGCTCGGCAACGGAGGCGGAGCTGGCGCGCGGAGTGTTGCGGACGGCGATGCCGTTCTCCTCGGCATAGGCTACGTCGATGTTATCGACGCCGACGCCGCCGCGGATGACCAGCTTCAGCCTGCCGGCGGCCTTCGCCGCGTCGATGATGGGCTGACGCACCTTGGTGGCGGAGCGCACGACCAGCACGTCGTACTCCGCGACCTGCTTCGCCAGCTCCTCCGGCTCGTAAAACTGCTGAACTACCTCGTAGCCGAGGCTCTTCAGCTTTTCAGCGGCATCCGCCTGGATGCCGTCGGAAGCCAATACTCTTTTCATCATTCTTACCTCCGTTGATTACAGTCCGAGGACTTCTTCGATAGCGGCAAGCACCGCCTTGACGTCTTCCATCTGGGCGTCCGCCATGTGCGCGATGCGGAAGGTCTTTTCCTTCAGATCGCCATAGCCGTTGGATATCTCAAAGCCGCGCTCGCCCAGCGCCTTGTTGAGGTCAGCGACGGAAATGCCGCGGGTATTCTTCACGGTGGTCAGGGTGTTGGACAGGTACCTCTCGTCGGAAAACAGGGCAAAATGCTTTCTCGCCCAGGCACGCACGACCTCAGCCATCTCAGCGTGGCGGTTCCAGCGGTTCTCCAGACCCTCCTCCAGAATGCGGTCGAGCTGATAGTCGAGCGCAAACATATGGGACAGGGAGGGTGTGGAGGGATACTGATATTTGTCATCCTTCTTGACCTTGTTGTATATCTCCACGATATCGAGGTACAGACCGCGGTTGGGGACGGTCTGCGCTCTCTGGAACGCTCTCTCGGAAACGGAGGCGATGCTCAGTCCGGGAGGCAGTCCGAGGCACTTCTGAGTGGAGGTGATGCAGAAATCGATGCCCCACTTGTCCACGGGGATATCCGCGCCGCCCATGGAGCTGACGGTATCCACGCAGAAGATGACGTCAGGGTACTTCCTCACGACCTCGGCGATCTCCGCGACGGGGTTCATGATGCCGACGGAGGTCTCGTTGTGGGTGACGGTGATAAGGTCATACTTGCCGGTGGCAAGGACCTCGTCCACCTGCTTGGGGTCGGTCGCCTGACCGTCCTCGGCGCGGAACTTGTCCGCGGGGACGCCGTTGGCGGTCGCCATCTTGTACCATCTGTCGCCGAAGGCGCCGATGGAGAATACCGCCGCGCGCTTCGCCGTGCAGCAGCGGATGGCGCTCTCCATCAGGCCGGAGCCGGAGGTGGTGGAGAGGACGATGGTGTTTTTGGTCTGGAACACCTTCTGCATCTTCTCGCTGATGCTCTTCTGCAGGTTGGTCGCTGCCTTTCCGCGGTGCGAGATCATGGGCGCAGCCATTTTTTCCAAAACGTCGGGACGCACGTCCACGGGACCGGGGATGAATAATTTCTTGTGCATACTGATCCTCCTTAAAGTTGTTGAATTCTGCGGTGAATTTATTATATACTGTAATAAACACACTTACATATTATCATTAAAGCGGGCGCGGGACAAGTAAATTTTTGTGTTTTTGGGGAAAATCTGCATAATGCACGGATAACCGCATTTTTTGCGGTCAAATATGGCAAAAAACGGCGTTTTGACGAAAGGAGGAGGGGCAATGAACAGAATAGCCGAAAATGCGGGCGGGCTGACGGGCTTTGCGCCGGTGGTAAGACTGACGCGGCTGCGGGAAAAATACGGCTGCGGGGGCGAGATTTATGCCTCGCTGGAGATGCTCACGCCCTCCGGCAGCGGCAAGGACCGCGCGGCGTTTTATGTGCTGGAGCGCGCGCTGGCGGACGGCAGACTGCGCAAGGGCGGAGCCGTGGCGGAGATAACGGGCGGTAGCTGGGGCGTGTCGCTGGCGATGGCTTGCGCTGCGCTGGGGCTGCGGGCGTATATCATCGCCCCGGACGATATCGACCGCGGCAGGCGGCAGATGATGGAGCTTTACGGCGCCGAGGTGCTGACGGCGCCCGCGGCGGGCTTCGTCAGAGCGGCGGCAGAGCTGATGGGCAGGCTGCGCGCGCGGGAGCCGGGGATCTTCTGCCCCGACCAGTTCAAAAACGCTGATATGTGCGCGCCATACCGCCGCAGAGCGGAGGCGCTGCTCAGGGCGCTGCCGGAGATGGATTATTTCGTCGCCGGCGTCGGCAGCGGCGCAACGCTGACCGGTTTTGCCGAGGCGCTGAAGATGCGCTTGCCGGACTGCCGCATCGTGGCGGTGGAGCCGGCGGCTTCGCCGGTGCTGTCGGGCGGCAGCGCGGGCACGCACCCGCTTTCCGGCATCGGCGCGGGCTTTGTGCCGGAGATACTCAATACCTATATATTGGACGAGGTGATCCGCGTCCGCACGCCGGACGCGCTGGAGACGGCGCGGGAGCTGGCACGGACGGAGGGGATACTCTGCTCGGCGGCGCTTGACATTTGCCGGGCAGTGTGCTATACTGCCTCTTAATATTCAAAAAGAGGGGGACGGACGCATGAATGCAGAAATAAGCATACGGGACACGGTGCTGCGTACCGAGCGGCTGCGGCTGCGTCCGTGGCGGCAGAGCGACCTTGAGGACTTTTTCGCCTATGCCTCCGTGGACGGCGTGGGGCAGCTTGCGGGCTGGCAGCCGCACGGGAGCCGCGAGGAGTCGCAGAAGATACTGGATAAGTTCATCGCGGGCGAAAAGGTCTTTGCGCTGGAGCTTGCGGGCAAGGTCGTCGGCTCGCTGGGCATAGAAAAGTACGACGAAGAATACTTCCGCGAGCTGGCGGATATGCGCTGCCGCGAGCTGGGCTTCGTGCTGGCGAAGGACTGCTGGGGCAGAGGACTGATGCCGGAGGCGGTGCGGGAGGTGCTGCGCTGGCTGTTTGAGGAGCACGGGCTGGACGCCGTGACGTGCGGCAATTCTCTTACCAATCGGCAGTCCGCACGCGTGCAGGAGAAGTGCGGCTTCCGACCCTATGCCGTAAAGCCGCATAAAACGCGCTCCGGCGAGATAAAGGAAGTCGAGATGCGCATGCTCAAGCGCGAGGACTGGCTGGCGGGCAAATGATTTTCTGAAAAAAGCTCTTGCAATGCGCGGCGAGTTATGGTATACTAACTTATAGAAAATCGAATACGGCTTCACCTTTATCCAGAATTGAGGTAGAGAGTCAGCTCTAAGACCTCATACCAACCTGTCCGCGCAGGGCAAGGTGGTTCCGCTGACATCGATAAGGAGGCTTGCTTACGCTGCAAAAAGGCTCCTTTTCGGGAGCCTTTTCTGATTTTCACATTTTGTGAAAGAGGTGCTGTTATGAGCAAGCAAAAACTTTTTACTTCCGAGAGCGTTACCGAGGGGCACCCCGACAAGGTGTGCGACCAGATTTCCGACGCCGTGCTGGACGCCGTGCTGGCGCAGGACCCCGCGGCGCATGTGGCGTGCGAGACCTGCGCCACCACCGGCATGGTGCTGGTGATGGGCGAGCTTTCCACCTCCTGCTATGTGGACATACCGGCGCTGGCGCGCAGCGTGGTGCGGGATATCGGCTACAACGGCGCGCACGCCGGCTTTGACGGCAATTCCATCGCGGTGCTGACGGCGATAGACGAGCAGTCGCCGGATATCGCCATGGGCGTGAACAGTGCAGTGGAGCACCGCAGCGGAGGCGGCGACGCCTTTGACACGATAGGCGCGGGCGATCAGGGCATGATGTTCGGCTTCGCCTGCCGCGAAACGGACGAGCTGATGCCCGCCCCCATAACCTACGCGCACAATCTGACGCGCGCCCTCGCCGCCGCGAGAAAGAGCGGCACGCTGCCCTTCCTCCTGCCGGACGGCAAGAGTCAGGTCACGGTGCAGTACGGCGAGGACGGCAGACCGCAGCGCATATCCACGGTGGTCGTCTCCACGCAGCATACGCCGGATGTAAAGCTGGAAACCTTGCGTGAGGCGGTGATAGAGACGGTCATTCGCCCCTCGCTGCCCAAGCGTCTTTTGGACGCGGACACCCGCTTTTTCATCAATCCCACGGGGCGCTTTGTGATAGGCGGACCGCAGGGAGACAGCGGGCTGACCGGACGCAAGATAATCGTGGACACCTACGGCGGCTATGCGCGTCACGGCGGCGGCGCATTTTCCGGCAAGGACCCCACCAAGGTAGACCGCAGCGCGGCGTATATGGCGCGCTATGTGGCGAAAAATATCGTCGCCGCCGGGCTGGCGGAGCGGTGCGAGCTGGAGCTGGCATATGCCATCGGCGTGGCGCATCCGGTGTCCGTGCTGGTGGACAGCTTCGGCACCGGCGTGCTGGACGATGAAAAGCTGGCGGAGATAGCTCTGCGGCATTTCGACATGCGCCCTGCCGCCATGATAGAGCAGCTCGGGCTGCGCCGTCCCATCTACCGCCAGACGGCGGCTTACGGGCATATGGGTCGCCCCGACCTCGACCTGCCGTGGGAGCGTTGCGACAAGGCGGAGGAGCTTAAACAGTATGTAAAATCCAAATAAAAATATACTGGAGGTAATTGAAATGAAATTCATCGACCTGCATTGCGACACCATATTGGGCTGCCATCGCGGCGGCTACGGTCTGGCGGAGAACGGGGGACATATCGATGTCCGCAAGCTCAAGGCGGGGCACGCGCTGGCGCAGTTTTTCGCCATATTCATCTCGCCGGGACCGGACGGCGGGCTGAACCCCAAGTCCTACGAGTTTTTCAACGACGTGTATGAAAAGACCTATCTGCCGGAGATAGAGAAGAACCCGGAGCTGGCGCATGCCTATTGCTATGACGATATCATCAAAAACGAGGCGGAGGGCAAAATCTCCAGCATCCTCACCATCGAGGACAGCGTGCCTCTGGAGGGCAGGATAGAGCGCGTGGACGAGTTCTATAAAAAGGGCGTGCGGCTGATGACGCTGACGTGGAATTATGAGAACTCCCTCGGCTTCCCCTCCAGCATGGATCCGGAGCTGGCGAAAAAGGGGCTGAAGGACTTCGGCGTCGAGGCGGTGATACGCATGCAGGAGCTGGGCATCATCGTGGACGTGTCCCATCTCAACGAGGGCGGCTTCTGGGACGTGGTAAAGTACGCCAAAAAGCCCTTTGTGGCGAGCCATTCCTGCGCCCGCGCCCTCTGCAACCATCAGCGCGATCTGTGGGACGATCAGCTCCGCGCGCTGGCGAAAAACGGCGGCATGGTGGGGCTGAACTTCCTCTCCGCCTTCCTGACGGAGAACTCCAATGAGACCACCATAGCGCGATGCATGGAGCATATCGTGCATATCGCCAATGTGGCGGGCGTGGACAGCGTGGGCTTCGGCTCGGACTTCGACGGTATCGGCGACTGCAAGCTGGAGTTTGGCGATTACGCCGGCATGCCGATGCTGGCGGACGCGCTGGGCAAGCACTTCTCCGCCGCCGAGGTGGATAAGATCTGCTATGGCAACGCCCTGCGCGTAATACGCGAGAGCATGAAATAAGATAAGATAAAAGCAATCCCGCTGCGGCACTGCCGCAGCGGGATTTAGATTGCAGATAAACATAATATGGCGGACGGCGTAGAGGATAAAGGAAATCACCATCATTACGATGCAGACGCCGATGCTGATATCCGACCACAGCGGCGTGATATCCGCCCAAAGTATATGCAGCAGCATCATCGCGTATATCAGCGCTGTGGCGACCTTGCCGTGCCAGTCCGCGCTGTGCACCTCGCCCGTGCGGCGTATCGCCTGCAGGCTCATCACGCCGGAGACCAGCTCCTTTATCACCAGCAGCGCCAACGGCAGCAGCATGTGCGGAAAGCGCGTCAGCAGGCACACCAGCGTGGCGATCTGCGTCAGCTTATCCGCGACGGGGTCTATCGCCTTGCCAACGTCGCTCACCAGCCCCCAGCGGCGGGCGATGAAGCCGTCCGCCACGTCGGTCACGCCGGAGAGCAGCAGCACATATGCCGTGCCGTAATAATCATGGCGAAAGCAGTAGAGCCAGATGATGACGGGTATCAGCGCGACTCTGAATATTGACAGCAGATTGGGCAGCAGCAGGAGCTGCCGCAGCACCCCGCGCCGCTTTTCCTTGCTCATACGCACGCCCTCCCCTCGCGCCCGCGGCGCAGATTGTCGATGATCCGGCAGCACATGGCGGCAAAGCGCGCCTTTTCCTCCTCGGAAAAGCCGTCCAGCAGCGCGGCGAAAAACTCCTGTCGAAGCTCGCTGCCGTAGGCGGCGATGGCGTCCGCCGCCGGAGTCAGCGTCAGATGCAGCCGCTTGCGGTCACGCTCGTCGGCGGTGCGGCTCACCAGCCCCTTCTGCACGAGCTGACCGACCGCCAGCGAGATATGCGACTTCGTCAGCGGCGTCAGCCGCTCGACGTCCGAGGCGGTGTTATGCTGCGAGTTTCCGGTGAGAAACAGCAATATATCCACCTCCGCGGCAGATAGCTCAAAGCGGCGCATCACGTCCTTGCGGCAGACGTCATATGCGCGCTCAAATTCATAAACCGCGTCCCAAAACTCCATGCTCATGCCGCTCGCCTCCGTTTGTTCAAAATAGAACTAATGCAATAATAGTTTATTTTGGAGCAAAAGTCAATGCCGCCGACCCATATTATGCACCGCGCCGAAAAAGGGTTCCGGCTATTGCTATGCCGCTGTGATATAGTGTATAATAGGGGATAACACGGATATTACGGGAGGATTTGCCGAATGCTGGCACTTTTTCTTGCCGCGCTGGAAAGCGCGGAGGACAAGCGGCGCTTTGCCGAGCTGTACGAGGCGCACCATGTCCGCATGGAGCAGATCGCGCTGAATATTCTCCGCGACGGACACGACGCGGAAGAGGCTGTGCAGAACGCTTTTTTGCAGATAATCAGACATTTTGAAAAAATTTACAAAATTCCTTGTAACAAATTGCCCTTCTGGATCGTTTCTATAGTGAAGAACGAATCTATCACGCTGCTGCGAAAGCGAAAAAAGGAGCATGACAGGACAGTAGCGTTTGAGGAATGGACTCCGCCGTCGGCGGAGACTGTGACGGATTGGAGCGAGCTGGCACGGTTATTTGCCCAGCTGCCGCAGACCTACCGCGCCGCGCTGGAGATGCGGTATTTGCTGGGATATTCCACGCGGGATATCGCCAATCGGCTCGGTATTTCGGAGAACGCCGTCACCACTCGCATTTCGCGTGGGCGTGCGCTGCTGCGTGAGATACTTGAAAAGGAGGGATTTCAGCTATGACGGATCAGGAGCTGGACAGGCTGATGCGCCGGGTGCTGCTGGACGCGATAGAGCTGGAGGAAAATGAGAGGGGCGCCGGAGAGCAGGTCGCCTTTACCCCGTCGCGCGCGCATCGGCGGCAGATGCGGGCAATGCTCAGAGACCCGCTGCGCTGGGCGAAAAACAAGACCCGCCCGCTGTGGCAAAAGGTGCTGCGCAGCGCGGCGGTCGTGCTGCTCGCCGTGTCCGTCGGCTTCGGCGGCGTGCTGGCAGTCAGCCCGTCGGCGCGGGCGGCGGTGCAGAGATGGCTGACGACGTGGTATGAGCGTTATGTAATATATGATTATTACGGCGAGGAGCAGAGCGAAAAGCTGCCGCTGTATGAGATAACATGGCTGCCGGAGGGCTTTGTCGAGAGTATCGACGAGCGGATAGAGCGACCGAACCTTGTGTTTATCATCTACCGCAAAATTGGAGATGAGGAAAACTCGATAATTTCCATGAGTTACCGTTATATGCAGGACGGCGGAGGATTTTCCATAGGCTGGCAAAATGCGGAAGTACGCCCCGTTAAGGTGAACGGAATGGAAGGCATGCTGTTTTTGGAGCCGGAGGGCAGCGGCATTATGAGCATGGTGACATGGATTGACGAGGAGAAAAATATTCAGTTTGACATTCAGGCGGAGGCGGGAGAATTGGATATTATGCACATGGCGGAGAGTGTTTCTTTGGTGAAAACGCCGAAATAAAATTTTTCTTGGAATTTCCTGTAACAAAATGCACCTCCCAAGCGTTTCTATAGTAGAAGCAGGCAGCTTCATATTAAAAACGCGCAAAGGAGGTGATTTTGTGAAAAAGCGCATCATTGTGCTGACGGCGCTGCTGCTGGCGGTTTTGACGGCGACGGCATGGGCGGCGGATTTCCGTCCGGCAGGTATTTCTGCGCACCACAATGGCGGCACGGCGAACATTCGGGCAAATTCAAAAGACATAAGTCTATCTTTTAGTAACGGCATGGCGGATTGCTCTGCGTTGGTCAGAGGGTACAGCGCATCGGATGACGTGGAGGCGACCCTGACGCTGTATCTGGGCAATAACTTCATCGACTCGTGGAGCGCATCGGGAAAGTTTTATACTTCCGTGTCGGGGAGCTGCGCCGTGAAAAGCGGCAGGACATACCGTCTCGTGCTGACATGGAGCATCAACGGCGTCGCCCAGCCCCAGCTCACCACCACCAAAACCTGCCCGTAAAACAGGGCAGACAAAGAAAAAATAATAAAATAATAACGTAAAGGAGTCTTTGTTGTGAAGAAATTTTTATCTATAGTACTTTCCATTTTAATGGTAGCGTCTTTATCTTTTTCAGCGTTCGCGGCTTCATCTGAGGCTGTCGTAAAAACAACGTCAGGCAAATTCGGTATAACCGAGATGATTGATAAAAATTATCGTGTTATAAGAACATTCAAGCGCGATGAAGTAAACAATAATATTCAAGCTCGTTTGGGTAAGATTGACTATTCTGAAACTAAAGCGATGTTACTTGAACTTGGAATGGAGCAGGACTTCATTGACAAGCTTTCACTCGATTCCCTTGAGACCTACAGGAGAAGCAAACAGCTCATAGGGATAACTTCATACACCAAGTCCGATGCCGACCACAATGTGGAATATGTTGAGGAGGATGTCGCTCTTGCGGCATCAGCTATTATAAATGAGGCGCAGCAAGAAAGGATAAAGCTGCTGGCGAATGGAGATAAAGTTGTTCAAACCAGAGCACAGGATACTTATGAAGATTCTTACATGCGTGTGTTTTATCTCGTTACACATTTAGGCGACGGAGAATACAAATATTCCACTGATGCTCGTTGGTTGACGATGCCAATGTTCAGGGGAAAGGATTCCATCGGATCTTGTGCACAGAATGGAACCGTCACTCCCGGCACTCAATATGGTTGGTATGAATACGATGTTACGCACACTAATTTTGGCAGAATAACATACAGTTACTACAATGCGGATATCAGTTCCTCAAATTATAAAAATGCAGTCAATGGAAATTGGTATGGGTCTGCTGCAATCATCGATCTTCCGAATGATATTTTTGCTGACTACACGAATACAGTGTATACGAACTACAAAGTACACTTTGAGTACACTGGATATGTTAACTATCCTGAATTAGTTTCACATTTCAATACATCTGGAACGTATCTTCATTCGACGCTTCATATTGAATTGACCGCACCCTCTGTATCGCTGAACATCTTTGGAAATGGCTCAGCAAGTATCGGAATTCGCGTAACGGGATTTAAGGAAATTCGATCCGTAGAGCTTGCAATCACTTATCGCCCGTAAAACGCAAAACCAATAATGAAAAAGTTCTTTATCTCACTTTTGATAGGTATTGGCGTTGCATTGCTTGGCTGGGTTGTCGCCACAAATATTGCCGGAATTATCTTTGGTTATGACGAAGGCGCCTTTGTTTACGGTTGGGGAATGTATCTATGCATTGTTATTGTTATATGCACAAGAGCAATATTGGCAAAAGACAAAACCGACCGCTGAAATAAGCTCGTTTTTCTCTCCTTTTCACCGCGGCGGGCTTCGCCTCCGCCTCACAAAGTAAAAATAAGGTATAGGAGAAAAACCAATAATGAAAAAGTTCTTTATCTCACTTTTGATAGGTATTGGCGTTGCATTGCTTGGCTGGGTTGTCGCCGCATTTATCGGCGGAAATCTTTTTTCCGGGCTGCCTTATGATACAGCGTTTCTTTGCGGTTGGGCAATGTATCTGTGCATCGTTATTGTTATATGCACGGGAGCAATACTGTCAAAAATAAAAACTGACCGTTGAACCAAGCTCATATCTTTTTCTCCTTTCCACCGCAGCGGGGCGGGGATTTACCTGCCCCCGCCCCGCCGCAAAAAACACGGCGTCGTGCGGAATTACATTTAACTGTACGAGCTAAAACACAGTGTTTAAGCCATCACGAGTATAAAATTAACGCTATTTTACATATTTTAAGGAGAAACGACTATGAAAAAACGCATTATGCCGCTTTTGCTGATATTCTGTTTTCTTTTTGGTCTGATGTTCCCTATCGCGGCTGACGGAGAACGCACCGTTTCGCCGTCGGACGTGAACGGTGCAAGCTATTTCCGCCTCGGAGATTTGGAAACGCGCTCCGATATTACCGTAGAAAAAGCGGAAAACGCCGTTTTCCTCGTGGAGGACGGGCTGCGCGTTCGCCTGTCCGCCGATTCCGTTTTTATTTATCGGAACGATCGCATCATCGCCGCAATGAAAGACAAGCCGGTGCTTGTTGACGGAAGTTGGTGCGCTCCGATGAGCTTTTACGATGACTTCCTCTGCGCGGGCGGCGCGAAGACGCCCTCCCTATTCAACGGAACGCCGTATTTTGCGGCGGAGGTTTTGACGGCGCTGTATGGGACTGCCGACGCCGCTTTTGCCCAAAAGCTTTTGGCTGCCGTTTCGCTCCCCGCGTCAATGAATATTGAGGAAAAGCATATCAACATGGAACGTATTTTTACGGAAACGCCGCTTACGGAGTTTTCGGAGAGCTTGATTGCCGAAATGCACAGATTTGGGATCGAAAATCCCGAAGGGCTGGCATACGGCGAGTACGCGGTAATAAACGGCGCGCAAACTCTGGCCTCTGCCGGCATGTCCGCCGTGACGGAGAGATATCCCGAACTGAGCGAGGCGGATCCGAATGAAATGACCGTTGCCGAATATACGGCGTGGCAGCGGGAACGCGATCGGCAAAGCTATGAAGACGGGCTGAGCGCAGAAGAAAAAGCCTTTGCTGCGCAAAAAGGAATTGCGCTCTCCGATCTTTCGTTTTTGAATAAATATTTTTACGGCTCTTATACGGAAAAGGATGACGCAGAGCTGAAAGCGGCATTGACGCAGTACTATGCGGCAGATATCGCTTATCTGAAGGAGCTTGCAAATCCGTTTGCGGACGTCGTCGGAGAGGATTGGTTCTTTGAGGACGTCATGAAGTGCTTTTCGGGCGGCTGGATGAACGGCGTCGGAGCGACTGCGTTCAGCCCGAACACGCCCATCACTCGCGCCATGATCGTTACTATCCTTTATCGGCTGGAAAAAGAGCCTGTCGTAAGCTCCGCAAGCTCGTTTGTCGATGCGGCGCGCGGTCAGTGGTATACCGACGCCGTGATCTGGGCGAATGCAAACGGCATCGTCGAGGGCTACGGCAAGGGCAGGTTCGGACCTGCGGACAATATCACCCGCGAGCAGCTTGCGGCGATACTCTACCGATACGCAAGGTTCAAGGGCTATGATGTGAGCGCAGGCGAGGAGAGCAATATACTGTCCTACGACGACGCCTTTGAGATCAGCGAATGGGCGTTTGAGGCGATGCAGTGGGCGGTCGCCGCCGGATTGATAAACGGGCGCACGGAGAACGCGCTCGCGCCGAGAGGCGAGGCAACGAGAGCGGAAGCTGCGGCGCTCCTTGTGCGGTTTATCGAGCGGTAGAATAAATCTCGCGGCAATAGCATAGACGACGGCTTTGTGACGACCTTTTTGCCGCCGCAAAATTGACAGTCACTGTGATATATGTTATGATGGCTGTAATACCGTTCACAGGGGATGTACGGCATGAAAAAAATCGGATATTTGATAATAATCGGCTTCCTCATCATGCTTTCAGCATGCGCGTCAAATGAGGAAAGCTTCAAGCAGGAGAAAGTTGATACTATGGATAACTCTTTCCTTTCGGAAAAGCCGTTGGAAACCGACTGTACCGCAGTCATAAATCCGGAAAAGCTTGAAATAAAATCGCTTGAAGATGCTTATACCTTTGACGGCAAGCCGCTTTGGGCTGACGAAGCAAGCGATTTTGCTTTAAGAGAGTATTTCGAGGAAAGGCGTGCGGCAGGGACGCTCTGCCACCAAGACCCGACGGAGCTGACGCTTCAGTTTTCGGAGGAAGTCCCGTCTGCGCTGATGTGGAGTCAGTTCTTTTATCGGGAAGCAAATGAGGTTTTTCCCGCAGAGCTTGCGGAAGGCTTAACAACGGTCGAGGACGTAGGTGAAGAGATTGTTTTGCCGCTGGGGAATAATATTTCGTTAGCGTATTCGGATTTTCAGACGCAGCCGACATACAGGATCGTCCGCATAATTTGTCAATACGAAAGCGAAAAGGTTGAGTATTATGCGATTTTTGACGGGTGGAGGCTTGACGGGAAATCGCGCGATTGATGCTTGCGCCCCCTTGCATCCGGAATACCGAGGCAAAGCGGGACTGCATACCGGAATAAGCTCATATCTTTTTCTCTCCTTTCCATCGCGGCGGGGCGGGAATCACCCCTCCGCTCCGCCAAGTAAAATAAAATATAGGAGAAAGACAATGATGAGCAGGGAAAATAAAAAGCGCCGCCTTGTGAAAGTGATAGCCGCTGTTATATTGGTTTGCATCGTCAGCGGCATAACGGTTTCATGCATCGGGCGCATAAAACAGAATAGCTTGGTGGCTTCGATAAAGGACGCGGTTCGAATAGACATATATTTGTTCGGGAAAAACAAGATAACACTTTTTGCATCACTGGAGCACAGCAACGGACTTCGCGCATATTTCGGGAACGAAGGAGAGGCTGTTTTCGGGGATAAGCTTCAAAAGCTTGACCG
The DNA here is from genome assembly GCA_017453985.1 of Clostridia bacterium. Lineage (GTDB taxonomy): Bacteria > Bacillota > Clostridia > Oscillospirales > Butyricicoccaceae > RGIG3726. Next base: position 23,673 of record JAFTDT010000118.1, read on the forward strand.
CGTGACTAAGGCGGCGGGATATCCAAATGGCGGCGGTATACTGATGAGGTTTAGGTATCCGGATACGAAGTTTGTGCTTGATGCGTATTGTTATGGAATAAGCGACCCGTCAAAGCTGAGCGAAGAAGGTTTGCGCGCCTGCTTTTCTTCTCCAAAGGTTGGAAAAAATTATATAGTGAAGCTTGGCGTTGGCATACAGTGGTCGGAACCAAAGACGCGCACGGAAAGAATGCGAAGGAGCGGGAATTGCTATTATCAAATAGAGGATCAAAGCTTCTTTGAGGATATAATGACCGTGTTGGAAGAGGAATATCATTATTCGTGGTAGTCTGTCTTAAGGATATCGCCTTGATAAGCGTCTAAAGCTTTGAAGGAATGACCGCTGAAATATACCATATCTCTTTCTTTTTCCCTCCTTTTCATCGCGGCGGGGCGGCTTCACCCTTCCGCCCCGCCGCAAAAGCTCTGATTTAAAAATGACGGCATAAATATTGGGAGGTCGAATATTAACTCATGAAAGGCGGTAGCAAAAAGAAAATCGCAGTTGCGATCTTTAAATGCATCGCTTGTGTTGCGGCGTTTATTTGTGTGCTTATTTGTGTGCTTTTCCTGTTTGGTCGATTTGGTCGGGACGGCGGGGATACAGGCTTCGAGGCAATAATTATTTCCGTTGACGAAAACTGGGTAACGGCGCAAGTGACGAAACAGGATTTCACGCTGTTTTATAAAAGGCTTCCCAAGGAGATCATATTCGATACAAATACTTTCGAAGGTTCCGGTTTGAAAGCGGGGAACGTCATTTCCGGCATTTTTCAAGGCGGGACGGTCAAGGGAAATCATGTGACGGTAATAACTGTCACGGTAATAGAGTAACCGGCATGAAAGTTTATCGCGGCGGGGCGGCTTCACCCTTCCGCCCTGCCGCAAAAACAGCGGCGTCGCCCAGCCCCAGTTTACCACCACCAAAATCTGCCCGTAAGAACAGGGGCGGGAGGAGCAAAGAAAGAATAAAATGTAAAGGAGCATTTTTTCTTTGAATATGTCAAATCTGCTTGATTACACGCATTGGACAAATGGCGATAAGCAGTTTACAGATACCGTATATTACAGCACGACAAATTAGTAATTCTTCTGAAGAAAACGTGTTTTAAGCGGAGGGAATATGGGTACGGCAAGAAAAAATAAGATCGTTGCGTTTGTGGCATTGATAGCTGTAATGATATTGATAATGCTTACGATTTCTATGCTTTTGATGGCGCGAACGCTGCATGATATTATAGAAAACGAGGCGCTCAATATCAGTAGAGAGTTGGGCGAAGCAAGACTTTTACTACATTTCGAAGATACGAATACAGAAACGGTAGCTCGCTTGACATGCTGCTATAAGTCCGTTTGGCAATCGCTGAACAGGTTGGACGGACTATATCGTTCTTTTTATCCCAAGGCGCATCGAGAGGTCAGAGAGCACAATTCCGCGCTGCTGAGAGTTTATTCAGACCTGTCCGAACATCTTGCCGTGCTTCCTCTTGATTTAGAGATAACAGACGATGGGAAGACTGTGCAAATGCTGGCTGCGGACGTTACGAAAAGCAGTTATGATATTTGGAGCGCGCACTGCAATCCTCAAGGTCATGCTTCCGATATGTCGCTTAAAAAGATAGGTGCGGCATGCAACGAAATACACGCAGAGCTTGAGGCAAGCTTAAGCGCTTATTGCGGCGAATTTTGGCTGAACAAGAATACATCGATATTTGCGTACTATGATGCGACGGATCAGTATTGCAACTGGGAAGAACTGCTGTATTAGCCGTATTATTCTGAAAAATGCACTGCTTTTTCCCTCCTTTTCGCCGCGGCGGGGCGGGGATCTGCCTGCCCTCGCCTCGCCGCAAAATTGACAATTGCGGAGATATAGGCTATAATGCAATGTAATATAGGTCACAAAAGGGCGGCATGAAGAAATGGCATATTGCGGTCGGCGCATTGCCGTGAGCATGGCGGCGATACTTGCTGCCGTTGCCGCCGCGCCGCCGGAGGACTGAGGGGAGAAGGATTGCAATGGGAAATGATTGGCTGGTCGCGGTAGAGATAGTGCTGTTGATTTGCATCGCCGCGGGCTTGTTTCTCGCTTCGTTCTCCGCTGGCAAGCACCGCGCGGCAGAGCTTGCGCTGCGGGAATACACGGGCGAGCTGTGCGGCGTGACGGGCAATCTTTATAATGCGTTCAATACCGCGCAGATAGATTTCGGGCAATCCATGAGCACAGCGATGATGTATTTCAACGGACTTTACGGCAAACTCTTGCGCGGGAGCTTGCCTTACAGGGACGCGAGCTGCGTCGCCGCCCGCGCCGCGCTGCTGGAGCTGCACGGCAAATTTGCCGCCGTCTATGGGGCGGGATTTACCTCGGCGGCGGAGCTGTCCGGGGCGGAGAGGCGGTTTTTTGCTGCGCTGCTGGACGCCTTGACAGAGCTGCAAAGCGCGCTGGTTGATGATAACGGCGCGCTGCTGCGGCAGGCAACGTATAGAAAATATCTCGCTGAAGCATGCGGGCGGTTTGCCGCCGCGGCGCGTTCGCTTTCTGCCCCGCCCGCTGCAAAAACCGGTGATCGGAGGTAATTGCAATGAAAGCCATGCTTAAAGACAGACCCGCGCTGCGCTGGTTGCTGATAGTAGGCGTTCTCGTACTGGCATATGTCGTTTATACCGCCGCATACGGCGTTGGCAGCTACGGCAAGCTGCTCGACGCCGACACGCTGAACATATACAGCGGCGGCGTCTTGATAAAGACCGTCGATGACCCGC
>JAFTDT010000119.1 GCA_017453985.1 Clostridia bacterium
AATTATTTACTAATCAATTCTGTCCGGCGCTATGAGACTGACCTTCCCCAGTCGTGCCGCGCAGATGCAGAGGCTGAAGTCCGACCGAAACGGCAGCCGCCGTATCTCGCAGCCCGGCGGCGCGGCGGGAACGACGGAAAAAGAGGCGAGCGGGCGCGTCAGCCCCTCGCCGGTATACTTTATATAGCTCTCCTTGGCGCTCCAAAGGTCGTAAAAATCCGCCGTCGCGTAGCCGCGCTCCGACAAAAAGGCGTTTTCCGTAGGATGGAAAAACCGCCGCGAGAGCGCCCTCATGCTTCTGCGCGGCGCGTGCCGCTGCAGATCAAGCCCTACCTCCGCGCCGCCGAAGGCGCACAGCCACAGCCCGCCGCTGTGCGTGACGGAGAAATGCAGCTCCGGCACCGCCGGGAAATACGGCTTGCCGCCCTTGCGCCGCGCGACGCGCAGCAGCGCGGGCGCAAGCCCGCCGTGCATTGCAGCCGCTCGCGTCAGCAGCTCCCCGCGCAGCGTCCGCCCAGGGTCGGAGAAAATGTAAACGGAAAAATCGCCGCCCATCATCACTGCCGCTTCCACATGCCTTTTGACAGCCAGATAAGTATCGGGAATATTTCCAGACGGCCGGCGAGCATGTCGATGATAAGCACGAGCTTGGAGATCACGCCGTAGCCGGCATAATTGCAGGCTGGTCCGACGGCGTCCAGCCCGGGACCGATATTATTGAAGCAGGCGAGCACCGCGGAAAAATTGCTCGTCATGGAAAAGCCGTCCAGAGAGACTATGAGAAAGCTGATTATCACGATGCCGACGTAGGCGGAAAGATAGGCGTAGGTATTTTTCAGCACCTTCTCATCTATCGGGAGCCCGTTCTGATGCACCACCTGCACGCGGCGCGGGCGTATCAGCTCGTTGATATTGCGGCGCAGCGCCTTGAACAGCAGCACGATGCGTCCGCACTTGAAGCCGCCGCCGGTGCTGCCGGCGCAGGCTCCCGTCACCATCAGGCAGAGCAGTATCGCCTTGGAAAAGCTGGGCCAGAGGTCGAAGTTGACGGTGGAAAAGCCGGTGGTGGTCATGATGCTCGACACCTGAAAAGCCGCGTGCCGCACAGTCTCGCCGGAGGTGGCGTAGACGCCGCGAAGATTGAGCGCGACCAGGGCGACGCCTGCCACGGCGGTGAAGATATACAGCCGCAGCTCCTCGTCCTTCAGCACGTTGCGGAAGCGGCGCAGAAGCAGCAGATAATAGCAGTTGAAATTGACGCCGAACAGCAGCATGAACACGGTGCAGACGTTTTGCAGATAGGGGCTGTAGCCGGCGATGCTGTCGTTTTTGATGCCGAAGCCGCCGGTGCCGGCGGTGCCGAAGGCGGTGCAGACCGAGTCAAAGAGCGGCATGCCGCCGAGCAGCAGAAAGACTATATTGAGCAGCGTCAGCAGAATATAGAGCAGATAAAGTATCTTGGCGGTCTGCTTCATGCGGGGGACAAGCTTGCCGACGTTGGGACCGGGGCTTTCCGCGCGCAGCAGATGCATGGTGGAGCCGTCGTTGCGCCCAGATATGGGCGCGATGGCGAGCAGAAACACCAGTATGCCCATGCCGCCGAGCCAGTGGCTGAAGCTGCGCCAGTACAGCAGTCCGCGCGGGAGCGCCTCCACGTCGCTCAGGATCGAGGCGCCGGTGGTGGTGAAGCCCGACACCGTTTCGAACAGCGCGTCGATAAAGCTCGGTATCGCCCCGGAAAAAACAAAGGGCAGACAGCCGAGGATACTGACGACGAGCCAGCAGGAGCTGACGCACAGCAGCCCTTCTCTGGCGGAAAAGCTTTTGCTTGCGCCGCGGCAAAGCAGCAGCAGCGCCGCCGCGACCGCCGCCGTGAGCATGACGGTGTAAAGAAAGGCGCGCGTCGCCGCAGAGTCCCCGTCAAAGAGGCAGATAAGCAGGGCGGGCAGCATAAAGACCGCCGCGACTGACAGTATCAGGGCGTGTATCCACCCTATCATCTTATAGTTCATAAGTCCTCCGCATATTATGCGAAAATATCGTTGAGCTGGTAAATGACTTCCTCGCCGCTGGTGACGATGACCACCGTATCTCCGACGGAGAAGGTAGAGTCGCCGTTGGGGATCTCGGTGACGGAGCCGTGCGATATGCAGGCGACGAGCACGCTCTTTTTAAACTGCAGCTCCTTGAGCGGGACGCCGCAGTGCAGCGTGGACTTGTCCACTAAAAACTCGATCGCCTCCGCCTGTCCGTCGGCGATGGAATGTATGGTTATCGCCGCGCCGGTCTGGTTCTTCATGGCGCGGACATAGCGCACGATGTTGCTGCTGCACAGCTCCTTGGGGCAGACGGTGCTGCCGATCGGCAGGGTATCGAGGATATTGGCGGCGTCCAGCCTGCCGAGCTTGGTGATTATCTGCGGCACGCCCTGGCTGTTGCCGTAAAGCGAGATGATGATATTCAGCTCATCCAGCCCCGTCAGCGTCACCAGCGCGTCGCAGGACTCCAGTCCGCACTCCGAGAGCAGGTCGCGGCTGCTGGCGTCGCCGTTGATTATCGAGGCGTCGGGCAGCAGCTTGGCAAGCTGCAGGCAGCGGTCGTGATTGCGCTCGATTATCTGCACGTCCATGCCGCCCTTGAGAAGCTGCTGGGCGAGATAATAGCTGACCGTGCCGCCGCCGCAGAGCATGACGCGGCTGACCTTGCGCGTGACGATGCCGAGATTTTTCAGCAGGGCGGAGAGGTCGTGCGCCGGCGCGGTGACGAAGATGCGGTCGCCCGCCCGCAGGACGAAATTGCCGTCCGGAGCCACGGCACGCCCCTCGCGCAGCACGGTGCAGACCAGCACCCGGCACTTGACGATGCCATTCAGCTTATGCAGCGGCACGTCGCGCAGCTTGCTGTTTTCGTCCAGCTTCAGCTCGACTATCTCCGCACGTCCCTTGGCAAAGGAGTCTCGCTTGAGAAAACCGGGGAAGCGCAGCAGACGCTCTCTCTCCTGCGCCGCCTGGCGCTCCGGATTTATCGCCAGCGACAGCGAGAAAAGCTCGCGCATGCGGTATATCTGCCGGATATATTCCGGATTGCGTATGCGGGCGATGGTATGGAGCTTGGGATTCAGCCCGTGTGCGGTCATGCAGCACAGCAGATTTACCTCGTCCGCGTTGGTCGCGGCGATGAGCAGCTCCGCGTCATTCACCTCCGCCTGCAGCAGAGTCTCCATGGAGGCGCAGTTGCCCTGCACCGCCATCACGTCGTATTGCTCGAGGCTCCGCTCCAGCACGTGCTGGTTGGAGTCTATTACGGTCAGGTCGTAGCCCTCGGCGGAAAGCTGGCGGGTCAGCGTAGCGCCCACCTTGCCGTCGCCGGCGATGATTATTTTCAAAAAAACACCTCCGCGGCATTTTCAAAATATACGTTTCGTTCAAAAACTTATTATACTCTCAATATTCGATAAAGTCTACTGCTTGCCGGGAATTTGCCCGATTAGGGCACGGCGTCCTCAAGTATGTCCAGATTTCGCACCAGCGGCGCGGCGCCCTTCCAGAGAAAGGCACAGCTTCCGTAGCGGCGCAGTATTTCCTCGGCGGGCATGCGCTCCAGCTCCGAGAGCAGCGGCTCAAAATCCGCGAGCGGACTGCGCTCGCAGCCGCGATTGAGCGGACAGACGAGCTGACAGATATCACAGCCCCATACGGTGCCCGCCGCCTTGAGCACCTGCCGTTCGGCGTCGCTCAGCTCGCCTTTCTTCTGGCTGATGTGCGAGACGCACTTTTCCCGCGCAACGCCCTCCGCGCCGATGGCTCCGCCCGGGCAGCGCCGCACGCATTCGCCGCAGCCGGGGCAGCTCTCCGGCTGACGGAGGTCATATTCAACCGCGAGGTCGGCGGCTATCGTGCCGATAAAGACAAAGCTGCCGTAGCGCGGCGTGATGAGCAGTCCGTTTCTGCCGATGACGCCCAGCCCCGCCGCGGCGGCGGCGAGCACCTCCGGATATGGCGAGGCGTCGATATATATCTTAAAGCGGTTTTGCGGGTACACGCGCCGCAGCGCCGACTCCGCCTGCGCCAGACGGCGTCCGACGACCTCGTGATAATCCTCGCTGCGCGAATACAGGGACACGTTCCCGCGCACGTTTTCACGCAGGTAGGGAAAGACCGTGCAGAGCAGCGTCACCGCGCCGGGCAGCTCGCGCTCGGCGCGCGCCAGCTTGTGCGCCGGCATGTGCGGACGCAAAGCGGAGAGAGGAACGGCTCCGGCGGACGCTGCTCCGCATGACAGCAGGATATCTCTCAGTGCGTCCGTCATCTGCGCTTCCTGCCTTTTGCGGCTTTGACGGGCGCATGTCCGGAGATCAGGCAGTCCCTGCCGCTGCCTATCAAGTCCTCGCGTCCTGCGAGACGCAGTGCCTTCAGCACCAGTCCGCGGTTTGCCGGCAGGGAAAACTGCAGCAGCGCGCGCTGCATCGCCTTGTCCTCCGGCGACTTCGCCACGAAAACCGAACTGAGGTCGCGCGGGTCAAGTCCGGTGTGGTACATGGCGGTGGAGAGCGTTCCCGGCGTGGGATAGAAGTCCTGCACCTGCTGCGGCGAGAGGCGGTTGCGCTTGAGATACAGCGCCAGCTCTATCGCCTCCGGCAGACCGCTGCCGGGGTGGGAGGAGATGAGATAGGGGACGAGGAACTGCTTTTTCCCCGCTTTTTCGGAAAGCTCGTAATAACGGCGGCTGAACCGCTCGTACACGTCGAAAAACGGCTTGCCCATATAATGCAGCACCTTGCGGCTGATATGCTCGGGCGCGACCTTGAGCTGACCGCTGACGTGATAGCGCACCAGCTCCTCAAAAAAGGGACTTTTGCGGTCCTGGAGCATGTAGTCAAAGCGTATGCCGCTGCGGATAAACACCCGCTTGACGCCCGGCAGCTCGCGCATAGCCCGCAGCACGGAGAGATATTCGCTCTCGTCCGCGTCCAGATTGGGGCAGGGCGTGGGAAAGAGGCACTGGCGGTCGGGGCAGCAGCCGGCGGCGCACTGCTTTTTGCAGGCGGGCTTGTCAAAGTTGGCGGTCGGACCGCCGACGTCGTGAATATAGCCCTTGAAATCCGGCTCGGCGGTCATCATGCGCGCCTCGCACAGCAGGCTCTCCTTGGTGCGTGCCGCCACATAGCGTCCCTGATGCAGCGCCAGTGCACAGAAATTGCAGCCGCCGAAGCAGCCGCGGTTGTGTATGATGGAAAAGCGCACCTCCTCTATGGCGGGCACGCCGCCATCCGCCTCATAGTCGGGGTGGTAGGTGCGCGCATAGGGCAGCTCGTAGACCTCGTCCAGCTCGCGCCCCTCCAGCGGCAGCGCGGGCGGGTTCTGCACCAGCACGCGCCCGTCGCATGCCTGAAGCAGCGTTCTGCCGCGCACATGGTCGTTTTCCGTTTCTTCGATAAAGGCGGCGCGGGCATAGCTCCTTTTGTCGCTTGTGACCTGCTCAAAGGAGGGCAGCGTCAGCGCGTCGGCAAAGGCGCATTCGTCTGCGCTTCCGGCGATGAAGCAGGTGCCGCGCACGTCGCGTATCTCGGATATGCGCTCGCCCTTTTTCAGCCGGCGGGCGACCTCGACGGTAGAGCGTTCGCCCATGCCGTAGCTCAAAAGGTCGGCGCCGCTCTCAAAAAGTATGCTGCGGCGCACCTTGTCGTCCCAGTAGTCGTAG
>JAFTDT010000120.1 GCA_017453985.1 Clostridia bacterium
AATCCGCTGCCCCGTGGCAGCGGATTTTGCATGTCTGCCTTATTCGATTATCTGCAGCTCCTTGGTATAATGGTTCAGCACCTCGCAGCCGTCCTCGGTGACCAGCACGAGGTCCTCGATACGCACGCCGACCTCGCCGGGGATATAGATGCCCGGCTCGATGGAGAAGGTCATGCCCGGCAGCACGGGGTCGAGGTTGATTGCCGAAACGTCGCCCGCCTCATGCACGGACTGCCCGATGGAATGCCCCAGACGGTGGAGAAAATATTCGCCGTAGCCGCCGTCCTCGATGACCTTGCGCGCCGCGCGGTCAATATCACAGAAGCGCACGCCCGGCTTAACCATCGCCTCGGCGGTCTCGTTTGCCTTGCGCACCAGCTCATAGACCTCGCGCGCCTTGGGCGAAACGCTCTTGTAAAACACGGTGCGCGTCATATCGGAGCAGTAACCGTCCTTGATGCCGCCGATGTCGAGCAGCACGGGGTCGCCCGGCTTCAGCACGGTGTCGCCGGGCCCGTAATGCGGATCGGCGCCGTGGTCGCCGAAGGCGACTATGGTAAAGGCAGTCTCCGCACCGCGCCTCTGATACATATCCTTCAGCTCGGAGGCAAGTCCCGTCTCGGTGCAGCCCTCGCGGATGCGCCCGACGACCTCCGCCATGACCTCGTCGTTGAGCAGGGAGCTTTTGCGCATCAGCTCCGCCTCGTGAGGGCTCTTGCGCCCGCGCACGGAGTCCACGCAGAAGGAGGCGTTGACAAAGGATGTCGCCGCTTTAAGATCCATCAGCCGGAGCAGCACGTGCGCCGCCATGTCCTTCTCCACGCCGCAGGGCTTGGCATGGTCAACGCACTCGGAGAGCATCTTCACGCCGTCGTCGGCGTCAAAGTACCAGACAAGGCGCACGCCCGGCATGGTCTTGGGTCCGCGGAACAGCTTGTTGAGGAAAAATACCGGCTCGCGCTCGCTGCTGATGTACAGCGCGTACAGGCGCTCCATCGGATTGTTTTTAACGCCGGTGAGATATTCGATGCTGTTGCGGTCGGTTAGGATCATCTGCGTCAGCCCGCGTTCCGCCATACAGGCGAGGATGCTCCTGAGTCTTTCCTGGTTCATGTTTGTCGCTCCTTTACAAAATATTTTTGCGCCCGAACGGGGCGGAGGCAGCGTCCGCCCGCGCCAAAGCATACCTTTGTAAAAGATTATATCATTGGAGAAATAAAAATTCAATTAATCAGTTGATTAGTTTGAAAAATTATATTATAATAGGACAGCAACGATCGTTTCTGCCGTGCTGATCGGGGAGTTAGCGGTTCCTTATTCCTGAAACCCGCTATATGCAGGGATGAACGGGTCGCTGAGGGGGCGTGTTTGTGTCGTCTGCCCCGCATCCAGAGCTGTGAGAGACCGGTCCCGCGCAACGTGTGGCTGTGAACCATGTCAGGCGGGGAACCGAGCAGCATTAAGTGGTATTTTCACGTGTGCCGCGGCAAACCGGTCTTGAGCCGAGGCTGCGGGTAACGGATGCAAAGCGTTTTCGAGGCGCCCTGCACGGCAGAAACGATCGCTGTATATTTTGTGAAAGGGAGAGGAAGTGCGTCTGCGTGCCGCAGAACATGGCGCTGTACCGCAAGTGGCGTCCCCTGACCTTCGGGCAGGTGGCGGGACAGGAGCATATCACCGCCGCCCTCCGCGCTCAGGTGGAGAGCGGCAGGGTTTCGCACGCCTATCTTTTCACCGGCACGCGCGGCACGGGCAAGACCACCTGCGCCAAGATATTGGCGCGCGCGGTGTGCTGTGAAAATCCGCGCGGCGGCGAGCCGTGCAACGAATGCGAGGCGTGCCGCAGCATACTCGCGGACTCGGCGATGGACGTGACGGAGATCGACGCCGCCAGCAACAACGGCGTGGACAATATCCGTGAGATACGCGAGGAGGCGGTGTTTTCCCCGGGCAGCCTTGCCCGGCGCGTGTATATAGTGGACGAGGTGCATATGCTCTCGCCCGGCGCCTTCAACGCGCTGCTGAAGATACTGGAGGAGCCGCCGGCGCATGTACTGTTTATTCTCGCCACGACAGAGATACATAAGATACCGGCGACCATACTTTCCCGCTGTCAGCGTTACGATTTTCGCCGCATACCGGCGGAGATCATTGCCGAACGGCTGGGGCTGATCGCAGAGAGCGAGGGCTATACCCTGCGCGGAGATGCGGCGGCGCTGCTGGCGCGTATGGGCGACGGCAGCATGCGCGATGCGATATCGCTGCTCGACCGCAGCCTGCCGGAGAGCGGCGAGGTCACGGCGGAGATCGTGGAGGAGGCGCTGGGCGCGGTACCTGCGGAGCGGGCGGCGGCGCTGCTTTCGGCGGCGGCGGCGGGAGACGTGGCAGAGGCGCTGCGCATATGTACGGAAAGCTATCTGGAGGGGCGCGACATAGTCTCGCTGTTTGACGAGCTGCTCTCCATGATAAGGGATATATATATAATAAAGGCGGCGCACGGCGCGGAATATCTGGTCTCCGTGCAGGCGTCGGATATGACGCGGCTGGAGCGCCTGGCGGCGGAGATAGCTCCGGACAGGCTGGAGCATCTGGTTGCCTGCGTTTCCGACCTGCTCACGCGACTTACGCGCACGGCGATACGGCGCACGGATGCCGAAATGTGCCTGCTGCGCATGTGCCGCACGGCGGAGCCTGCCGCAGCGCAGACTGCTCTCGCGCCAAAGCGGATGCCGGAGCGCCGGCAAACCCCCGCGCCGGAAAATCCGCCGGAAAAGGCGGCAAAAGAGGAACCGACGGCAGAGCCGGAGCCTGTGCCTGTTGCCGAGGCGGCGGAGCCTGTCGGCAAGGGGCGCAAGGAGGAGCTGCTCGCCGCCGTGGCGGATAAGACGGGTCCCGCGGTGCGCACCTATCTCGGGCTGGCGGATATATACGAGGAAGCGGGCGATCTGCGGGTGGATATGCCGGAGGAGGGCATGATCTTTGCGGAAAAGCCTGCGGTCATGCAGACGCTGAGAGAAGCGGCGGAGCAGATGGGACTGCGCGGCGTGAAGATAGCAAAGAGGGAGCAGAAAAAGCCCGCGGCGGAGAGCGGCGCCGCCGGCATATTGAAAAATGCCAGAGAAATGGGAATAAAAATCAAATGATATATAAGGAGAGATCGTTATGAAACCCGGAAAGATGCCAGGCGGATATAACATGAACGCCATGATGAAGCAGGCGCAGAAGCTGCAGAAGGACATGGAAAAGCTGCAGGCAGAGCTTGAGGCGCGCGAATATGAGGCAACGGCGGGCGGCGGAGTTGTAAAGGCGGTCATCTGCAACAAGCAGATCAAGACGCTGGAGATAGCGCCGGAGGCGGTGGACCCGGAGGATGTCGAGATGCTGTGCGATCTCGTCACCGCGGCGGTGAACGAGGCGCTTGCGCAGGCGGAGGAGACCACCGCGCGCGAGATGCAGAAGCTCACCGGCGGAATGGGAGGCCTGATCGGCTGATGAGGTATTTTTCACCTCCGCTGGAAAAGCTGATAGAGCAGTTTGAAAGTCTGCCGGGCATAGGGCACAAGTCGGCTCAGCGGCTGGCTTTCCATGTGCTCTCGCTGCCGGACGGAAAGGCGGAGGAGTTTGCCGGCGCGATACTGGAGGCGCGGGGAAGCATACATATGTGCAGAGTGTGCCAAAATCTGACGGAGGGCGAGATCTGCCCGGTCTGCGCGGACGAGCGTCGGGAGAGAGGCACGATCTGCGTGGTGAGCGACCCTAAGGACGTGATCGCGCTGGAGCGCACGCGCGAATATCGCGGACTGTACCATGTGCTGCACGGGGCGATCTCGCCGCTGAACGACATCGGACCGGATCAGCTCAAAATAAAGGAGCTGCTGCAGCGCGTTGCCGACGAGGACGTCGGAGAGGTCATCATGGCGACAAATCCGGACACCGAGGGCGAAACGACCGCGATGTATATCGCGCGGCTTTTAAAGCCCTTCGGTGTGAAGGTTACGCGGCTGGCTTACGGCATGCCGGCGGGCGGACATCTGGAGTTTTCGGACGAGGTGACGCTCGCGCACGCGCTCGAGGGGCGCAGAGATATTTAGGATTGATTGGAAAAACGCGGCTGCGCGCTGTGCGTGAGCCGCATTTTTTCGGGAGGGGTTTATGCAATCGACATTCAAATGGCTGTGGGAGCACGCCAAGGGGCTGAAGAAATTTTTTCTGTTCGCCGTCCTTGCCTCCTTCGGCTCTATCATATTCAATTTCCTGTCGCCGAAGGTGATAGGCTTCACCGTTGACTCGGTCATCGGAGACAAGGCGATGAGCTTGCCGGCGTTTTTGACAGAGAGGCTTGCGGCGCTTGGAGGAAGGGCGTATCTGCGCGAGCATCTCATCATCTGCGCGGTGGGCGTAATCATCTGTGCGGCGGGCAGCGCGGCGTTTTCCTTCGCCTCCCGCATGAGCATCGTCAATTTTACCGAGAGCTTTGTCAAGCGGCTGCGGGACAGGCTGTTTTATCACATACAGCACCTGCCGTTCTCGTGGCACGTCAACAATCAGACCGGCGACACGGTGCAGCGCTGCACCTCCGATATGGACGTGATCCGCAACTTCATCGCCCAGCAGCTTCTGCAGGTGGTGCGCACCACGGTGCTGATCATCACGGCGCTGCTGCTGATGTTCCAGATGAATGTCAAGCTTTCGCTGGTCGCCGTGGTGTTCATTCCGCTGGTAGCGTCGTATTCCGGCATTTTCTTTTCGATCCTGCGGCGCAAGTTCCGGCAGGCGGACGAGGCGGAGGGCGAGCTGACCGTCACCGTGCAGGAGAACCTGACCGGCATGCGCGTGGTGCGCGCCTTCGGGCGTGAGCGGCATGAAATAGAGAAGTTCAACGAAAAGAACAACAAGTTTGCCGGCTTGTGGATAAATATGGGGAAATCCATGGGCTTGTATTGGGGCATCGGCGACATCGCTACCGGCATGCAGGTGCTGGCGGTGACGGTCGGCGGCGCGCTGCTGGCATATCGCGGCGAGCTGAGTTTGGGCGATTTTCTTGTGTTCGTCTCCTACACGCATACGCTGGCGTGGCCTGTCAGGGCGCTCGGACGCACGCTCTCCGACATGAGCAAGGCGGGCGTATCCATTGCCCGCATCAGGGAGATACTCGACGCGGAGGAGGAGCCGCGCGAGCCGGACGCGCAAAAGCCGGATATCCGGCAGGATATCGTCTTTGACGACGTCAGCTTCATGTACAACGAGACGCCGGTGCTGCGCCACCTCAGCTTTACGATACCGGCGGGGACGACCTTCGGCATCCTCGGCGGCACCGGCAGCGGCAAGAGCACGCTGACCTATCTGCTCAACCGGCTGTACGACGTGCCGGAGGGCTGCGGCAGCATACGCATCGGCGGAGTGGATATTCGCGACATAGACCGCGACTATATCCGCAAGAATATCGGCGTTGTGCTGCAGGAGCCGTTCCTGTTCTCCAAGACCATCGGTGAGAACATCTCCATCGCCCTGCCGGAGGCGGGCATGGACGAGATACGCCGCCGGGCGAGCACCGCCGCGGTGGACGAGTCCATCATGGCGTTTTCCAAGGGCTATGACACCATAGTGGGCGAGCGCGGAGTCACACTCTCCGGCGGACAGAAGCAGCGCGTGGCGATAGCGCGCACGCTCATGCTCGCGTCGCCGGTCATGATATTCGACGACTCGATGTCCGCCGTCGATCTGGAGACCGACGCGCAGATACGCGAGGCGCTGCGGCGCGACTCCGGCGACTCCACGGTGATAATCATCTCACACAGGATAAACACGCTTATGCAGGCGGACAATATCCTTGTGCTCAATGACGACGGCAGCGTGGAGCAGGTCGGCACGCACAGCGAGCTGATAAAGCGCGAAGGTCTGTACCGTCGCATTTACGAAATGCAGAGCGAGGCGGCAGCCGCCGCGGAAGGGGGTGCGCTGTGATGGATGAGCATGAGAACACTCAGATAAAAAAGAATTTTGACGTAAAAATATGGAAAAAGCTCATACCGATAGCCGCGCCGTTTAAAAAGCATATCCTGCTCGCCGCCTTCGTCATGCTGATTTCGGCGGGCATAGACATTCTGCTGCCGCTCTTCCAGAGCCATGCGGTAGACAATTTCATCGTGCCGCAGAGCACGGACGGGCTGTGGGGCTTTGCCGCGCTGTTTGCGGCGGTGCTGCTGCTCCAGGGCGCGGCGGTCACGGCGTTTTCGCGTCTGTGCATGTACATAGAGATGCGCCTCGGCTGCGACTTGAAGCGAAAGGCTTTTATTCATCTTCAGGAGCTGTCGTTTTCCTACTACAACACCACGCCCGTGGGATATATCCTGGCGCGCGTGATGAGCGATACCAACAGGATAGCCGGTATGCTGGCGTGGAGCCTTATCGACCTGTTCTGGGCGCTGTTCTACGTTCTCGGCGTGTTCGGAGTCATGCTGGTGCTGAACTGGAAGCTGGCGCTGCTGGTCGTGGTGGTGGTGCCGATGGTGGCGCTGCTCTCGGTGGCGTTTGAGGGCAAGATACTCAACGTCAACCGCAAGGTGCGCGCGGCAAACTCGCGCATAACCGGCGCCTATAACGAGGGCATAACCGGCGCCAAGACCTCCAAGACGCTGGTGATCGAGGACCGCATCAGCGGCGAGTTCAACGACATAACCGCCAATATGAGGCGGCAGTCCATGCGTCTCACGCGGCTGAACGCCACCTTCGTGCCGATAGTGGTGTTTTTCGGCTCACTGGCGGTGGCGGCGGTGCTGGTGCGCGGAGGATATATGGTCATGGACAGTGCGCTTGAGTATGGCATGCTTTCCGCATTTATCGCTTATGCGCTCAATATACTTGAGCCGGTGCAGAACATCGCCGGCATATTGGCAGAGTTCATCGCCACGCAGGTCAATATCGAGCGCGTGACGACGCTGCTGGAGCATCCGTGCGACATACAGGACACGGAGGAGGTCAAGGCAAAATACGGCGACGCCTTTGCGCCCAAGCAGGAGAATTGGGAGCCGATACGCGGCGATATCGAGTTTGAGCATGTGTGGTTCAAATATCCCGACGGCGACGAATATGTGCTGGAGGATTTCTCGCTCAAGATACCCGCGGGGACCAACGTGGCGATCGTGGGCGAGACCGGCGCGGGCAAGAGCACGCTGGTCAATCTCGCCTGCCGCTTCTTCGAGCCGACGCAGGGGCGCGTGCTGATAGACGGGCGCGACTACCGCGAGCGCAGTCAGCTCTGGCTGCATTCGCATCTCGGCTATGTGCTGCAAAATCCGCATCTGTTCTCCGGTACTGTGCGGGAGAACATACGCTACGGCAGGCTGGACGCCTCCGATGAGGAGGTCGAGCACGCGGCGAAGCTGGTGAGTGCGGACGTAGTGGTGAAAAAGCTGGAGAACGGCTACGATACCGAGGTCGGCGAGGGCGGAGACAGGCTTTCCACCGGTGAAAAGCAGCTTGTTTCCTTTGCCCGTGCGGTGCTTGCCGACCCGCCGATATTCGTGCTGGATGAGGCGACCTCGTCCATCGACACGGTGACGGAGCAGCTCATACAGGACGCCATCTCGCACATACTCGGCGGGCGCACATCGTTCCTGATCGCGCACCGGCTGTCCACCATCCGCCATGCAGACCTGATACTCGTCGTCCGCGACGGCAAGATAATCGAGCAGGGCAGGCACGAGGAGCTGATGGATATGCGCGGCTATTACCATTCGCTTTACACCGCGATGCAGATAAACGAGGCTTCCGGCGCGCAGATAGAAATATAAAAGCAACAAATACCGGCTGTTCGCTTCTGAACAGCCGGTATTTGTTGTTTGCTTATTTTAGGCTCTTGGTAAAGCAGATGATGCGGTTTGCCTCCGTAAAGCCTGTTTTCAGATGAAATCGGAGGCGGTCCTCGTTGGACAGCTCGCAGTCGCTGGCAAATTCCGCGCAGTTCAGCGACTTTGCCCACATCTCGCAGGCGGCAAGCAGCTCACGCGCATATCCGCGACGGCGGAAGCCTTCGCAGATATAGAGTCCCTCCATATATCCGACGGGACTGCTGTCCGTGCCCTCCACATAGTCATAGCGGAGCTGGCATTGGGCAAAGCCCACGGCGCGTTCGTGCTCGTATTTCAGAAATATCGCCGCATCAGAGCGCGTGATCAGCTCCAGCAGCTCTCCGTACAATCCTTCGGCGTCCGGCCAGAGCATGGCGGCGAGCGCCGCCGCGTCTCCGGCGTCTGCCGGCTGTGCCTTACGTATCATAGCATCTCCCTCATAATCTGCCCGGGCGCATCAGAGCGCGCCGGTTTTTTGTTTTCAGCGGAACATGCCGCGCTCAAGTATCGGCATGATGGTGCAGTCGATGGCGTCGTCGATCTGCTTGTCCGTCATGCCTTCAAAGATAGCCTGCAATCCGAGAAAATTGGTAATTCCCATCAGCATATAGGCGGTGGACAGCACATCGTCCACCTTCAGCTCGTCCTTGGCGCGAGCCAGCGCCCGCGCATAGCTTTCCGCAAAGGAAACGTAGTAGTCCTCAAACATCTGCCTTTCAACGGCGAGGCTGCCCCAGACGATATTGTACACATTGGGATCGGCGACGGCGTAGCGGATAAAGCATTTGATGCCCTCCCGCTCCACCTCCAGACGCGAGGTGCAGCCGGCGATGCTTTCCGCCAGCGCCCGCTTGATATCTTTTTTGTAGCGTGCGACAAGATAACGGTAGATATCCGTTTTGCTCTCAAAATAGATATAAAAAGTGCCGACGGCGGTATGCGCCTCCTTGCAGATATCCGAAACGGAGACCTCGAAAAAGCTGGCGCGGGAAAAAAGCCTTTCCGCCGCCTCCACCAGAGTGTTGATCTTAGTGAGCCCGACCTTCGTTTTAGGGACGTGTACGCCCGGCACGGTCAGAATTTGCTTTTCTGCCATTTGGTTCCCCCCTGCTTGCTGATACATATACCATTTTACGGCATGACAGGGGAAAAAACAAGTACAAAAAATATACACGGAAATTGTACAACATGAACAAAGTTCACGTTTTCGGGCGTTCAACTGTTGACAAAGACGCAAAGAAATGGCATATTAAAGATATAACATGAATAATGTTCATATAATGAAACGGAGGCGTAAAAATGACTTTCAGTGATTTGCGGGTAGGGCAGAAGGCGTCCATGCAGAAGACCTTTACGGCGGCGGATGTGACGGCTTTTGCCGGAATAAGTCTGGACGTAAATCCGATCCACATGAGCGACGGCAATGCCAAAAACACCGTTTTCGGCAAGCGCATCGTCCACGGGATACTGACCTCCGGATTGATTTCCGCGGTTTTGGCAAACAAGCTTCCCGGTCCGGGCACGATCTATCTGGGGCAGGAGCTGAAGTTCGTCGCTCCCGTGTATCTGGACGACGACATCACCGCCGAGGTCGAGATCGCCGAGCTGCGCGAGGATAAGAAGATAGTCAAGCTCAACACCACCTGTACCAATCAGGACGGCAAACAGGTGATAACCGGCGTGGCGACGGTCAAGTTTGACATTTAAGGACTCAAAAGAATATATAAAACAAAGAGACAGGAGGAAAACGATATGGGCAAGGTATATCTGGTCGCCGCAAGGCGCAGCGCCATCGGCAGCATGCTCGGCTCGCTCAAGGACGCCGCGCCGACATGGATCGGAGCGCAGGTGCTGAGGGCGGTCATCAAGGACGCGGGCGTAGACCCGGCGAAGCTGGACGAGGTCATAGTGGGCAACGTGCTTTCCGCCGGACTGAAGCAGGGTCCCGCGCGGCAGGTCGCCATCGGCGCGGGCGTGCCGGTCGAGGTGCCTGCTTACGCGGTGAATATGGTCTGCGGCTCCGGCATGAAGACGGTAATGAACGCCGCGGCGGAGATAGCGGCGGGCAAGGCTGATCTGATAGCCGCCGGCGGCACGGAGGTCATGAGCGCCGCGCCCTATCTGGTCGGCGGCAAGGTGCGCTCCGGCAACAAGATGGGCGAGATGAAGCTGACTGACCATATGCTGCTGGATTCTCTGACTGACGCTTACGGCGACATGCATATGGGCATCACCGCCGAGAACGTGGCGGAGCGATACGGCATAACCCGCGAGATGCAGGATGAGTTTGCCATCGAGTCCCAGCGCAAGGCGATCGAAGCGCAGGACGCCGGCAAGTTCGTGGACGAGATAGTTCCCCTGACCGTGAAGGTGGGACGCGAGGAAATAGAGTTTGCCGCCGACGAGTACATAAACCGCAAGACCACGCCGGAAAAGCTGGCGACGCTGCGCCCCGCCTTCAAGAAGGACGGCACTGTGACCGCCGGCAACGCCTCCGGCATCAACGACGGCGCGAGCTTCGTGCTGCTGGCTGGCGAGCGGGCAGTGATCGAATACGGGCTGAAGCCGATGGCAGAGCTGATCGGCTGGGGACAGGGCGGCGTCGAGCCGGAGGTGATGGGGCTGGGTCCCGTTCCGGCAATAAAGAACGCGCTCAAGGACGCGGGCATGAAGCTCTCCGAGATAGAGCTGCTGGAGCTGAACGAGGCGTTTGCGGCGCAGTCGCTGGGCGTCGTCAAGCTGCTGGCAGAGCAGCATGACCTCAGCGAGGAGGAGATCCGCGCCCGCACCAATGTCAACGGCGGCGCTATCGCGCTGGGACATCCCGTCGGCGCGAGCGGCAACCGCATCATCGTGACGCTGGCGCACGAGCTGCGCCGCAGCGGCAAGACCTACGGGCTGGCGTCGCTCTGCATCGGCGGCGGCATGGGCACGGCAGTAATACTGAAAAGAGTTTAAAACAAGGATATAAGGGAGGAAAATATCATGAGACTGGAAAACAAAATTGCTATCGTTACCGGAGCGGCAAAGGGACTGGGCGGCGCTATGGCGCAGCTTTTCGCCAAGGAAGGCGCCAAGGTCATCGCGGCGGATATGTCGCAGCTCACCTATGAGGCGGAGAACGTGGAGTTCTATCAGCTAAACGTCACCGACGGCGCGGCGTGCAAGGCGCTCGTGGACTACGCGGTGGAGAAGTACGGCAGGATAGACGTGCTCGTCAACAACGCCGGCATCACTTGGGACGCCATGACCCGCAAGATGACCGACGAGGCGTGGGACATGGTCATCAACATCAACCTCAAGGGCGTGTTCAACCTGACGCGCCATGTCGGACCGCTGATGGAGGAGCAGGGCGGCGGCAGCATCATCAGCATCTCCTCCGTCGTCGGTGAATACGGCAATATCGGTCAGGCAAACTACGCCGCCTCCAAGGCGGGCGTCATCGGTCTGACCAAGACGTGGGCAAAGGAGTTTGCGCGCAAGGGCGTTCCCGTCCGCGTAAATGCCATCGCTCCCGGCTATATCATGACCGACATGATGAAGACAGTGCCGGAGGATCTGCTGAAGAAGTTCGCCGGACTCACCATGCTGGGACGTCTGGGACAGCCGGAGGAGATAGCGGGCGCCGCGCTGTTCCTCGCCTCCGACGAGGCTTCCTACGTCACCGGACACGTCCTGTCCGTCAACGGCGGCATGAGACTGTAAAAACAAAAAGGAGAGATATTATGGCTGTTAATGTCGGCATCGTGGGCATCGGCACCTATCTGCCGAAGAAGGTAATGACGGCAAAGGAGATTTCCGCGGCGACTGGCGGCGTATGGGCGGAGGACGCCGTGGCGGAGAAGCTGGGCATCGTGCAGAAATACGTCCCCTCCGCCGACGCATGCGACGGCACGCAGGAGATGGGCGCACTGGCGGCGCTGAAGTGCCTTGAAAATACCGGCGTAGACCCGCTGGAGATAGATGCCATACTGTGCATCACCGAGGAATACAAGGAATATCCGCTCACCACCTCCGCCTGTTATGTGCAGGACCGCATCGGCGCGAAGAACGCATGGGGCATCGACGTGCAGAACCGCTGCTGCACCAGCGTTTCGGCAATGAAGCTGGCAAAGGATATGCTTATCGCGGACGAGGAGATAAATACCGTGCTCATCTGCGGCGGCTACCGCAACTGCGACCTCATCGACTACACCGATTCCGGCGTGTCCTTTATGTTTAATCTGGGCGCGGGCGGCGGCGCGATGATACTGAAAAAGAATTACGGCAAAAACCTGCTGCTGGGCACGCATCTGATGAGCGACGGCTCTGTGGTGCATACCTGCGGCAGCAAGATCGGCGGCATCGCCGAGCCGGTCACGGCGGAGAACATCAAGGAAAATTATATGCTCCGTCTGATGGACAGCCCCAAGATGAAGGGTCTGCTCAACACCGTTTCCATGCCCAACTGGTATCACTGCATCGACGAGGCTCTGCGCAAGTCCGGCAAGACCCGTGCGGACATTGACTACCTCGACATACTGCATATCAAGCGATCCGGGCATAAGGCGATGCTGGCGGAGCTGGGGCTGCACGAGGATCAGTCCATCTATCTGGAAAATTACGGACACATCGGGCAGATAGACCAGATACTTTCTCTTGAGCTGGCGCTCAAGGAGGGCAAGGTCAAGGAAGGCAGCACCGTCTGCATGATAGCCGCGGGCATCGGCTATACTTGGGCAGCCAATATCGTGCAGTGGGGATAAAGCCATGACTCTGCCTTTTGCACTGATGATGCTGCTGGGGCAGCTCGTGAACATGTGCGTGACGGCGCTGGCGGCGTTTGCGGTGACGATGGTGTTCCGCACCTCGACCACCACCAATTTTGCGCAGGGCTCGGTCGCCGCGCTGGGCTGCTATTACACCGCCGAGCTGTTCGGCAAATACGGCGTGCCCGTGTATCTCGGACTTATTGCCGGCATGCTTGTGGGCGTGCTGTGCGGACTGTTCATCGACATCGTCATTTTTCGCAACGGCAAGAGCGTAAATCCCGTCGGCAAGCAGATAATCACCATGGGCTTGGTATCCATCATCTTCGGCGGCATCCCGCTCAGGTTCGGAAATCCGGAGCGCGTCCCCTTTGAGAGCTTGTACCGCGGCAAGGAGGCGGCGAACATCATCGTCGATTTTGCGGGCGGCAAGCTTGTGGTCAGCCGTCACGCGCTGATATGCCTCGGAGTGACCGTCGCGGTGCTGGCGGCGCTGTTCCTGCTGCTGAAGTTCAGCAAGTGGGGGCTGGCGGTGCGCGCCACCGCATCCAACGAGTTCACCGCAGAGCTGATGGGCATCAACAGTCACGCCATCACGGCGATATCGTGGGCGCTCGCCTGCGCGCTGGGCGTGCTGGCGGCGGTCATGTATGCCGGCAACGGCACGGCGATAACCGCCAGCTTTATGACCACCATACAGGTCAACGCATTTCTGGCGTGCATACTCGGCGGCTTTTCCACCTTTTACGGTCCCGTGGTCGGCGCGGTGTGCATACCGCTGGTCTCCACGCTGGTCAGCTTTCTGCAATATCTGCCGATAGAGGGAGCCGCCGCCATCAGCCGCTGGAACATGGTCATCGTTTATGTACTGCTGATGATAGTGATACTCATAAAGCCGCAGGGATTGCTGGGCAAGCCCGTGGCGAAAAAGGTCTGAGGAGGGCGGCATATGAAAATGCATAAACTCAGACGGCTCATGAGCGTGCCGCTGACGCAGATAATTCTTTTTGCCGCGCTGATGACCGCGCTTCAGCTTTTGTCCATGGCGGGGCTGATACCAAACTCCTTCACCTACGCCATCGGCAGCACGCTCATCTACGCTATCGTCGCCATCGGCTTCTGCCTGCTGCTGGGTTATTCCGGCTTGGCGAGCCTCGGCACGGCGGGCTTTATCGGCGTAGGCGCATATGCGGCGTATTACGTCATGGAGAGCTTCGGCATGCCCTATATCGCCGCGCTTGCCGTCACGCTGGCGATATCTGTCGCTATCGGCGTCGCGGTGGGATTTATCTCCCTGCGCGTCGAGGGTCTGTATCTGGCGATACTCACGCTGGGACTGTCGGAGATACTCAGAAATCTGCTGATGGCAGTACAGGCGACCATCAAGATAGACATATCCAACGCCAGACTTTTCGGCGTGCAGCTCAACGACTCCGGCGCCTATATGCTGGTGCTGGTCACGTTTTCGCTGCTGGTGTGGCTGACCTCCAATCTGATAGACAGCCCCACGGGACGCGCCATGCTGGCGATGAAAAACTCCACCTCGGCGGCGCAGGCGATGGGCGTCAGCCTGATGAAGCACCGCCTGCTGGCGTTCGTGATTTCCACGGTTTTCGCGGCGATAGGCGGTCTGCTGTACATGATGTATGTGCGCGTGATGACCACCTCGGTCTCCACGCTGCTGACCATGACCACCAGCCTCAACATACTCGGCGCGGTCATCATCGGCGGGGCAAAGAGTCTGTGGGGAACTACGCTGGGCGCCTTCATCGTTTACGGCATACAGTCGATGTTTCTCAGCAAGATACCGTTTTTCCAGAAAAACCCCGCCTTTATCACCATGCTTACGGGACTGCTGATAGTTGTCGTAGTCATGTTTTTCCCCGGCGGGCTGACGCAGTTTTTGTCGGGAATAAAGGCAAAGCTTCAGCGGAGCTTTCGCAAAGTGAGGGAGGATATCTATGGCAAGGATTTGGGATAAGCTCCGCCCCTCCGGCAGCGGTAAGCTTTTGCGGCTGAGTCAGGAATACGACCGGCTGCGCCGCGAGCTGGAGGATTTGGAGGCAGAGGCGGAAGCGCGGCCGGCGGAGCCGCAGAGAAATAAGACCGGAGCGGACAGGCTGCAGCGGTATGACGCGCGGGCATATATGGCAAAGCGGGCGGCAAATCACGCCGCGGCAAAGGCGATATTCCGCGCCGTGCGCGAGGGCGGCAGCTTTGACGAGGCGCTGCGGACGCAGGAAAAGAAGCTGGCGCGCATAGAGGACAAGCGCAGAGCGTTTGCGGCGCGGCTGGAGCGCGGCGGCGCAGAGCGGAAGCCCGCCCCCGCAAAGCAGAAGCCGAGCGCGGAGCGCGTCAAAAGGACGGCGGCGGAAAAAGCCGCGCTGGAAAAGAAGCTGGCGGCGCTGGAGACGCGCATTGCCCGGGCAAAAGGCTCCGGCCACAGCCGGATATCCCTGCCGGACGACGTGGCGCTGCGCGTGCGCGGGCTGAAGATGTACTTCGGCGGGCTGAAGGCGGTGGACGACCTGAGCTTCGACGTGAAAAAGGGCGAGATATTCGGGCTGATCGGTCCCAACGGCGCCGGCAAGACCACCGTGTTCAACTGCAT
Source organism: Clostridia bacterium (assembly GCA_017453985.1). GTDB lineage: Bacteria > Bacillota > Clostridia > Oscillospirales > Butyricicoccaceae > RGIG3726. The sequence continues at coordinate 15,210 of JAFTDT010000120.1, forward strand.
CACGCGCTTTTACAACGCCACCGGCGGCGATATGCACTTCTCCGGCAGAGGCGGCGAGGCGGTGGATCTGCGGGATTTCCGCGTCCACGACGTAATTTTGCACGGCATCGTCCGCACCTTCCAGAACGTGGAGGTGATACGCGAGGTCACCGTGCTGGAAAATCTGCTCATCGCCGGTCATCGCGGCTACGGCAGCTCGCTGGTCGCGCAGGCGCTGCACCTGCCGGTGCTGAAGAAGGAAGAACGCCTCATGCGCGAGCGGGCGCTGCGCGTGCTGGAGTTCATGGGACTGACGGAATACAAGGACTGGTATGCCTTCGGCTTGCCCTACGGCGTGCTGAAAAGGATAGAGATAGCCCGCACGCTCATGTGCGACCCGCGGCTCATCATTCTGGACGAGCCGGCGGCGGGGCTCAACGACACCGAAACGGCGGAGCTGGCGCAGCTCATACGCCGGATAAACAAGGAATACGACTGCACGATACTGCTGGTGGAGCATGATATGGGACTGGTGATGGACATCTGCGACACGGTATGCGCCATCTCCTTCGGCAAGCTGCTGGCGATAGGCACCACCGAGCAGGTGCAGGCGGATAGAAACGTCCAGACCGCTTATCTGGGCGCGAGCGAGGAGGCGTGAGCATGGCGTTATTGGAAGTGAATGGGCTGCAGGTCAGCTACGGACCGATACGCGCCGTGCGCGGCATAGACCTCCGGGTGGAGGAGGGGCAGATAGTGGCGCTGCTGGGCGCCAACGGCGCCGGCAAGACCTCCACTCTGCGCGCGGTGAGCGGAGTTGTCCGCCCGTCCGGCGGCAGCATCACCCTCGGCGGCGAGCCGCTGGGCAAGCGTGCCAGCCGCGTGGCGCGGCAGGGGATAAGCATGAGTCCGGAGGGCAGACTGATATTCTACGGGCTGACCGTGGAGGAAAACCTCAGGGCAGGCGCTTATATGCAGAAGAGCCGCAGCCGCACCCACGAAAATCTGCAGCGGATATACGGGATGTTTCCCGTGCTGGAGGAGCGCCGCCGTCAGCAGGCGTCCACACTCTCCGGCGGCGAGCAGCAGATGCTGGCGATAGGACGCGCGCTGATGGCGGACCCCAAGGTGCTGCTGCTTGACGAGCCTTCGCTGGGGCTGGCGCCGCTGGTGATACGCGACATCTTCCGCGTGCTGCAGGAGATACGCGCCGACGGCGTGACGATACTGATAGTCGAGCAGAACGCGCTGCAAACGCTGAAAATAGCGGATTACGCCTATGTTTTGGAGCTGGGTCAGATAAGCATGCACGGCAAGGCGTCCGAGCTTATCCGCGACAGCCGCCTGATAGACGCCTATCTCGGCGGCAGGAAGGACTGACCCGCGATTTGATTTGAAGCGATATCATTTACATACGCACGCAAACATACGCACGTAAATTTAAAACGAAAGGGAGAATGAAAATGAAGAAAACTATCGCTCTGCTGCTGGTGCTCGCACTGGCGCTGTCCATGGCGGCATGCACCAAGGAGCCGACGCAGACCCCCGACCCCGGAAGCAACACCGAGAACACGACCCCGAACAACGAGGGCGGCAATGAGAACACTACCCCGGACGACGGCGGCAGCCAGGCGGACGAGCCGACGGAGACCGGCTATGTCCAGGGCGTGACCGACACTACCATCTATATCGGCAACACTGCCGCCACCACCGGCGCCTTCGCCGCGGTGGGCGTGCCCTTCAACGCAGGGCTTGAGGCGGCGCTGCTGGCGTACAACACCGCCGGCGGCTTCGGAGGGCGCTCCGTAGAGCTGAAGCATTATGACGACGGCTTTGACGCTGCGCAGGGCATGACCTACACCAAGACTCTGGTAGAGGACGACAAGGTGTTCGCGCTGGTTGGACACTTCGGCACCAATACCGTCGCCGCCACCATGGACTACGTCAAGGAAACGGGCATACCCGCTCCCTACATAGTCACCGGCATCTCCGACCTGTACGCGGAGGGGCTGAGCGGCAAGGCGGCGTGCTATTTCCCCGTGCAGCCGATCTATAACGGCGAGGGACGCATGCTGCTGGCGCGCGCCATGGCAAGCTCTGAGAACGGCGTCGGTCTGGGCGGCACCAAGATAGGCGTGCTTGCCACCACCGACGACGCCGGCGCCGGTATGCTCAGCGGCATCAGGCGTCAGGCGCAGGAGGGCGCGGTCGAGCTGACCGTGCAGGAGGTAGACGCTTCCGCCACCGACTACATTTCCGCGGTTTCCTACCTGATGGCGCAGGGATGCGACGTGGTCATCGCCGCCATGAATCAGGCGCCGCTGGCGGTAGCCATTGCGTCCATGGCGGGCGTGGAGTATAATGTACCCGTGATAACCTCTTACGTCAATGCTTCTGCTACCACGCTGGGCACGCTGGTCGGCTCCGGCTACATCACCGCCGACCGTCCCGTGTACAGCACCGCATGGCTGGATACCTCCACCGAGGCGGGGCTGAACGACTACTATGCCTTCATGAACTCCATGATGGCTTGGGAGGCGGCAAACGGCATCGACTCCAGCGACTATACCCAGACCTATATCCTCAATTCCTACGCGATGGCGGGTTACGTCGCCGGCATCACCTTCCTGCACGGGCTTGAGCAGCTCACGGCTTCCGGCAAGGAGCTGACGTGGGAAAACTACATCGCGGCGATGGAGTCCGCGCCCATGCATGTACCCATGGGCGGCGAGATAGACTTTGCGGGCGGCGACCGTCTCGGCATCACCGCGCTGGCGCTGAACACCATCTCGCTTGAGCCTGATCCGGAGACCGGCGTATACGCGCTGTCGGTCGTATCTCCCATCATGTCGATGGAGGACGTCTGGGCGACGGTAAAGTAAAAAAACGCAGCTTTAGAAAATCAAGGCCCCTGCTTCCGATATAGGAGGCAGGGGCAGCAAAGCAAAGGAGATATCATTATGGGAAAATACGCAACGATAACCGAGGCTCTCGCCGTCGTCAAGAGCGGCGACTATATCGTTACCGGACTCGGCGCGGCGGAGGGCAGGGAGTTTATGACCGCGCTGCACACCATTGCGGACAAGGTGAAGAACGTCACCGTGTCCAACTGTCTGCCCATGGGCGCATATGAGTTCATGGTAAATCCCGCATATAAGGACAGCTTTACCACAGAGAGCTGGTTTTACACCCCGGCGCTGCGCAAGGCGCACGCCAACGGCAACGTCAGCTTTATTTACAATCATCTGCATCTGGCGGCGTCAAAGCGCCTCAGCCACCGCAAGCCGGATATCTACGTAGGCATTGCCTCCGAGCCGGACAAGCACGGCTACGTGTCCCTGTCCCTCAGCAATACTTATGAGATGGCGATGCTGCGGGCGGCAAAGACGGTCATTTTAGAGGTAAATCCCAACGCGCCGAGAACCTTCGGCGATGTGCAGCTTCACACGGACGAGGTGGATATGCTCGTCGCCTGCGACTATCCCATGCCGGAGCTGCCCGACGCCGAGCCGAATGAAAAGGACATGGTGATAGGCAAGCTCATCGCCGACATGATACATGACGGCGACTGCATACAGCTCGGCATCGGCGGCATACCCAACGCCGTCGCCGCCAGCCTGACGGATAAGAAGGATCTGGGAGTGCATACCGAGATGCTGACGAGCGGCATGGTAAAGCTTGCCAAGGCAGGCGTGATAACCAACAAGTGCAAGCAGAACCACCCCGGCAAGATGGTGGCGGTATTCGCCATGGGACCGAAGGAGCTGTATGACTTCATCGACGACAATCCCTCCGTCGCCATAATGGACGGCGCTTATGTCAACGACCCTTACGTAATAGCGCAGAATGACAATCAGGTGTCCATCAACTCCACCATCGAGATAGATCTCTTTGGTCAGTGCTGCTCGGAGTCGATAGGTCCCGTGCAGTTCTCCGGCACCGGCGGTCAGGCGGATACAGCCATCGGCGCGCAGATGTCCCGCGGCGGGCGCAGCATCATCGCCCTGTATTCCACCGCCATGGTCAAGAACAAGGAGACCGGCGAGCGCGAGGAGACCTCCAAGATAGTCAGCACGCTCAAGCCCGGCGCGGCGGTATCGCTGTCCCGCAACGACGTGGACTGGCTGGTGACGGAATACGGCGCGGTCTGTCTGCGCGGCACCTCCATGGCGGAGCGTGCAAGACTTATCATCAGCGTCGCCCACCCGGATTTCCGCGAGCAGCTTACCAAAGAGGCGGCGGCTCTCGGCATACTGCACGAATGATGACGGCGGAGCTGTATCTGGGGGGCAGGCGCGTGTATTACGAGCTGCACGGCAGCGCCGGCGAGCCGATAGTGCTGCTCAACGGCATCATGATGTCGACGGCGAGCTGGCGCCCCTTTATCGAGAGCATGACCGCGCAAAACCGCGTGATACTGGTGGATTTTTTCGACCAGGGAAACAGCGAGCGGCTGGAGCCGGGCTATGACCACGGCGTTCAGGTCGAGCTGCTGGAGGCGGTGCTGGCGGAGCTGGCGGCAAAGCTGGGGCGCGAGAGCTTTAATATCATGGGCATTTCCTATGGGGGCGAGGTGGCGCTGCAATACGCGCTGGCGTATCCCGCCCGTGTGAGGCGGCTGGTGCTTGCCAATACCTGCGCCCGCACCTCGCCGTGGCTGCGGAAGATAGGCGACGGCTGGAACGAGGTAGCCAGATCCGGCAGCGGACTGGCGTATTATCTGACGACCATACCCGTCATCTACTCCACGCGCTTTTTCGAGGAGCATGCCGAGTGGATGGAGGGGCGCGAGGCGGCGCTGACGAAGTATTTCTCCCGTCCGGAGGTGCTGGCGGCGCTGATACGCCTGACGGACAGCTCGCGGGATTACGACGTGACCGACAGGCTGCATGAGATAACCTGCCCCACGCTGGTGATATCCTCCTCGGAGGACGCGCTTGTGCCGCCTACAGAGCAGCAGCTCCTGCACGCGGGCATACGCGGCAGCGCCTATGTGACGATAAACGGCAGCGGGCACGCCAGCATGTACGAGGCGCCGGAGGCGTTTGCGGCGCTGACGGTGGGCTTTACAAATCTCCCCGATAAGGGTATAATCATCTGAAAGGAGTGGACGCTATGGAAAAAAAGATGCTGGATATCGGCGGCGAAACGCTGGCTTATCTTGACGAAGGACAGGGCGAGGTCGTGCTGATGCTCCACGGCAATATGTCCTCCTCCGTTCATTTCGAGCCGCTCATCACGCGCATCAGGGACAGATACCGCTGCGTAGCCGTGGACCTGCGCGGCTTTGGCGACAGCAGCTACAACGCCCGCTTCGATACGCTGGACGAGCTGGCGGAGGACGTGAGCCTTTTTATGGAAAAGCTGGGGATAGACTCGGCATATCTGGTCGGCTGGTCAAACGGCGGCGGCGTGGGGCTGAAGCTCTGCGCGATGCACCCGAACAAGGTGAAGAAGTTTTTTG
>JAFTDT010000121.1 GCA_017453985.1 Clostridia bacterium
GCAGAAGATGGGACTCAGCGAGCCGAACGTGGCGTTTCATACCGCGCTTGACGATGAGTTCACATTCTACGTCGTATACGGCTCCTGCACGCACACCGTAGATTATGAGAGTATCCACGTGCAGACTGCAAACGAAGTGCATATGGAAATGCCGGAGATAGACGAATATATCCGAACTCATTTCGGCAGAAAGATAGTCGTCATCGGCGCTTCCACGGGAACGGACGCCCATACGGTCGGCATCGACGCGATAATGAACCGCAAGGGCTTTGCCGGACATTACGGACTTGAACGCTATGAGATGATAGAGGCTTATAATCTCGGCAGTCAGGTGCCTAACGAGCAGTTTATCAAAAAGGCGGTCGAGGTATCGGCAGACGTACTGCTGGTATCGCAGACGGTCACGCAGAAGGATATCCATATCCAAAACCTGACCGAGCTGGTGGAGCTGCTGGAGGCGGAGGGTTTGCGTGAGCGATTTGTCCTGATATGCGGAGGCGCGCGCATAACTCACGAATTAGCCAAAGAGCTGGGATATGACGCCGGCTTCGGCAGCGGCAAGTTTGCGGAAGATGTTGCGACCTTTGCCGTGATGGAAATGGAGCGCAGAAAAAGCCAAGGCTGATAAAAAACAAATCACCCGATGCAGCTTACACACGGCTGCATCGGGTTTTATTAGTAAAGCTTATAAACGGGGAGAACCGTAAAAAAACATATAAAATTATACAAAATGAGTATTTTGTATAATTCAGGGGGATTTCGGCAGTTCAAGCGTAATTAAAGGTATCTGCACTCCAGATCGAGCAAAATACGCTTTTTATCAATTCCTCCGCCATAGCCGGTCAAGCTTCCGTCGCTGCCGATTATTCTGTGGCACGGAACTATTATAGATATCGGATTATTGTGATTTGCCTGACCGACGGCTCTTGCTGCGCCGGCGTTTCCGGCAAGTTCCGCCAACTCTTTATATGTTGCGGTCTTGCCGTATTCAATCGTACGTAGCGCAGTCCATACTTTTTTCTGAAACTCCGTCCCATAGAGCTTCAGCGGCAGCTCAAAATCCTTGCGGCTGCCGCTGAAGTATTCCGAGAGCTGCTTTTCGGCTTCTGCCAAAATCGCATTTGCTTTTTCGCATATAGGTCTGTTATTATATAATTGAACTTCAAGCTTGCCAAACTGCAGACTTATGATATAATTATCCTCAGCTATTACCGTCAATGGACCTACCGGACTTTTATCAATAAAAATTTTGTATAATTTCATATGCTTCCTTTCTTTATTAAGGTGGTGAATATTATGGACTATCTGCATGATGCTCCCGATGTCATCCGCGATTATTTGGTCTATATGGAAACTATCATGGGACGCAGTCCCAAAACCGTAAACGAATACTATCTTGATTTGCGGACATTTTTCCGTTTTATTCTGCAAAAGCGCAAGCTTGTGCCGGCAGACTCCCCTTTTGATGAGATATCTCTCGATAAAGTTGATATCGAACTGGCACGCTCGGTGACACGCGCCGAAATACTGGACTTTCTGATATATGCCTCAAGGGAACGTCCAAAATATCATAAAAGTCTTGAGACTTCATATGGAAATTCCACAAAAACGCGAGCAAGAAAAATTTCTGCCTTGCGTGGATTTTACAAGTATTATTGCGACAAAGTCTCGCTAATAGATAATAATCCTACAAATAATCTTGATATTCCAAAGGCGCAAAAAGCACTTCCCAAATTTCTCACATTACAGGAAAGCTTAAACCTTCTTTCTTCAATAGACGGTCATTACAAAGAACGCGATTACTGCATGATAACGCTGTTTTTAAACTGCGGCATGCGTGTATCCGAGCTTGCGGGCATAAATCTCAGCGATATTTCCGAGGATCGCATCCGGATAATCGGCAAAGGCAACAAGGAGCGCATCGTGTATCTGAACGATGCCTGCCGTGCGGCGCTGGAAGCATATTATCCCAAGCGTATCCCGCCGAAAAGCGGTCACACCTCTGCCCTGTTCATCAGCCAGCAGGGCAAGCGCATAGACGTGCAGACCGTCAAATGGATAGTGAAGAAAAACCTGGAAAAATGCGGTCTCTCGCAGAAAAAGCTGTCGGCGCATAAGCTGCGCCACACCGCTGCAACACTGATGTATCAAAACGGCGTTGATGTTCGCACGCTGAAGGAGGTTTTGGGACACGAAAACCTTGATACTACCATGATTTATACGCACATCGTCGATGAAAATCTCAAGGATGCGGCAAGTCAAAACCCGCTCAGTGCGGTAAAGCCGCCCAAGAAAACATCCACAGATAAAGATGAGGAATCAAAAGTATGAAAATCGCCGTATTAGGTTACAGTGGCAGCGGAAAATCAACTCTGGCAAAGGCTTTGGCGGAAAAATACGGTACGGATGCGCTGCACTTGGACTCCGTGCATTTTCTGCCGGGCTGGACGGAACGTACACGCGATGAGCAGCAGGCTATCGTTAAAGAATATATGGATAGTCACGATGCATGGGTAATAGACGGCAATTATACGAATTTGGAATACGAACGCCGTCTAAGGGAAGCGGATATGATAATCATCATGATTTTCAACCGCTTTTCCTGCCTGTACCGGGCATGGAAACGCAACAAAGAGTATAAAGGAAAAACGCGGGACTCCATGGCGCCGGGCTGCCCGGAAAAGCTTGATCGGGAATTTATCATGTGGATATTGCGCGGCGGCAGAAGCAAAGCGCAGCGCCGAAGATACAAAAATATATGCAGCGCTTATGCGGAAAAAATCACCGTCATACGAAACAACGTGAATTAAATCGTTTCTATAAGAGCTTATAACCAAGATGGCAAGCCATTTGGCTTGCCATCTTGGGCGATTTGATTATTCGTTTTCTTCCTTTTCAGCAGGCTCAACAGCAGGCGCTTCCTCAGCGGGAGTTTCCTCAACCGCGGGAGCCTCCGTCGTGTAGACGACTGCGTCCTCGGCAGGCTCAGAGGCTTCTGCCGACTGCTCCTCATCAAGCTCGGGCAGATCGGCGAACGGATCTGTCAGCGCCCTGGCGCTGAGAGATATCTTTTTCTTCTCGTTGTCGATGCCGATTATCTTGACCTCGACCTGCTGACCGATCTGCAGCACCTCGTCGGGCTTGCCGATCCTTCTGTTGGCGATCTGCGAAATATGGATAAGCCCGTCCACGCCGGGGATTATCTCGGCAAAAGCGCCGAACGGCATGAACTTGACAACCTTTACGCTTATGATATCTCCGACATGGTAACCCTCGGAGAACTTGATCCACGGATTGTCGTTGGGATCCTTATAACCAAGGGATATCTTTCTCTTTTCGGAATCAAGCGCGATGACGCGCACGGTGACCGGCTGACCGATCTCCAGCACCTCTGACGGATGCTTGATGCGACCCCATGAAAGCTCGGAGATATGGATCATGCCGTCTACTCCGCCGATATCGACAAATGCGCCGTAGGAGGTAAAGGACTTGACCACGCCGGTGTACACCTTTCCTACCTCTATCTCAGCCCAAACCTTTGCCTGTGCCTCTCTGCGCTGCTCAAGCATCGGCGCCTTGATGGAGCCGACTACGCGGCGGCGCTGACGGTTGACCTCGGTGATGCGCACCTTGTGAGTTGTCTTCATCATGGAATCGAAGGATGCGTCTCTCGGCAGACCGGTCTGGCTGGCGGGAATAAATACGCGCACGCCAAGCACAGAGGCGACTACGCCGCCCTTATTCTGGTCAATTATAATTCCGTCCAGCAGCTCGCGGCTTTCAACAGCGGCTTCTACCTTCTCCCAGTTCTTAACAGCGTCAAGACGCTTTTTGGAGAGCATTACCCAGCCCTCAACGTCGTTTACACGGACGACATATGCCTCGATCTCGTCGCCGACCTTGATATTTTCGGCAACATTGAAATTGGGATCGTCGGAAAGCTGATCCATCGGTATATAAGCAGCCTGCTTTACACCAAGATCAACGGAAATATCTGTGGCGTTGATCTTGGTAACAGTGCCGGTCACCTTTTCTCCTGTATGTAAAGTTTTTAGGGATTGCTCCAGCAGTTCGGCAAAGTTTTCCGAATTGGCGGTTTTGACCTCGCTGTTCTCGGTCGCAGTGGTGTTTTCCTCAGTCCTGACTTCATTTTCTTCAGTCATCATTTCGTATACCTCCTCAATAATATGATCCGGCGTAGACGCTCCGGCTGTGATAAACATTTTTTTTGAATTCCGAAATCTCTCCGTGTCGAGCTGTGTACGGTCTTCAATAAAAACAGTGTTGTCACAAAGCTCAGAGCATAACGTATACAGGTTTCTTGAATTGCTGCTTGACTTGTCCCCTATTACGACAACGCTATCGGATCTGCCCGCGCCGATCTTGGCTTCTTCCTGTCTGAGATCGGTCGCTTTACATATTGTATCAAATATCAGTATGGTTTTACAAGTCTTTTTTAATATTTTTATAATTTGGACATACTTTTTTTTATTAAAAGTGGTCTGTGTGACTACTGCAAGCGGTCGAGAAAGGAATTTTTCGGCTATTTCGCGTATTTCTTCCTCGGTTTCGGCAAACATCGGATCGGCACAGTGTGAGGCTATGCCGACGATCTCCGGGTGCAGACGCTGTCCGATTATCAAAACGGGAGTGCCCTGCTGCCGCATTTTGTCGGCAATATCATGTATCTTTGCCACATTTGGGCATGTCGCGTCTATTATACGGCAGCCCTTTTCACGCAAAAGCTCCATATCCGGCAGCGGAAGACCATGCGCCCGAATTATCACACATGCTCCATCTGGAATATCCTTGAGAGACTCTGCTGTGATTATCCCCTTTTCCCTGAGAGCGTTGATCACAGCGGAATTGTGTATAAGAGGACCTGCACAGTAAACTTTTTCATCTTCGGAAGCGGCACTCAACGCCATATCGACAGCGCGCCGGACGCCGAAGCAAAAACCGGCATGCCTTGCAAGGGTAATATCCGTCATAGCGCATCGCCGCCTTTCCTTGGCTCGGCAAGAAGCCGGATCCTGTCCATGGCAGTATCGGCAATAGCCTTGTAATCCGAGCCGTCCGGCATATATGCCTTGCCGCATATCAGAGAACAGCCGCGGAACGCCTTTCTGCCGGGGGTTATATAGACCGGAAGTATCGGTACGGCAGTTTTTGCCGCCAGCATGCCGATGCCGCTTTTCGCGTCGGAGGTTTCATTTTCTCCCACGCGCGTGCCTTCCGGAAATATCATCAGCTTTTTATCGTTTTTCAGCACCGTCAACGACTTTTTCACGGCGGAGATATCGCTTTTGCCGCGTTTTACCGGAATTGCGTTCAGCATGTCGAAAAAGGCGCTGAACAGCTTGTTTTTGAACAGCTCTGCCTTTGCCATGATTCCGTAGTCCCCTTTTCTGCCCAGAGCGAGAACAAGCAGCACCGCGTCGATGATAGCCGTGTGATTGGCGCAGATTATGCACGCACCGTCCGGAACATTGCTCCTGCCGACAACTTTGGGTCGGTAAATGGGAAAGCAGATCGCATATGCGAGCCAGTAGACAATCTTAAAGCCCAATTTTTTCACGGATCGTTCTCCTGACAAGCTCGCATGCTCCGGCAAGATCGCAGTCCGACGTATCGATCACAACTGCGTCGTCCGCAGCCCTCAGGGGCGCGGATGCGCGCGTGGAATCGTTTTTATCACGCAGGCGTATCGCCTTGAGCACCTCTCTGTATGTGACCTTTTCGCCTCGCTCCTTCTGCTCCTTATATCTGCGTCTGGCGCGCACCTCAGCGGACGCCGTCAAAAATATCTTGACGTCGGCGTCGGGGAGCACTACGGTACCGATATCGCGTCCATCCATTATGACATTATTGCTCGCGGCAAAGGAACGCTGATAATCCAGCAAAAATGCTCTGACCTCCGGGATCGCAGATACGTTGCTGGCGTGTATCGAGGCTGATTCTGTACGGATAAGGCTGTTTACGTCCTCGCCGTTCAGGAAAATATGCTGCTCCTCTCCTATGTAGGAGATATCAATATCTATCTCCGGCAGACAGGTGATCACCCGCTCGGCGTCTGTTGAATCTATGCCGAGTCTGGATACGAACAGCCCGACAGCGCGGTACATCGCGCCGGTGTCCACATAGATAAAGCGCATATCCGCCGCCATCGCTCTGGCGATTGTGCTTTTGCCGGCGCTTGAGGGACCGTCTATCGCCACGGAATAATGTTTCATCCTTCACACTCCTTTGCCGCTGCCTGTCCGGCACAAAAGCCGGTAGACCATGCGATCTGCAAATTAAATCCGCCTGTATATGCACTGACGTCTATTATTTCTCCTGCAAAGTGCAATCCCTTTACAAGTCTTGATTGCATGCTCTTAGGGTCGATTTCCTTTACAGATATTCCTCCAGCGGTTATTATCGCCTCATCGTATGACGCTGTTCCGACGACCGTGAACGGTAGAGCCTTGGTCAAGCGAACAAGCTCTGCGCGCTGTTCCCTTGTCACCGAGTTCACCTTCTGCGTTTCCGGTATGCCGGACAACTCTACCATGATCGGGATCAGCCCGGAGGGAAACAGTCCGGAGAGACTGTTACTGAAGTTTTTGTTCAGCAGCTCGGAAAAATCCTTCAATATACGCTTGTCCAGCACATCAGGAGTCAGCGCCGGCTTGAGATCGATAAAAAGCTCATACGGAAAGCCTTCCGGTTCAGTAAAGGATGAAGCCGTAAGTATCAGCGGACCGGATACGCCGCTGTGGGTAAACAGCATTTCTCCCATGTCTGAAAACAGGCTTTTGCCGTCTTTTTTAAGCGTGACTTTTACATTTCTCAGCGAAAGTCCCTCGAGCCGAGATGGAATATCTCCGGCAAGCGTGAGCGGAACGAGCGCAGGGCTCTGCCGCACTACGGAATGTCCAAGCTCCTTTGCAAGCCTATACCCCGCTCCGTCTGAGCCTGTCTTGGGGTATGACAGACCTCCCGTCGCAAGGATCACGCGATCAAAGGGATAAAATACGGAGCCTTTATCTGTTACGCCGAGCACGTGCCCGTCGGCGGCGCTTATATGCTCTATAAAGCGATTGATTATTTTAACGCCCTGCTGCTTCATAATCCGCAGCAGCGCCTCTGTTATATCCTTGGCGCGGTCAGAGCACGGAAACACCCGGTTTCCGCGCTCTGTTTTGAGCGGAACTCCCGCTTTATCGAAAAAATCCATTGTGGACTGCGCATCAAAAACTCGAAACGCGCTGTAAAGGAATTTGGCATTACAATGTATGTTTTTTAGCAGTTCGTCCGTTCCGCAGTTGTTTGTGAGATTGCAGCGACCTTTGCCTGTTATATTGAGCTTTATCCCACAGGAATTGTTGCGCTCAAACAGGACGGTTTCCGCTCCGTTTGCCGCCGCAGTGCACGCCGCCATCATTCCCGCGGCGCCTCCCCCTATTACAGCGACCCTCATAATTTATCACACCTTAAGCATTCAGCATTATTATTGACACGACCGCTTGCCGGTCAAAGATTTTTCAGATATGCCACTTCCGCGTCGCTGAGATGCCGGTATTTGCCCACCGGCAGGTCTCCGAGGCGTAGCTTGCCTATCGCCACGCGGCGGAGCTGATTTACCGTATATCCGCTTATCTCGCACATTCTGCGGATCTGACGGTTTTTGCCCTCGCGTATAGATATCAGCAGCTTGTAGCGGCTGCCGTCCCTGCCCAAAAGGGTGCATTTTGCCGGCTGGAGCTCGACGCCGTCGAGCACAAATCTGCCTGCCAATTCCTTTTGCGGCTCTGCCTCCCGATCTTCTCTCGCGGTTATCGTTATCAGATACTGCTTGTACACCTCATGGGAAGGATGCGTGAGCTTGTGCGTAAGCTCGCCGTCGTTGCTCATGATCAGCAGCCCCTCGGAATACATGTCCAGCCTGCCGGCAGGATATATCCTTGCGGGAATATCAGCCACAAGGTCTGAAACCTGTTTGCGTCCGCGCTCGTCGGCAAGCGTGACGACATATCCGCGTGGCTTGTTCAGCATTATATATATATGCGCTCCGGACGTCTTTTTCAGCGGCTTGCCGTCCAGCAGTATCTCCTCGCTGCCGCAGACGGCGTCGGCAATCTGCGCAGGGACGCCGTTTATGAGCACTCTACCCTGACGGATATATTCCTCCGCTTTTCTGCGGGAGCATATCCCCTGCGCCGACATCCATTTGTGTATGCGTTCTTTTACAGGTTTTTTCTCCTGAATATGTTCTGTATCCTGTCCCACAGGCTGTTTCCTTCCCTCTCTGTCAGGTTTACACTGTCCGAAAAATAAATAGGCGTGCTGAAAATGATGCGGTCTTTGCATAGCACCCGAAGTTCGCCGTATGGCTCGCCCGCTCTCACCGGAGCATAGCAGAAACGCGCCCCCTTGATAGATATGCCTATACGCGCCTGTTCTTCGGGACGGAGATATGCGGAAAAGCCTTCGTTTACATAAAGTCTGCTCTCGCGCAGGCTGCCGGAAAGCACAGGCACCGTAC
>JAFTDT010000007.1 GCA_017453985.1 Clostridia bacterium
CCTCGGCAAAAGCCGAGGCGGCATTTCTCATGTTTATCAGCGGTTGTCTATTTTTTCCGGGTACATGTCGTGGCGGCTGAGGCGCTGCCATGCGACCTCCTCCCAGCGGGTGCCGGGTCTGCCGTAATTGCAGTAGGGGTCGATGGAGATGCCGCCGCGGGGCGTGAACTTGCCCCAGACCTCGATATATTTCGGCTCCATCAGCCGGATAAGATCCTTCATGATGATGTTCATGCAGTCCTCGTGAAAATCCCCGTGGTTGCGAAAGCCGTACAGATACAGCTTGAGCGACTTGCTCTCCACCATGCGCTCGCCGGGAACGTAGGAAATATACACCGTCGCAAAATCCGGCTGTCCAGTGATGGGGCAGAGGCTGGTGAACTCCGGACAGTTGAACTTGACGAAATAATCGTTGTCCGGGTGCTTGTTTATAAAGGTCTCCAGTATTCCGGGGTCATAGCCGCCGCCGTATTCGGTGGCTTTGCCGCCCAGCAGGCTAAGCCCCTCCGTATCTCTTTTGCTCATATGCTCCTACCTCCTTTTCCATATGCGTCCAAGCGCCGTGACCAGCAGCGCGCTGACCGCGCCGCATATCGCCTGACCGACCAGCAGGCTGAGCGCCAGCGTCCAGTAAGGCACTCCCAGCAGCCCTGACAGCCACAGCGACACGCCCAGCGCGGGTATCAGCGTGACGGGCAGCGCCGTGAGCCACGGCGGCAGCCGCCGCTTGCCCAGCAGAGCGCAGCAGCCGGCGGTCAGCAGCCCGACCAGTCCGCCGCCGACGATGTCGAATACGCCCAGCCCGCCCATCAGCATATTGGCGAGCAGATTTGAAAGACCCAGCGGCACTGCCAGGAACGGAAACAGATATGCCAGTCCGTATATCGCCGTGGCGATGCGCACCTGATACTGCCCGAAGGCAAAGCTCTGCGTGAGATACATTACCGCGATATACGCCGCCATGACTGCGCCGGATATCGCCAGCTTTTGGGTACTGCTTAGTTTTTTCATATCTGTTTTCGTCACCTCCTCAGACAAAAATACGGCGGTCTCAGGCGCTCTGCCGCAGTACGAGGCGCCCGCGCAGACGCGCGGGAATGGCAGAGGCTCTCTTTTGAGACAGCCGCTTCAACAAAAAATATGTTGTTTCCGTCCCTAGTTTTGTTTATAGACAGGATGGTCTCGAACTGTCTGCCGCAAGGCTATATAAATATATCACACGCTCCGCCGCAGGTCAAGCCCCGCCGCGGCGAGGCGCGGGCGTCATGACAATTCAATTTTGGGTATTTTCAGCACGCAATATCCGTTCAAAGAGTCATAAAATCCAAAGCGGACATAAATATTCTCGCGGTCCATGCCGAAATACTCCGGACTCTCGCTGTCCATGCCCGAATACTCGACCTCATACTTTCCAAATGAAAACGGCGCGCGCTCCAACCGCCACACATCGGCATACTGCAAGCCGGTTTCAAACGCCTTGGCAAACTCTTCGCGCATGGCAAAATGGTCGCCCCAACCGCCGGGGAGATAATCTCCCGCAATCGCCTCATAGCTGCCGTTTGATATCGCCCGCTGCACAGCTTCGGCAGTATACCGTTCCGTGAGTCGAATATAATCTCCGCTTGTCAGGTCAATCGTTACATAATACTCATCGGAAATTACCCGCACACCTCCCGATGCAACGCTTCCCTTGAAGCACAGGGACAGCGTTTCGGCGTCAAAATAAAGAACTTCATAGCCGACATCGGCAGAACACAAGCCATCTATGCGGTCTGTTTCTTCCGCAATCATCGCCGCTGCAATACCGTTCAAATCCGACGCCGTGGAGCCGTCATGCAGCATTTGCACAGCCGCATCGAACAGCATGACATTTATTTTCTGCTGCATCGCCTTGTCGTTCATCAGGACAAGCTGCGGGTAATTGAGGTCAACGCCGATCCATGGAAGCTCCGAAGGACTTCCATCCATTTTCAGGGTAAACTGTGTCGGTTTTATAACATATGAGCTGTTTTCTCCGCTGAAGGACAGCGGCAGAACGTCAGAAGCCTGCGCCGCACCGCTGCCCCGCTTTATATCGCTTTGCATCTTGCAGCCCGCAAGCAAAAAAACAAAGAGGAAAAATAAAACCGTGATTTTTGCAAATCCTTTCCGCACCTTTCCCTAACCTCCGGTTTTTAAATTCTGCTCCGCATCAGCACAAAAGCTGCACAAGTCTGCTTACCTCACGGCGGGGTTTCCAGCCCTCATTCGATATTCCTAAGTCCGTCGAAAAGGTCGTTGAAGGATTTCTGACCCCGGCATCTGCCGTAGGAAAGCTCGCGGTTTTCTCCGAACTCAAGCAAAAAGCATTTCGCCAGCTCCTCCACGGTCTGCTCCAGCGCCGTGAAAAACTGCCGATAGGCAAAGTCCCGCGCCCGCGAGCCCTCCTCATAGCCGCTGCGGATAAGTGACTCCGTCACCTGGTCCAGCGGATACATTTTAATATGCATCAGCTCGTGGATAATGACCTCCTCCAGATTTTCCTGCTTGGGCGCGGCGACATTTAGCATCAGCACCGCCTTGCGGTCGTCGCAGTCCAGCTTGAAGTCGCCCGTCTTGCCCCATGCGGGGTCCTCGACCAGCTCCAGCTTCACGTCCCACGCCGGAGTTATCCTCAGCTTTTTGCAGTATTTTTCAAACAATGCGCGTATCTCGTCTTTGTTCATCTTCCCTGCCTCCTGTCTGCGGCATTTGCCTATGAAAAACGTCATTCACCTGCGTATATTATACCATTTTCCCGTCCTGCTGTGCAATAGTTCTCAAAAAAGGCAACTCAAAGAACAAACTCCCCCGTTTCCCTTGCGATAAGCAGCGTAAAAGAGTGTCTATGATAAATTTTCAAACTCGCCTAAGCGTTCCGCAGAATGGATTTGATTATTTGCGATCTCTGTAGTATACTGTTTAAAAACGTGAGGTGAGGCAAATGAAGGAGATTTATCTCGGCGGAGGCTGCTTTTGGGGCATGGAAAAGCTCATGCGCGCGCTGCCCGGCGTGATGGACGTGGTCTGCGGCTATGCCAACGGCGTGGGCGAGCAGGAGGCGAACTACCGCAGCGTCTGCGACGGCGACACCGGCTTCCGCGAGACGGTGCGTGTCTGCTACGATCCCGCGCAGACCGAGCTGGAGAATATTCTGCTGGTGTTTTACTACGTCATAAACCCTACGGTGGAAAAGCAGCAGGGGCCCGACGTGGGCGATCAGTACCAGACCGGCGTTTGGTATACCGACCCCGCCGACGAGGAAACGGTGCGCCGCGTGGCGGCGATCGAAGCGGCGGCGGTGGACAGGTTCGCCGTGGAGATCGGCCCGCTGCAAAACTTCTTTCCGGCGGAGGAATATCACCAGCGTTATCTGGAAAAGAACCCGATGGGCTATTGCCACATCCGCCCGCCCCAGATGCGCGAGGCGCTCAGTCTGCGGCTGGGACCGGAGGGCTATACTCTGCCGGCAAAGCAGCTTGCAGAACAAAAGGCATAATTTTGCCGGCGTCCATATCCGCAAGTTTTTAAATGTGCCGGGAGGGCAAATGCCCTTCCGGCGCTTTTTTGGTCTGCGGCGGGCGAAAGGCGCAAATCGTTTGCATTTTTATTGTAATGCCTTGCGTTTATGGTTTTGACAGTGTAATATTATGTCATAGACAGAGAACAGGGGAGGGTGAAGGCATGAGCCAGCGATCAGAAAAACTGACAGAAACCAAGCTATGGAAGGCGTATATCAGGAAAAAGCACGATACCAGACGGTCAAATTGGGTAGAGGATGTCTATAATGCTGCGGCAGACTGGCTTACTCATGTTCCCGTTGAGTTTAAAAACTACACTCTCCATGACGGCAGGCATATTTTGAACGTGATCGACCTCATGGGAGAGATATTGGGCGATCAGATAAAAAACCTGTCCGTCTGCGAGTGCGAGCTGCTGATTTTGGCGGCGGCGCTGCACGATATCGGCATGGTGTATGACCCCGAAGGATTGGAAAAGGCAAAGAGCAACAAAAACATGCTGAACGATTTCCTGCGGGAATACGCCCCGGACAAGATAGATCTGGACTTTGACGAATTATCCGAGTCTATGCAGCAGAATTATCGGCGCTGGCTGCACCCCTTCCGGCTGCCTGAGCTTTTGAACCGTGATGCGTTTAAATTCACGAGTTGCCCTTCGGAAATCGTTCCCCAAGAAACAGTGATCGCCGTATGTCAGGCGCACGGCGAGGATGAGAATTTTCTTAAGGAAGACAGCTTTAATTATCTCGAATTCTACGACGCCGATCCGCGCTTCTGCGCGCTGATGCTGCGGCTGGCAGACCTTTTGGACTTTGACCACAGCCGCGCGCCGGAGGTCCTGTTCAGCTTTGCCGCCGGAAACGAGCGCAGCATGAAGGAATTTCGCAAGCACATGGCGTCGCTCGGATTTAAATTTCTTGAAAAACCGTCCGACAAAGAGCTTGGCTTTGCAGCTAAATGCAAGGACCCCGATACCCAGTTTGGGCTGCTGGCGTATCTGGACATGATCGACAAGGAACTGATCCTGTTCGACCGCCTTAAAAAATCCTGCGAGAAGGACTGGCAGCGTGGGCTTCCCATTCCGCGCAGCGTGTCACGTGACGGGATCAAAAGCATCGGCTATGACAGCGATCCCTTCAGCCTCACCATGGATCAGGAGCAGATACTCAGCCTCCTGACCGGAGAAAACCTGTACGACCGCAACGACGTTTTTGTGCGGGAGCTGCTGCAGAACGCGATAGACGCGACGCTGCTGCGCGCAAAGCTTGACAAGGATTTCAACGCGGAGAGCGAGGAGGCGGCGATCCGCCTCTGGGAAGGATATGACGAGAGCGGCGCCCTCATCTTCCGCATCGACGACTGCGGTACGGGCATGACCCGCGGCATGATGAAGCGGTATTTTCTCAAGGTCGGCAATTCGTACTACAATTCCGACGAGCTGAAGCGCGACCTGCGCGATAACAAGGTCAAGGAGGACTACCGCGGGATCAGCCGGTTCGGCATCGGCTTTCTCTCCTGCTTCCTCTGCGGCACGGGCGCGGAGATATCCACCCTTTATTGGGACGAGCGTAAAAACGAGCGGGAACACGACCAGAAAGGCACGATAAACGGCTATGGGCTGCGCATGGAGATACCGAAGCTGAACGGCTATTATGTCCTGCGCGACCAGGCACAGGATCATCAGGTCGCAAAAAAGCTGCCGTTTCCCGCCGACGTCACGGCGAGGGGTCTGCCCAAAGAGCCCAACGGCTACCGCCAAACGCCCGGCACCTCCATTGTGGTGAAGCTCGACCCCGGCAAGCTGGGCGGCGTCGACCTGCGGCGGGCGGCGGCAAAATATCTGTGCGGCGCGCGCATGCCGGTATATTACAACGGCGAGCGTATCGGCAGGACCTATAAGGAGATCATGGACGAGGCGCATGCGCTCAGCGGCGAGCGGGTGTATGAGTTGCCCGAGTGGGCAAAGCGGGATTTCGACGAGGCGTTTCCGTGGGCGGCGGGAAAATATCCACGGATAAAAGTGACGACCACGCCGCTTGATGAGGGAAAGTATGCGCTGCTGCCCGGCATGTCCGGCGTGGCGATGAAGTACGAGGTTATTGATTTGCCAATCGTACAGGTGGGGGATCAAAAATATATTCTCCATGCAAGGTGGGAGTTTATGGACGGTCGGCGGCAGCTTAAGTTGACGGGGCAAAATGAATGGTTTGAAATAAGCTTAGCTGCCCCGAGCTGCAAAACGCTGCCGGAGCTGACCGGAAACACCGAATGCCGCGGTATATGCTGTGCATATACTGCCGTTCTGGCAGATGCAGATATGGGAAATGGCGTGCATCCACTTTACCCTATTTATAGTCTAGATTATCTTTTCTATTTGGAGGGTAAGCTGCGACCGACAGTAGACGTCGGACGCAGCCGTATCTCCGCACTGCCTGCGGAAGCCGCGCTTGCCATGGAGTTTATTTGCACGCAGCTATTTAACGACAAGTCAGTGCAACACATTAACGTCTTTTCTAAATTGTGCGGCAATGTCTTGCTTCCGGAATGGAGGCGCATAAGAAATACCGAATTTGGCAAAGCGTTGCTGCCTGACAATATTAAGCCACCATTTTTTGACGTCCTTTCAAATCCGTCACTGTTAAGCAGATTTAAATATGCAGCCATGCAGGACGATTATGACATGACTATTCGCTATGAAAGATCAGGTCTGCCTATTTCTTATTCAAAAAAGACCGTACCAGCCGACAGACGTTATGACCGCTTTCCGCCGATGAAGTTCTGCAAGGCGGCGGACGACGACAGCCGCAGCTATCTCTGTGATGAACTTCCCCACTTTCGATACGGCATCACCGAGGATCATCCCTTTGCCGCCTGGCTGCTGGCGCATGCCGACGAGCTGGCGAAGCGCTTTCCCCGCCAGCTCCGGCAGATAACGGACTGCCTGATAGAGGAAGAATCCGACGATATCATAAGCACCGTCAACGGTTTCCGCACCCATTTAGACCGCCTGCGCGGCAAGGACAGGATCGACATAACCGGCTTTCCGGAGCTTTCTTTGGCTGATTTCTGGTGTCCAACATATTATTAACCGCCACTCGCGCAAAAAGCGCCGGAGCGGGCATTTGCCCCCGCTCCGGCGATTGCTGTATTCTCCTATCTCGCCATATACCAGGCGATGATAAAGTCCGCGACCTTGCCGTAGCTTTGCACGCCGTCCGGCTGGCCGGTCGCCTTTATGTAAGCGTCGTTGATCTTCTGCCCCGCCTCGCGCACGGGCGTCTCATACCGCTCGTAATGCTCGTTCAGCCGCCGCAGGTCGGCGCGGCAGGTCTCGCTCACCATGGCGGAAATTTCCCTCGCCAGCGCGACGTCCTGCTCGTACAGCGCGTTGCTCAGATACACGTATGCGTTTATCAGCCCCGAATAGCGCAGGCTGTCTTCCTCCGAGCTCATGCAGGCGAGAAAGGCGGAAAAGTTCGCCTCGTCCTCCGGTCCCACGCCGAGGGCATGCGCCGCCTCGTGCGCGATATAGAAGGGATAATGCGTCGCCACGCTGTCGCCGCTGACCACCGCCTCGCCGCTCCAAGGGAAGAAATAGCCCGATATGCCGACGTATGACATCGGCTTTGAGAGGATCGCCGCACGCCGCGGCGGCGGCGACTTTTCCGCGCGGCGGTACACGGTATATCTGCCCGCCAGCACGGCGTATGCCTCCCGCACCGCCTCCGCCTGCTCCTCAAAGCTGCCGAAGCTGCACTCGCCCTCCGCGCTGCGCGGCGCCGACTCGCCGAGCCGGTTCATCTCCCGCGTCACGCTCTCCGCCGCGCCGTAAAGCTCGCGCAGCGTGTACTGCCCTACCTCCATGCGCAGCGACTCCTCCAGCGGCGGCGCGCTGTACTGCACGCCGTACAGCAGCATGAACAGCAGCGCCAGCACGCCGCCCGCGGCAAGCAGCCGCGTCAGCACGCCCATCAGCCCGCGCCAGCCGCGCCGCAGGCAGCAGAGCACAAACAGCAGAACTACGCCCAGCAGCGCCGCCAGCATCAGCAGCTCGCTGACCGGCAGGGGGCACAGCCCGCACAGCCGCGCCAGCTCCTCACGCAGAAAGAGCGCGGCGGTGCGCAGCGCCATGGACAGCGTTTCCGAGGCGCGGCAGGCGTACCAGATCCCCGCCGTCAGCGCGGCGGCGATCACGCCGAACAGCCCATAGCCCAGATCCTTGCGCCCGTTCATTCCTTTATCCGGGCGCAGGGCTTGTCAAAGTCCACGCCGTATTTCTCCGGCAGCTCCTTCTGTCCCAGCTCGGTGACGTAATAATGCACCGCCTTTTCCTCGTCCAGCTCGAACTCCACATAGCCGGTGCGGATGCACCAGTTCAGCATCTCGGACGCCACAAAAAACGGATCGACGGGTTTCTTCATATCACACACTCCCAATCTCTGCGCCCGCCCGTGCTTTGAGACCTTGCACGGGGACAGGGCGTATTTTTTGCTTATATATTCCGCGAGGCGGCGCAGCTCCGCCGCGTCTCCCGCCTTCAGCTCCAGCTCCAGCTCGCCCAGCGCCTCGCGCCGCCCGCCGCCGAAAAGCTCGCCGCGGTCAAAGGCTATCTCGCAGCTCAGCCCGCCGCGGCGATACGGCACGCAGGTGCGGACAAACGCCGCGCCGCCGGTCTGCCGCAGCTCTCCGCGCAGCGCCTCCGCCGCGTTCGCCGGCAGCTCGCCGGACGCCAGCAGCGCCCGCACGCCCTGCGCGATATCCTCCGCCGCCCGCTCCGTCTCCAGCCGACGGACTCCGCCGCTCTTGAATGCGCACACGCCCGCGCCGTCCTCGCGCCGCAGCCGCAGGGTATATTTCCGCCGCGCTAGCGCGCCGTCCGGCGTGTCATAATACGCCGTCTCCATGCGGATGCGCCGCCGCGCGCCGAGATGCGGCGCGATCTGCGGATCGCCCAGCACCGCCTCCGCCTCCTGCGCGGAAACGGGCGCCAGCTTATATTCTATCTCCACTCCCATGCCGTTATACGTCGCGGATCAGCTTGATCACCTTGCCGAATACCTTGCAGCGCTCCAGCTCCGCGCCCTCGATCCGCCGCGGTTCGTATTCGGGATTTGCCGGGATCAGCTCCAGCCAGTCCTCGCCGTTGACATAACGCACGGTCTTGATGGTGGACTTTTCCCCCTCGTAGATCATCACGGCGACCTCGCCGCTGTCCACTGAGGACTGGAGATGCACGAGCACGCGGTCACCGTCGCAGATGCGGGGCGCCATTGAATTGCCGCTGACGCGCAGCAGGCAGCACTCCGAGGCGGGAAAGCCGCGGATCATCGCCAGCGGCAGCGTCTCGCGCTCGTCGCCGTCGTACTCGTAGGCAAAGCCCTCATACCCGGCGGAAACGCCCGCCAGTATTCGGAACGTCACCAGATTGCCGCTCTGAGAAACGTTGGGATTGAAGCTCTGCGGCGGCTCCGCCCAGCCCATCAGCACCTCCGGCGCCACGCCCAGCTTTTCCGCCATCGCCTCCAGCGTGCGGTGAGGGATATTGCTTATCACGCCGTTTTCATAACGGCTCAGCGTCTGCCGGCTCAGCCCGACGTGCCCCGCCAGCTCTTCCAGCGTCAGCCCCGCGCGCCGGCGCGCCTGACGGATATTTGCGCCGATGCTCATGCTATCCCTCCTGTTGCGTTTTACGTAACTTATGTTCTGATGATAGCATGCATGGCGCAAAATTGCAAGAGTTTTTGTAAATTTTCCGCAAAAAAGTTACTTGACACGTACCAAAATAAATGTTATTCTTGGTACGTAATACGCAACAAAAGGAGGGAACCGCATTGTTTTTTTGCTTTGACTGCCGCCGGTCTTTCCACTCGCCGGACAGGCAGCCATCGGAAATACTGGAGCATTTCGGGACGCCCTGCCGCTATTTCATCAGCATATGCCCGCATTGCGGAAGCGGTGAGCTTGGGGCTCTTTGAAGGCTGCTTTTGCACAAAAACTGTGGAAAAAGCTGTGAATAATGTTGAAAACCCGCCTGTAAACGGGGGTGTAAAGCCGAAGAGGCTGTGAAAAAGGAGGAGAAGCATGAATAACAAGGATAACAAAAAGCTGGCGCAGAACGAACTGCTGAAATATAAGCTGAGGCTGGCGGCGCTGGAGGTGATGCGCCTGCGCCTGCAAAAGCTTGAGGACGAGGAGGTGCAGCGGCAGTATGAGGAGACTGCCGCCGCCGCAGAGCTGACCCGCATCGCGCTGGAGAGTCTGCCCGCGCGGGAACAGCAGGTGCTGGACAGGTTTTACATAAACCGCGAGTCCGGGCATGTGGACAGGCTGTGCGAGGAGCTGGGTTATGAAACGAGCAATGTTTACCGCATGAAAAACCGCGCGCTGGGTCATTTTGCCGAGGTGCTGTTCGGTCCGCAGCCGTGAGAGAACGCCCGCGCTGCGCGTGCCGCAGGGCATTCTCTGCCGCACACCGTATTCGGCAAAAATCCTCTTGCTTTTTTGCGGCGGCGATAATATAATATAGACAGCTTGGCTGAAGCCTATATTATACTAAACGGTGATGATATGATGCTTTTTGCGGCAAACGCCGTTTTTGCGCCGCCCGCAGCGGGGCGCGGAGCAAGTGAATATCGCAGCTTTTCCGGAGTCCGGCGCATGCGCGGGACTCCGGGCTTTTTTATTTTGCAAAATCGGGAGCAAACGAAATAACGGAGGTTATGAGCATGAAAAAAAGAAAAACCATGGTAATTGACGGCAACGAGGCGGCGGCATATATCGCCTACGCTTTTTCCGAGGTGGCGGCGATATATCCCATCACGCCCTCCTCGCCAATGGCGGAAAAGACCGACGAATGGTCTGCCGCCGGACGCAAAAACATCTTCGGGCAGACGGTCTCGCTGGTGGAAATGCAGTCCGAGGCGGGCGCGATAGGCGCGGTGCACGGCGCGCTGGAGGCAGGCGCGCTGGCGACCTCCTTCACCTCCTCGCAGGGGCTGATGCTGATGATACCGACGCTGCACCGCATCAGCGGCACACAGCAGCCCGCCGTGCTGCACGTCGCGGCGCGCACCGTGGGCACGCACGCCATGTCCATCTTCGGCGACCATTCCGATGTGATGAACTGCCGTCAGACCGGCTTTGCCCAGCTCGCCTCCGGCAGTGTGCAGGAGGTCATGGATCTGGCAGGAGTGGCGCATCTCGCCGCCATTCGCGGCAGAGTGCCGTTCATGCACTTCTTCGACGGCTTCCGCACCAGCCACGAGATACAGAAAATAGAGGCGCTGGAATATGACGAGCTTGCCGCGCTGCTCGACCGCGAGGCGCTGCGCCGCTTCCGCGACGGCGCGCTCAATCCGGAGCATCCCACCCTGCGCAACACGGTGCAGAATCCCGATGTTTACTTCCAATTCCGCGAGGCGAACAACGGGCTTTACGCCGCTCTGCCGGACATCGCGGAGGAATATATGGCAGAAATAAGCCGAATGACAGGGCGCGAATATCACCTCTTCAACTACTACGGCGCGCCGGACGCGGAGCGCGTCGTCATCGCCATGGGTTCGGTCTCCGGCGCTGTGCGCGAGACGGTGGATGAGCTTTGCCGCCGCGACGAGCGCGTGGGCTTTTTGCAGGTGCATCTCTACCGCCCGTTCTCCGTGCGGCACTTCCTCGCCGCCCTGCCGCGCAGCGTGCGCCGCATAGCCGTGCTTGACCGCACAAAGGAAATGGGCAGCGCCGGCGAGCCGCTCTATCTCGACGTCTGCGCCGCCTTTGCCCACGAGAAGGACGCGCCGGAGGTATATGGCGGACGCTATGGACTGTCCTCCAAGGACACCGCGCCTGCGCACATCGCCGCCGTGTTCGAAAATCTGCGTTCGGAGCAGCCGAAGAACAGCTTTACCATTGGCATCAAGGACGACGTGACGGAGCTTTCCCTGCCGGAAACGGCGTTCTCCGTGGCGCACAAGGGAACCGTAAGCTGCAAGTTCTGGGGGCTGGGAAGCGACGGCACCGTGGGCGCCAACAAAAACTCAATCAAGATAATCGGCGAGAACACCGATATGTATACGCAGGCGTATTTTGAGTACGACACCAAGAAGTCCTTCGGCGTCACTCGCTCGCATCTGCGCTTCGGACACGAGCCGATACTGTCCTCCTATTTAGTCAAGGAGGCGGACTTCATCGCCTGCCACAACCAAAGCTATCTGAGCAAGTACGACATACTTTCCGAGCTGAAGACCGGCGGCACCTTCCTGCTCAACTGCGAGTGGAAGGCGGAAGAGCTGGCGCAGCATCTGCCCGCCGCCGTGCGCCGCGCACTGGCGGAGAAGCAGGCGCGCCTCTGCATCATCGACGCCAACGCCATCTCCCGCTCGCTCGGTCTGGGCGAACGCTCCAACATGGTGCTTCAGGCGGCGTTCTTCAGCCTGGCGAACATCATCCCGACGGATGAGGCTGTCGCCCATATGAAGGCAGCGGCAGAAAAGACCTTCCGCAAGAAGGGCGACAAGGTCGTGCAGATGAACCTCGCCGCCATTGACAGCGGCGTTTCCGCCGTGCAGCGCGTGGACGTTCCCGCAGGCTGGGTGAATGCAGAGGACGCGCCCGCACCCGCGCGCCGCGCCGTGCCGAAGTTCATCAGCAATATTCTGGAGCCGATAAACGCCCAGAAGGGCGACGAGCTGCCCGTCAGCGCCGTGCTGCCCTATGCCGACGGCACCATGCCTCTCGGCACCACCGCTTATGAAAAGCGCGGCGTGTCCCTCTTTGCCCCCGTGTGGGACAGCACAAAATGCATCCAGTGCAACCGCTGTTCGCTGGTATGTCCGCACGCCTGCATTCGCCC
Organism: Clostridia bacterium; assembly: GCA_017453985.1. GTDB lineage: Bacteria > Bacillota > Clostridia > Oscillospirales > Butyricicoccaceae > RGIG3726. Next base: position 12,385 of record JAFTDT010000007.1, read on the forward strand.
GTTCCTGCTGACGGCGGAGGAAAAGGCGGCGGCGCCCGCAGGATTTGTCACCGTACCGGCGACGGGCGCGAAGGAATATGCGTATTCAATGCAGATCAGTGTGCCGGATTGCACCGGCTGCGGAAGCTGCGCCGCCTCCTGCCCCGCCAAGGAAAAGGCACTCCGCATGACGCCCGTGCACGATATCGCGCCCGCGGAGCGTGAATGGGAATATGCGATATCCCTCAGCCCGAAGGAGGGGCTGTTCAACGCCGAAACCGTCAAGGGCAGTCAATTCCGCCAGCCGCTGTGCGAGTTCTCCGGAGCCTGCGCGGGCTGCGGCGAAACGCCGTATGCCAAGCTGCTGACGCAGCTTTTCGGCGACAGCATTTATTGGGCGAACGCCACCGGCTGCTCGCAGGCGTGGGGCTCGCCGATGCCCTCCTTCCCCTACACCGTCAACCATCTCGGACGCGGCCCCGCGTGGTCAAACTCGCTGTTTGAGAACAACGCAGAGTTCAGCCTCGGCATGGCGCTGGCGGTCAAGCAGCAGCGCGCGCGCGTGCGCGGTCTGCTGGAGGAGCTGCGCGGGCTTGCCGGCAGCGAGCTGCAGGCGCTTATCGGCGCGTGGCTGGACAGCTACGACGACCTTGCCGCCTCCCGCACCGCCTCCGACGCGCTGATCTCTGCGCTGGAAAAGCCGCTGGCGGACGCGCGGGCGGAGGAGCTGCGCCGTCAGGTTTGGGAGCGCCGCGACCAGCTGAGCAAAAAGACCATCTGGATGTACGGCGGCGACGGCTGGGCATATGATATCGGCTACGGCGGTCTCGACCACGTCGTAGCGCAGAACGAGGACGTGAACATCTTCGTCATAGATACCGAGGTGTATTCCAACACCGGCGGGCAAAGCTCCAAGGCGACGCCGCTCGGCGCGGTGGCGCAGTTTCAGGCGAGCGGCAAAAAGAGCGCCAAGAAGGATCTCGGCAGGCTGATGATGAGCTATAACAACTGCTATGTCGCCTCCGTGGCGATGGGCGCAGACCCCTCGCAGCTCATCAAGGCGGTGACCGAGGCGGAGCGGCACAAGGGTCCGTCCGTCATCATCGCCTACACCCCCTGCATCTCGCACGGCATCAAGTCCGGCATGCAGGACGCGCAGGCGGAGATGAAGCGCGCCGTGGACTCCGGCTATTGGATGCTGTACCGCTATGACCCCGCCAAGGCGCAGCCCTTCACGCTTGATTCCAAGGAGCCGAGCATGAAATATGAGGATTTCCTCGCCGGCGAGACGCGCTACGCCGCGCTGGGGCTGACCTTCCCGCAGAACGCCGAGACGTTGTTCAGGCAGGCGGCAGAGGAAGCGCACGCGCGCTATCTGAGCTATAAAAAGCTCGCCGAGCAGCAGTAATATGGCAAAAAAGCCTTCCCCGCCGGGGAAGGCTTTTTTACGATTTATTGCAACAAAAAGCGGTCTTGACAGCTTCAATGCTCTCATGACCGCTTCCTTTTTATGTTTTTTCTCACAAAAACGTCTTTCTTTGCGTTGCCGCCCTCGCTCCCTTACTTTTTCTCGCCGAAGCGGGCGGCGTCGACGATAAACCGCTCGTGCGTGCCCTCGCCTATCAAGCCGCGCTCGGTTTTCGCCGCCACGCGGAAGGTGAGGCGTCGGCGGTCGATCTCCGTCAGCTCGCACTCCACAGTGACGCGCTCGCCCACATTGCTTGCCGCCAGGTGGCGGATATTCACCGCCGTGCCGACGGTGGTAAAGCCCTCCTCAAGCTGTGGCTGCACGCACTTCAGACACGCGCCCTCCATGTAGGCTATCATCATCGGCGTGGACAGCACGCCCGCGCTGCCGCTGCCGACGTGGCGGGCGGTCAGGCTTTCGTCCACGGTAAAATCAAGCGTATATTTCAGTCCGGTTTCCATAATTTATCCCTCCGTGCGCCGAATTTTGAATACATATAGTATAATTTCTTGTAAATTATATTTTCAGTATCATTGTTGCAAAGCGGAAATAGACGCTGAGCGAGATGGCGTCCACAATGGTGGTGATGAGCGGCGATGCCATGACCGCCGGGTCGAAGCCGACCTTTTTGGCGAGCATGGGCAGTGTGCAGCCGATTATCTTGGCGAAGAATATCGTCGTCGCCAGCGTGAGGCTGACCACCAGCGCCACCACCGTGCCGACGCGGTCGAGCAGCAGCAGCTTGCCGAAGCTGACCGCCGCCAGCGTCACGCCGCAGGCGAGCGCCACGCGCAGCTCCTTCCACACGACACGGAGCAGATCGGAAAACTCCACATCGCCGGTGGAGAGGGCGCGAATGATTGTGACGGACGCCTGACCGCCGCAGTTGCCGCCGGTGTCCATCAGCATTGGAATGAACGCCGTCAGCACCACCTGCGCCGCCAAAGCCTCCTCAAACGACTTGATGATAATGGAGGTGAAGGTGGCGCTGACCATCAGCAGCAGCAGCCAAGGCACGCGCTGCTTCCATGTCTCCCACACACCGGTCTTGAGATACGGCTTGTCGGACGGCGTGATAGCCGCCATCTTCTCGATATCCTCCGTTGCCTCCTCCTGCATGACGTCCATGGCGTCGTCAACGGTGACGATGCCGACCAGCCGCATCTCGCCGTCCACCACGGGTATGGCAAAAAAGCCGTATTTGCTGAGGGTCTGGGCGACCAGCTCCTTATCGTCGGAGGTGTTCACGGAGATGATATTCGTCTCCATTATCTCCTCCATGGTGTTCTCATAATCCGCCAGCAGCAGGTCGCGCACCGAGACCAGCCCGATCAGCCTGCGGCTGCCGTCCGTCACGTAGCAGGTGTAGATGGTTTCCTTATCCACGCCCGTCTGCCGTATGCGGGCAAAAGCCTCCTGCACGGTCATCTCTTTTTTCAGGCTGACATATTCGATGGTCATTATGCTGCCGGCGCTGTCCTCGGGATAGTTCAGCAGCTGGTTTATGCTCTTGCGGGTCTCCGCGTCCACATTCTTCAGTATGCGTCCCACGACGATAGCCGGCATCTCCTCAATGAGATCCACCGCGTCGTCGAGATACATGTCGTCAATGACCTCCTTCAGCTCGCGGTCGCTGAAGGAGCGTATCAGCAGCTCCTGCATGTCTCCGTCCATCTCGGCGAAGACGTCCGCCGCCAGATTTTTCGGCAGTATGCGGAAGAGCATCGGCAGCTCGTCGCCGCTTATCTCCTCCTCGGAGACCAGCTCCTCCATCTGCTCCGCGATATCGACGGGGTTCATCTCGTCCAGCATATCGCGCAGCTCGGAAAAGCGCTTTCCCCGGAGCAGCTCCAGAAGATGCGCCCTTATATTGGTTTCTGTCATCGGTCCTTCCTCCTAATTTCAGTTTTTAGGAAAAGTAGGAAGCCCGCTCATCTCAGAATAAGACAGACGCGGACGCCGAGCAGGCGTCTGCCTCCATCGTTCCGGGGGCTGAGCGCCGCTGCTACTTCCTGCGTCCATTCTGTCTCACCTCGCTTATCTCTGATTATTTTTAATAAAGAATGCTTTTTTATGCTAACGCATTCGGCGTCGGTTTGTCAAGACAGACCGAAAATTTCCCACGCCGCCGTCAGCAGCGTTTCCGTGCGCTCCAGCAGCCGCGGCGTATGCGCCGTCAGCATCCAGACGAGCTGCGTCAGCGCCCAGCCGCCGAGGATATCCAGCAGGTAATGCTGGCGTATCAGCACCGTGGAGGCGAACACCGCCAGCGCAAACGCCAGCGCAAACAGCTTCCACCCCAGACTCACCGGCGCGCCGAACGCCGCCAGAACGCACAGCCAGCTTATGGCGCAGTGCAGCGAGGGAAAGAGATTTACCGGCGAGTCGAAGAAATATATCACCCGCAGCAAAAAGCCGTACAGCCCGCCGCAGGTTATCTCCGGACGCTCTATTTCGGTGGGGAAAACGACGAATATCACCGCCGCGGTCATGTTGACCAGCACCGCCGTCAGCGCGACGCGCAGCAGCAGCTCGCCGCCGGCGCGCGCCGCCAGCGCGTAGCTCGCTATCCAGAAGAGGAAGCAGCCGAGGTATATCACCGAAAACGCCGGCACATACGGCAGCCGCGCATCCCACGCGACGGCGGCGGAATGATGGCGCCTGCCGCGCGTCGCGGGCTTGACCGCCCAGTAAAAAGTCATCTGCACCAGCATCAGCAGCGCCGCAACGACCAGTCCTTTATAAAGCTCGTTCATATCTTTGTATATATCCTTTTTTTATATTGCTTTTTGGCGCGCGGAGTTTTCGCCCGCGCTTTACTTCGCCATTGCCGCCTCGATTTCCTCGATGCTGCGCGGAATGGCGGCGGAGAGATTTACACAGCCGTCCTCCGTCACGAGGCAGTTGTCCTCCAGGCGGAAGCCGATGCCCCACTCCTCGCAGTATATGCCGACGTCCACGCAGAAGACCATGCCCGCGCGTATCGGCGCGGCGTCCATCGGCGTCAGCTCCACCTCATCGTGCACGTCCCAGCCAAGATGATGCGCGCCGCCGTGCCACATCAGCCTGCCGACATTATCCGTCGAGCTTATCAGCCCGGTGCGGCGTACAAGCAGCTCACCGCAGTATTCCTTTATCATCCGGTCAATGCCGCGCATGGGGATGCCGGGGCGGATTATCGAAAACATATGCTCGCTGGTGTCGTAGGCGCAGCCGTACAGCAGACGCTGACGCTCCGTAAAGCGCCCGTTGCAGGGCCAGCCGCGCGAAACGTCGTTGTACAGCCCGTCATAGTTTGCGCCCACGTCGTTCAGCACCATGTCCCCGTCCTGCGCCGTGCCGGTATAGCCGTAATAGTGAATGCAGAAATTATTGGCTCCGGCGGAGATTATCGGCGGAAAGCTGGAGGTAAACACGCCGTGCGCCGTCATCACGCGGTCGAACTCCGCCTTGTACTCCCGCTCGCTTATGCCGGGGCGCGAGACGCGCATCATGGCGAGTATGCCCTCGCGCGTTATCTCCATGGCACGGAGCATCGCCTCTATCTCGCAGGGGCGCTTTATCGTGCGGAGGCTGCTGAGCCGCGGATGCACGTTCTTTATCTGCAAAAACGGCAGGCTCTCACGCGCCTGCGCCGCCATGCGCCGCGCCGGAGTGCGCACCGGCTCGTCCGGCTCCTGCCCGTCGAGGTCCAGCCACAGCGTGTCATAGCTGCCGCTCCCCGCCAGCCGCTGCAGCGTGCGGGCAAAGCCGTCTGTATACGCCACGTCTTCTATCCCGGATATCTCGCGCACCTCATCCGCCTTCAGCCGCGTGCCCGTCCATCGCTCCGCCATGGGGTCGGGACGGGGAATGAACACCGTTTCCCGCGTTTCGCCGCCGCTGCGCCGCGCCAGCAGAATGAGATTTTCCTTTGCCAGTCCCGTGAGATAGCGGAAGTTCACGTTGGCGAAAAAGGGATAGCTTGCGTCGGCGGTCTGGCGCAGCAGCTCGCCGGAATACATTACCAGCAGCGCGCCGTCCGGCAGCGAGGCGTACAGCTCGCGGCGGTTTTCCGTATGAAAGCTCTTATCCATACTGAGTATCCTCCTTATTGTTTACATTCATTTCAGCGGAGCGGAGATTATTTTGGCATACCTGCGCGGGTATTTCTTGTCGCACTCGCGCACCTTTCTTATGACCAGCACCTGTCTGGGCGTGCCGTCCGTCGCGTATTTTTCGCGCCGCTCCAGCTCCCCGCCCAGCACGCGCAGCGCGCCCGCCGCGGAAATCACTTCCTCCTCCGCCTGCGGATTGTCGCTCTTCATCGCCAGCAGCGCGCCGCCCACGCGCAGATACGGCAGGCACAGCTCGCACAGCACCGGCAGCGCCGCCACCGCTCGTGACACGGCAATATCCATGCCGCCGCGCAGCGAGGCGGCGTCCACGTATTCCTCGGCGCGGGCGCAGACCGCGTTTATCCGCAGTCCCAGCGCATCGCAGCTCTCCGCCACGAAATCCACGCGCTTTTTCGTGCTGTCCAGCGCCGTGATATCCAGCTCCGGACGCGCGCAGAGCAGCGGCAGCGAGGGAAAGCCCGCGCCGCAGCCGATATCTATGATGCGCTTACCCGTCATATCCTCGCAGCGCAGCAGGAACAGGCAGTCCAGCATATGCCGCCGCGCCGCCTCCTCCGGCTCCGTTATCGCCGTCAGGTTAAAGCGGCGGTTTGCCTCCGTCAGCAGGACGAAAAACCGCTCCATGCGCTCCTCGGCGCCGGCGGCAAGCTCTATGCCCCATTCGCGGCAGCCGGCGGCGATTATCTCCTTAAACTCCATTCCGCTCCTCCGTATGCGAAAGATATATCATCAGCGCGGCGATATCCGAGGGGGACACGCCGCTTATCCGCGCCGCCTGCCCCAGCGTCTCCGGACGCACATGCGCCAGCTTTTCCCGCGCCTCGGTGCGCACGGACGGCACCGCCTCATAGTCTATGTCCGCGGGCAGCAGGCGGCTCTCCATGCGCTCCTGCTCGCGTATGTCCTGAAGCTGGCGGCGGATATAGCCGCCGTATTTTATGCTTATCTCCGCCTGCTCCACCGCCTCCGGCGGCAGCTCCCGCCGCGAGGGGTCGATGGGCGCGAGGTCCGGGTAATGCACCTGCGGCCGGCGCAGCAGCTCCGCGAGGCTTGCGCCCTGATCTTTTTTCAGCGGCGCGGTGCCGAGAGCCTCCAGCACGGCGTTGGTCGCCGCGTCCGGCGGCGCAAAGGTATGCTCCAGCCGCTGTATCTCCTCCTCCGCCAGCGCGTATTTTTCCTCCATGGCGCGCAGACGCTCCGCGCTCACCAGCCCCAGCTCCGCGCCGCGCGGCATCAGCCTGCGGTCGGCGTTGTCCTGTCGGCAGAGCAGGCGGTATTCGTTGCGCGAAGTCATCATGCGGTACGGCTCCTCCGTGCCGCGCGTGACGAGGTCGTCTATCAGCACGCCGATATAGCCCTCGCTGCGGGCGAGGGTGAAGGGCGGCTTCTTCTGCGAGTGCAGCGCGGCGTTTATCCCCGCGACCAGCCCCTGCGCCGCCGCCTCCTCATATCCTGAACTGCCGCAGAGCTGCCCCGCGGCAAACAGCCCAGACACGCGGCGCAGCGCCAGCGTGTGCCTGAGCTCCAGCGGGTCGATGCAGTCGTATTCTATGGCGTAGCCTGGGCGGGTGATGACCGCCCGCTCCATGCCGGGGACGGTGTGCAGCATCTCCGTCTGCACGTCCTCCGGCAGCGAAGTGGACATGCCCTGAAGATACAGCTCGCCCGTGTCCTCGCCGCACGGCTCCAAAAAGAGCTGGTGCCTCTCCTTCTCGGCAAAGCGCACGATTTTTGTCTCTATCGAGGGGCAATAGCGCGGTCCCACGCCCTGTATCGCCCCGTCGTAGAGCGGCGAGCGGTCCAGCGAGCGGCGTATCACCTCATGAGTGCGCTCGTTGGTATAGGCGAGATAGCAGGGCAGCTTGTTGGCGGCGGGCTCGCCGCCGTAGACAAAGCAACCGCCGTCGCCGTCGCCGTACTGCGGCGTAAAGGCGGAAAAATCCACCGTCCTGCCGTCGATGCGCGGCGGCGTGCCGGTCTTGAAGCGGCGCAGGGTCAGCCCCAGCGCCTCCAGCGCGGAGGAAAGCTCCTGCGCGGCGTACATGCCGTCCGGTCCGATATCCCGCGCCACGCTGCCCGTGAAGGTGCGCGCGCGCAGGAAGGTGCCGGTGGCAAGCACGACCGCACGCGCCGCGTATTCCGCGCCTCCGGTGAGGAAAACGCCGCGCACGGCGCCGCTCTCCTCTCGCAGCAGTCCGGCACACTCGCCCTGCACCAGCGTCAGGCGCGGCTCGCTCTCCAGCGCGCGGCGCATATAGCGGCGGTAAGCGTCGCGGTCGGACTGGGCGCGCGGCGAAAACACCGCCGGACCCTTGCCGCGGTTGAGCATGCGGAATTGCAGACAGGCGAAGTCCGCCGCCCTGCCCATCTCGCCGCCCAGCGCGTCTATCTCGCGCACGAGCTGTCCCTTTGCCGTGCCGCCGACGGACGGGTTGCAGGGCATATTGCCCACCGCGTCCATCGCTGTGCAGAGGCAGAGCGTCCGGCTGCCCATGCGCGCCGCGGCGAGCGCCGCCTCTATGCCGGCGTGTCCCGCTCCCACGACGATGACCTCATATTCTCCTGCCGAAAATCCCATATAAGCTTATACGATGCCGTTTACTCGCACGACCTCCACGCCGCGGCTCTCCCAGGCGTCGAGAATTTGGTTAAATCCAAGCGAGTCGCTCGCCATATGACCTGCGACGACGATGTTTGCCTTGCCGTGCTTCTTGACCTCCGCCAGCACGTCTTCCTTGACGTGCATGCAGATGAATGTCCCCACTCCGGCGTCCGCGCAGGCGATATATTCCTCTGCGCTCGGCGCGCCGACGCCGTACATCTCCACATATATCCTGCCCGCATAGGTGTCCGGCGTGCCCGCCCATATCTCCGGCTGCTGATTGCCCAGCGCCTCGCGGTATTCGCGTATCTTCATCAGCTCCTCCGTCACATCTCGCAGCGTACAGAGCGGCTTTGCCGCCGTCAGCGCGTCCATGCGCTGCTGCACATACCGCTCCGCCAGCATATCCGCCGGCGTGTGCAGCCCCACCGCCGCCACGTCCAGCAGCTTTGCCAGCCCGCGCACAGTGTCGCGGTTGGCGCTGTGGGATCTGTGCCGCATCTGCTCGCGGCGGCTCTCCGCCAGCTTCCACGCATGGTTCGGCTCCACGCCGCATTCCAGCATTTTCTTGAGATGGTCGCGCACGTAGAGGTCGTCCACGCCGGTGCGGATATTGCCCGCCGGGTGGTGCAGCGCGAGGCAGTCAAAACCGAGCTGATGCGCGATGCTCAGCTCCGCCGCGCCGCCGTCGATGCCCGCCAGCACGCGGCGCACGTCCCTGCCGGTGTCGTATATCGCGGCGGAGTCCTCCGGCAGCTCGTCAAGACCCGCCAGCTCCAGCGCGACCTGTATCATTTCATTCAGCTTCATTTTCTGCGCTCCTTTCCCGTATGTGGCATTCTGTTTTTTGATCAAAAGGCGATAATAAATTATTTTACCACAAATATGATAAGGCGGCAAGTATCACATAGGCATGCATGGCGTGCAATTAGCGTCAAAAAACAGGCCTCCGCATATTGCTTTATTTTTTGCTTTGTGTTATATTATGTATATAGTTATATTTGGTGCAAATTGCCTTTCGAAATATTTTTGGGCACATTTATAAAAAAAATTCATTTAAAATATCATAAAGGGGTAATCAGTATGAAATCACGTAAGTATCTTCTGCACGGATCTGCGCTATGCATTGCTCTGGCGCTGGCGCTGTGTCTGCTGCCGGTTCCGAGAGGGCTGACTGCATATGCGGAAACTCCGGACAGCGATGTATTTGTTCCCGGCTTAGTGCCGGAAGAGTTTGCACTGGATTATCCGGTATTTGTCGAAGCGGATGGCATTCAAAGCACCTCCGTACTGCCCGCGACTTACGGTTTTACCCGCGGCTCCGACGGCAGGCTCAATGTCCTTGGACAATCTGCTGTCAAAAGCCAAGGGTCCAACGGAGTATGCTGGGCATTTGCCGGCGTAGGCGCTATTGAAGCAAGCCTGATCAAAAACGGCTATGGCGAACAGGATCTTTCGGAAATGCATATCGCCTATTCAACCAGTAGATACGGCGCGTCCGCAAGCGACATCAGCAATACCGCGCAGGGCTTTAACAGGACGCCGGACGGTGGAGGAAACCGCTCTTATTTCTCTGCATATATGACGCGCGGCACCGCACTGGGCGGATCGATAAATGAAGCTACGGATCCATACAATGAGTCTAAGATACCTTTTCGCGCGCTGAGTGATACGGAAGCACGCGGCAGCCTTGAAAACAAAACTTACACCGCACGCGATTATATCTTTCTGACCGGCGCCAAGTCGGATACATATCCGGCGCAAGGCTCGGCGGCTGACATGAGGACTATCAAGGAGGCTGTGCGCTCCTACGGAGCGGTTAGTGTGTCCATGTTCTATACCGGGGACCCCGTTGTCGGCACAGCTGATGAAACATATTTCAACAAAGCAAACAACGCCTACTATCTAGACGCTATACAGTATACAAGCGATGGCTTTGACCGAGATACGAACCATGCGGTACTGATAGTGGGCTGGGATGATAATTTCCCCGCCTCCAGCTTTAACGCAGACCATCGCCCTCCGGGAAACGGCGCATGGCTTGTGAAAAACAGTTGGAAGGGTCGATGGGGAGGCGGCGATCAAGGCTATTACTGGCAGTCATATTACGACACCAATTTCCCCATTCATGCTTATACTGTAAACGGTGCAGAACCCTATGATCGGACGCAAAGGGTTTACGAATACGAATACCGCTCTGCGGGAAGCTATTGGCCTCAAACCTCAGTCGCTCGCATATATGCCGTGGAAAGCGGGATGGAATCGCTGAAATCCGTAAGAATGTTTTTAGGCGGAGCAAATACGGCGGTCAAAATAGACGTCATAAGCAGCTTCACCGATTTTAACGGATATACGTTCCCTGTGTCAGCAAGCGAAATAGAAGGCTCCGGAAGCGCGGAATATCCGGGTTGGTACACCTTTGATCTCGACCAGCCTGTGCCGCTCGGAGAAACCGGCAGTAAATTCGCAGTGGTGGTGCGCACCGCCGGCGAAGGACTGATACCCATCGGTTATGATTCCTCTGCACGCGCACCTGCCGAAACCTCATATACCCTGAAATCAAACGGTATCCTTGGAAGCAGCGATACCAACTTCAGCCTCAAAGCGATCACCGTGCCGAATACGGTGGAATCGGTGAGCATATCTCCGGAGGCTGCGGAGGTGAACACCGGCTCGGAAACACACTTTACGGCGACGGTAATCGGCGAAAACAATCCCTCGCAGGACGTTATTTGGAGCGTATCCGGAAAGCGCAGCGCCAATACCAAAATAGAGAACGGAGTCCTGACGGTCGCAAAAAACGAAACCTCAGAAGCTCTGACCGTTACAGCCAGATCAAGGGCGGACAGCAGCAAATCCGGCTCTGCTGAGATAACGGTTAAGATTCCTACCTACAGCATTACCTTCAACGCCAACGGCGGAAGCGGCGCTCCTGCCGCGCTTACCGGACTTCTCGGCGGCAGCTCGGCGCAGCTTGGCTCCGGCATTCCCACGCATGCCAGCGTCAGCGGCAAAGCGGTAATATTCGTCGGCTGGACAGAAACGCCAGACCCAGACATAAGCGTATATGACGCCGACGACACTTTGCCTCCATATTATTCCGCCGGAGCGTCATATACCGTGCCTGAGCGCGATGTGACTCTGTATGCCTTGTGGGGATATGACGCCAACAGGAACGGCATGGCAGATCTTTGGGAAAATACATACACGCTTGCTTATGACGCCAACGGCGGAAACGAAGGCTCGGCGCCTGCGGCACAGACCGGACTGCTGAACGGAGAAAAGGTGACGCTCAGCAGCGGCATTCCCACGCATGCCAGCGTCAACGGCAAAGCGGTGATGTTCGTCGGCTGGACGGAAATTCGAAGCTCAAAGGTGTATATCAGGGGCGAGGCTTTACCTTCATATTATTTTTCCGGAGAAATATACAGCATGCCGGCGCATGATATGACGCTGTATGCCGTATGGCAAAGGGAGCCTGATCCTGTCAATCCGACGCCGTCCAGGCTAAGGGAGCATGAAGCATATATTACAGTGGCGGACGCCGATGTATGGGAAGCCCGCAAAGCTCCTACCGCCGAAATGCTCGCGGAAGGCAAGCAGTATTATAACGCCGAGATGACTTATCGGATCACCTTTGATTCTCTGAACGAAAAGAACACTTTTGGCGCAGGTATAGCCGTTCTCTCGCTTTATCCCTCTGATACGAACGACAGATCGAAAGCCTATGACGATCAGACTGCCCTGACTGAAGGCGCAAATGTAAGCAACTGGATGCATATCCCCGCTACTAATTACGTCGGCAGCATGCCGGACAGAACGGCAGAGGGCATACTCAGCTTCCGCGATGGAGTCATCGGTCATAAAAGCGAACGGCGTACAGACGAAAACGGAAACTATTACTGCGAATACACGATCAGCTTCAGCGATATAAAGGCAAAACCGGGCGACCGCTTTCTTGTCGAAATCGAACCGTATATAGACTCAGCAGGAATCGTGCAAATGAACCTTATCTGCGACGGCTCCTACCGAATGATTCCGACGACGGACGGTCACGGAGGATATATCGCAATACCGGGCTCCGGAGAAAATATCCCTGCATCAGCCGTCACAGCAGCCGATATCGACGGCATCGTGGGACAGGCTATCACTACTCCGGTTGCCGCAAAACAGATCGGAGGCACCTCGGGAGGTACGTTCAGGCTTGAAGGCACGCTGCCTGTCGGTCTTTACCTGAATGCGCATACCGGCATCATATCCGGCACGCCGGTTGAAGCGTGCAGCACAGCCTATGCCGTGACTTATATAACGCCAGACGGCAAAAGCACAACCTCTCAGATGTATCATGTGATAATCTCCAGCCCCGACCCGAGCGGCACGCTTGACACGTATATGGGCAGATTCACCGTCGGTGATGCAGAGGTATATGATATGCCTCAGTATTATATAAAGAAGCTCAAGCTTGACGCCGCGCCTGCCGGGTACAATTATTACGGGGCGTATGTGACCGTGCGGTTTTCATACGACGAAACGGTTCCGGGCATGCGACCTTCCGGCGGAGGCGTCGTGCTGAAGCTCGGTCATTCTGCCGGAGGTCCTGCATATCCCTCTCAAAGCACGATGGATAAATGCGTTTCTGTTGAATACGGCGTTGCCAGCATACTTTCTTATGCCGGAAGCATGGAATACGACGCGAACGCCGAGCAGATAAGATATGCCGTGGTCTATCCGGGCGAAGATCAGTTGACAATGAATACCGATGAATACGGGAACAAATATTTTGAGTTTACCGTAACTCTTGACGGCTTGCTTGCCAGACCGGGCGACAGTTTCCAAATCGGCATGGATGCTTGGTACGACAACTCTGGAAAGAGCTGTCTGAGCATTGTCGGAGCGGGAGCTTTTGATCAAGTGATATCCACCTCCGACAATGTGGACGGATTTATTGTTATTCCGGGCGGAGAAGACGTCATTTCCTTCCGCAGAGACAATGTCGAAACGGACGTAATAAAGGCATTGCGCTGGGTGGGTATGGACGCAAGCGTCACCGGTGAGCCGCTGGATGACGGTTACGACCCCAGCAAGACGAGCGACACCGTGAGCGTCAGACTCAACGGCAGACCGATGCCGTATAATGCGGCAAATCTGTCCAAAGCAAAGGAGCTGTTCAAAAATATCTCTTATGAGCAGCTCACATACAACGGCGTAAATGTGCTGGAAGTGACTGACAGCGCCGACGGTCTTGATATCGGCGGACAATTCAATATCAGCTTCGGCAGTGACGACAGCGGCAATCTTACGGCGACCATGACGCTGCTGAAGCCAACGGCAGTACGCATGACCATGCCCGACGGCAGCGAATGCTTGGTCGCCACCCCCGGCGACGTCAATCTTGACGGCAGAATGAACGCCAACGACTGGACGACGATCATGCGCTATACGCTGAGCGCCAATATACCGGATGACATTACTGATTACCCGGACTTCACTCTCAACGGAAGACCCTTTGATCTCTGGGCGCTGCTTGCAGATATGACAAACACAGAGATGGAAGGCAGCCGCAAGCAAATGGTAAATGCAGTCGACTGGATCACGATAATGAAGCTGCTGCGGAGTGCGTGGAAATAGCAGCCCGCCCTTGCGGAAATCATTTGTAAAAGACCTCCGCGGATTGTCCGCGGAGGTCTTTTCTATTGTTGCTGTTGCAAACCGCCGATATTGCCGAAACCG
>JAFTDT010000008.1 GCA_017453985.1 Clostridia bacterium
AGCACTCTCAGGGAACGCTCGACCTCAACGGTAAAGTCCACATGTCCCGGCGTATCTATGATGTTTATTCTGTGACCCTTCCACGCACAGGTAGTGGCAGCGGAGGTTATGGTTATGCCTCTCTCCTGCTCCTGCTCCATCCAGTCCATGGTTGCAGAGCCGTCATGAGTCTCGCCAAGCTTATGGCTCTTACCTGTATAAAACAATATTCTTTCGGTCGTAGTCGTTTTACCGGCATCGATGTGCGCCATGATGCCGATATTGCGCGTTAAATTCAATGGGTACTGCCTTGGCATCTGTTAATCTCCTTTCACCGACGTTCCGGCTTACCAGCGGAAATGCGCAAACGCCTTGTTGGCCTCCGCCATCTTGTGGACGTCCTCACGCTTTTTCACTGAGCCGCCGGTACCGTTCAGCGCGTCGATTATCTCTCCCGCCAGGCGCTCCTTCATGGTCTTTTCGCTCCTGCCGCGGGAATAGGTGGTGATCCAGCGCAGTCCCAGCGTCTGACGGCGCTCGGGACGCACGTCCATCGGCACCTGATAGGTGGAGCCGCCCACGCGGCGCGCCTTGATCTCCAGCACGGGCATGACTGCCTCCATTGCCTCCTCAAATGCCTTGTCCGGCTCTTTGCCGGTCTTTTGCCTGACGATCTCAAACGCATCGTACACTATCTTCTGTGCGACGCCCTTCTTGCCGTCCAGCATGATGTTGTTAATAAGCTTCGTTACCAGTACAGAATTATAAAGCGGGTCCGGAAGGACTTCACGCTTCGGAACAAATCCTCTTCTTGGCACTTTGCTTCCCTCCTTCACAAAAAATGATTTCACAGGTACTCAAAAGCCGTCTGCTTCTGTCAGCGCCTCAAACGGACTGCTCCATTTTTATAAACGGAATACCGTTCAAAGCAACTGCTTTGTTATGCTTTCTCACCTTAGCGTCTGCGCCGGATCATGCCTTCTTGGGTCTCTTTGCGCCGTACTTGGAGCGCGCCTGCATGCGTCCGGTAACGCCCTGGGTATCCAGTGTGCCGCGAATGATGTGATAACGCACGCCGGGGAGATCCTTGACACGTCCGCCTCTTACCATGACCACGGAGTGCTCCTGCAGGTTATGTCCCACGCCGGGGATATAGCCCCAGACTTCCATGCCGTTGGTAAGCCTTACACGGGCGACCTTGCGCAGCGCAGAGTTAGGCTTCTTAGGCGTCATGGTCTTGACGGTGGTGCAGACTCCGCGCTTCTGCGGAGAAGACAGGTCGATAGTGATGTTCTTCTTGGTGTTGAGACCCTTCTGCAGCGCCGGCGCGGTGGACTTGTAAGCCGCCTGCTCCCTGCCCTTTCTCACTAACTGGTTGAATGTAGGCATTAACGATAGTCCTCCTTCTTTACAGATTTCTATTAAACAGACCTCGGTCTGCAACAGAGCTTTGCCTGCGTGCTTTGCCGGGCGCGGACGCGCCGCGCCCATGCAAACTTCCGCGAACTTGCATATTATATTATAAATTTCTCCATTAGTCAAGTATTTCCACGATTTCTTCGTATTCGGGCGCGTTATAGATATCCATTCCGCTGCCCGCTGGGATCAGCTTGCCTATGATGACGTTCTCCTTGAGTCCCTGCAGCGGGTCTATCTTGCCCTTGATCGCCGCCTCGGTAAGCACGCGCGTCGTCTCCTGGAAGGATGCCGCGGACAGAAAGCTGTCCGTTGCCAGCGAAGCCTTGGTGATGCCGAGCAGCACCGGCACGGCGACCGCCTTTTGCAGCTCCTCGCCGCTCTCGGCGCTCCTGCGCTCCAGCTCGGCATTTGCCTGCTCGAACTCGTATACATCCACCATGCTGCCCGGCAGGAAGCTCGTGTCCCCTGCCTCCTCGATGCGCACCTTGCGCATCATCTGGCGGGTTATGACCTCGATATGCCTGTCGTTGATGTCAACGCCCTGCTGCCGGTACACGCGCTGCACCTCCTGTATGAGGTAGGCGCGCACGGCGTCTATATCCCTCGTCCTCAGCACGTCGTGCGGATTGAGCGCGCCGTCCGTGATGGCGGTGCCCATATTGATATGCTCGCCTTCCTTGACCTTGAGCGGCTGATTTACAGCGACGGGATAGCTCTTGGTATCGCCGTCCTCCGCCATTATCACCACATTGTTCAGCCCGTCGCGGCGTCCCTTCTCTATCCTCACAACGCCGCTCAGCTCCGCCAGAGTCGCCGCCTTTTTCGGCTTGCGCGCCTCGAACAGCTCCTCAACGCGCGGCAGACCCTGCGTGATATCGCTTCCGGCGACGCCGCCGGTGTGGAAGGTACGCATGGTGAGCTGCGTGCCCGGCTCGCCTATCGACTGGGCGGCGATGATGCCGACCGCCTCACCGATGCTTATCGGGTCACCGCTGGCAAGATTGGAGCCGTAGCATTTCGCACAGACGCCGGAGCGGCAGCGGCAATGCAGCACGCTGCGTATCTGCACCTCGGTTATGCCCGCCGCGATGACTCTCTTGGCGTCCGCCTCGGTCATCAGTGTGTCCTTGCTTACCAGCAGCTCTCCTGTCTTGGGCGCAAGCACGTCGCTGACGGGATATCTGCCCGTCAGTCTGTCGGAAAACGGCTCGATCACCTGATTGCCGTCCGTTATCTCGCTGACCCAAATGCCCTCCTCGGCGCCGCAGTCGTCCTCACGAATGATGACGTCCTGCGAAACGTCCACCAGACGGCGGGTAAGATATCCGGAGTCCGCGGTACGCAGCGCGGTATCCGCCAGACCCTTTCGCGCGCCGCGCGAGGAAATGAAGTACTCCAGAACGGTGAGTCCCTCACGGAAGTTCGCCTTGATGGGTATTTCTATCGTCTTGCCGGCGGTGTTTGCCATCAGTCCGCGCATGCCGGCGAGCTGACGTATCTGATTTACGCTTCCGCGCGCGCCGGAGGTGGACATCATCATGATGGGGTTGAACGGATCGAGATTGTCCATCAGGGCGCGGGTAACATCCTTGGTGGTCTTGTCCCACTCCTCTATTACCAGACGGTAACGCTCCTCATCGGTTATCATGCCCATCTTGAACATGCTGTCTATCTCCGCGACGCGATCCTCGGTCTCGCTGACCAGCGTGTATTTCGCTTCCGGTATCGACATATCGGAGGCGGAAACGGTGACCGCGCCGACGGTGGAATACTTAAATCCGAGCGCCTTTATATTGTCCAGCAGCTCTGCCGTGCGGGTGAAGCCATGCTTTTTGATGGAACGCTGGATTATCCTGCCCAGCTCCTTCTTGCCGCAGACAAAGGTGACCTCGAGATCGAAGGCATGTTCGGGATCGCTGCGATCTACAAAATCGAGATCCTGCGGTATGGACTCGTTGAATATCAGCAGTCCTACCGTAGCGTCGATGATGCGGCTCTGCGTGATGCCGTCGATCGTCTTGGTGACGCGCACCCTGATGGGAGAATGTATGCCCACCACGCCCTTGTCATAAGCTATGAGCGCCTCATCCGCATTGGCAAACACCTTGCCGGCGCCCTCCTCCTCGCGCTTCATCGTGAGGTAGTATGCGCCAAGCACCATGTCCTGCGAGGGCACGGTGACCGGTGCGCCGTCCTGCGGCTTGAGCAGGTTGTTGGCGGAAAGCATGAGCAGCCTCGCCTCCGCCTGCGCCTCTGCCGAAAGGGGCACGTGCACCGCCATCTGGTCGCCGTCGAAATCCGCGTTGAAGGCGGTGCAGACCAGCGGGTGCAGCTTTATGGCGCGACCCTCTACCAGTATCGGCTCAAACGCCTGTATGCCCAGTCTGTGCAGCGTGGGCGCGCGGTTGAGCATGACCGGGTGCTCGCGGATAACGCTGTCCAGAGCGTCCCACACCTCGGTGCGGGCGCGCTCGACCATTTTCTTCGCGCTCTTTATGTTATTGGCGACGGCGTCCTCCACCAGCTTTTTCATAACAAAGGGCTTGAACAGCTCCAGCGCCATCTCCTTGGGCAGACCGCACTGATATATTTTCAGCTCCGGTCCGACGACTATAACGCTTCTGCCGGAATAGTCCACGCGCTTGCCCAGCAGGTTTTGGCGGAACCTGCCCTGCTTGCCCTTGAGCAGATCGGAAAGCGACTTGAGCGGACGGTTGTTGGGACCGGTGACGGGACGACCGCGCCTGCCGTTGTCTATCAGCGCGTCCACCGCTTCCTGCAGCATGCGCTTTTCATTGCGTACGATGATATCCGGCGCGCCCAGCTCCAAAAGTCTCTTGAGGCGGTTGTTTCTGTTGATGACCCTGCGGTAAAGATCGTTGAGGTCGCTGGTGGCAAAGCGTCCGCCGTCGAGCTGCACCATCGGCCTCAGCTCCGGCGGGATTACCGGCACGATGGTCATTATCATCCATTCAGGACGGTTGCCGGAGCTGCGGAACGCCTCCACGACCTCCAGCCTCTTGATGACCCTCAGCTTCTTCTGCCCGCCTGACTCCGCCAGCTCCTCATGAAGCTCCTGCGAAAGCTTGTCGAGGTCGATCTCCTCAAGGAGCTTTTGGATCGCCTCGGCGCCCATCTCCGCCTTGAAGTCGTCCTCGTATTTTTCCACCATATCGCGATACTCTCTTTCGCTGAGTATCTGCTTTTTCACCAGCGGGGTGTCTCCCGGATCGGTGACTATATAAGACGCAAAGTAAAGCACCTTTTCCAAAAGCCGCGGCGACATGTCGAGTATAAGCCCCATGCGGGACGGAATACCCTTGAAATACCATATATGCGATACAGGCGCCGCCAGCTCTATGTGACCCATGCGCTCGCGCCGCACCTTTGCCTTGGTGACCTCGACGCCGCAGCGGTCGCATATCTTGCCCTTGAAGCGCACCTTTTTATACTTTCCGCAGTGGCACTCCCAGTCCTTGGTCGGACCGAAGATCCTTTCGCAAAACAGACCGTCGCGCTCCGGCTTGAGCGTGCGGTAGTTGATGGTCTCAGGCTTCTTTACCTCGCCGTAAGACCAGCCTCTTATCATTTCCGGAGAAGCCAGACCTATTTTTATCGCTTCAAAACTCATATCAGCCATTGTTTTCTTCTCCTTTCTTACATATCGCCGTCGCCGTCATCGGAAAAGCCTTCCTCCGCCATCGCTTCTTCAAAAACCTCCTGGAAGTCGAACTCCAGCTCGTCTTCTCCGCCCTCAGTCTCCGGCGCGTCCTCTATGCCGTAGCCGGCTTCCGCAAACTCGCTGTCCGGACTGTACGAATCGTCCCTGAGCAGCTTTTCATAGCCGTCATCGTCATCGTTGTCGATCAGCTCTATCTCATTGAGATCCTTATCCAGCACGCGGATATCGAGACCCAGCGACTGCAGCTCCTTGACCAGCACCTTGAAGGACTCCGGCACGCCGGGCTTGGGCACGTTGTGTCCCTTTACTATCGCCTCGTAGGTCTTGACTCTGCCAACGATATCGTCCGACTTGACGGTGAGTATCTCCTGCAGCGTATACGCCGCGCCGTAAGCCTCCAGCGCCCAGACCTCCATCTCTCCAAATCGCTGTCCGCCGAACTGCGCCTTACCGCCCAGCGGCTGCTGCGTGACCAAGCTGTACGGACCCGTGCTGCGGGCGTGTATCTTGTCGTCAACGAGATGATGCAGCTTGAGGTAATACATATATCCGACGGTAACGGGATTGTCAAAGGGCTGCCCCGTGCGTCCGTCGTAAAGGATCGTCTTGCCGTCCTCGCGCAGACCCGCTTCCTTCAGCAGCTCGCGGATGTCCTCCTCCTTTGCGCCGTCGAACACCGGCGTTATGACATTGATGCCCAGCGCCTTCGCCGCGTAGCCCAGATGCACCTCGAGCACCTGTCCGATGTTCATTCGGGAAGGAACGCCCAGAGGATTGAGCACTATGTCGAGCGGAGTTCCGTCGGGCAGGAACGGCATATCCTCCTGCTTGAGTATGCGGGATACGACGCCCTTGTTACCGTGGCG
>JAFTDT010000009.1 GCA_017453985.1 Clostridia bacterium
CAGCGCCAGCATCAGCGCCGCTGTTCTCCTTGCCATTTTCATATTCATACCTCCTGTCTCCGGCAAAAACCTTCTGCTTTTAACCTAACAGATTCCGCCCGGAAAATCAACCGAATTTTCTTTTTGTAATGCAAGTGTAATATTGTTTGCACTTGTCGGCAAAGTCGGCGCTCATCAAATCGACCCCGCCGCGCCGGTCTTCACTTTTGACCCCTGTGCTTCGATGCCTGCGGTCACGCGGGCGCTGCGCGGCTATGTTTGTCCGTCCTGATTATTTCGTACATTATATAATGTATAAATAAAAATGACAAAGCAGACGCGGGTGACATGCGTCTGCTTTGTCATGCAAAATGGATGGGTGACAGAAAGACAAATAGAAAGTTCAGCCTTAAGCTTGTTTTTATTATAACATACCCTTTTTCAAAACACCATGACGTAAACGGAAAATTTTTCGAAAGTCAAAAACTATATTTTCGGAGCTTTTTCAAAAATTGCGAAATCACACCTGCAAAAACTCCAATACGCAAAAAAAGATGCATTTTGCATCTTTTTCGGGTCGGGTTTCGCCCATGTCAAGCCTCTCGGCGCGACATCTATTTTTTCACCGCTTCCACCATGGCGCGCAGGCGGGTCCTTATGCGTCCGCCGCGCACGTCCTCGAGGTCGATCACGGTGATGTCCAGCTCGGCGGCGCGGTGGCGCGCCGCGGCGCTGCACTTTTCCGTGCTGACGATAGCCGCGCACGCCATCTTGCCGCCAAAGCGGTCGCGCAGCACGGCAAGCTCGTTTATCGCCTCCGTGCTGACAGAGCAGGTTTTGCAGCTTATGAACACGGGGCAGATGCCGTGCGTCGCCGTCACGTCCAGCTCGTTGGTGATGGCGTCGCGGCCGCGGCTGCCGTCCCAGTCCACCACCGCGCTGATGCGCACGTCGTCAAAAAGCCTGCTGTCAAGGCATTGCTTGTAGGTATACAGCTCCAGCACGCTGCCGGCGTCGCGCAGCCACGCGCGGATATTCCCGTCGGCAAAGCGAAAGCTGACGCGCTCGCCGCGCTCTATCCGCAGTCCGGAGATAAAGCCGAGCTGCTGCAGCTCCCGCAGGGCGTCCTCGTCGGCGGACACGCGCGAGCCGCGCTCCGCCTTGACGGTATAAGCGCCGCGCACGTCGAGCGGGGCAGGCTCGCCCGCCGGAGCGTGCGACAGGCGCTGGAAATAGGCGACGATATCGCTCCAGCGGCGGCGATGCCGCATATACAGCGCAAAAAAAGGCTCGACCCTGCCCATGTAGGCGTCCAGCCCGCCGCTGTCAAAGCGCCCCTCGCGCATGCTGCCGCCCGCCATGAGGAAAAAATCCTCCGGCGTGTAGCGCAGCCCGCGGGGCTGCTCCTCGGCAAACTCCGCGCGGCGGATATCGTAAAAGCGCCCCTGACGGCGGCTGAAGGTGAAAACCGGAATTTCCGTGTCCGCGCACAGCAGTCCGGCGGCGAACAGCGCCGCGTCCGTGCCGCCGGTGATATCCAGCGCGCAGTCGGGATAAAGCTCCGCAACGCGGCGGAGCTGGCGCTCGATCTTCGCCGCATTGTAGCGGCTGCATTCCAAAAATATCAGCTCCGGCGTCATGCCGCGGCGGGCAAAATACTGCCGCAGCCGCGCGTGCAGCGACTTGTCCTGCGCCGTGCTGTCCGCAGCAAGGAAAACGACGCGCTCCGGACGGAACACCTCCGCTGCCAGCACGTTCTCCAGCGGGCGCTCGTCAAACAGCTCGATCAGCGTTTTCAATTTTATTTTTTCTGCGCGATGCGGCACAGGGCGGCAAAAGTCTCCTCGCTGATGTCATGCTCTATCTTGCAGGCGTCATCCTCCGCGGTGGCGCGGTCGACGCCCAGACCGACGAGCATATCCGTCAGCGCCCGGTGGCGAGTGAGCATGCGGGAGGCTATCTCCAGCCCCGGCTGCTGCAGGGTGATCAGTCCGTCCTTGTCCATGCTGATATAGCCGTTTTCGCGCAGGCGGCGGGTCGCATAGCTTACGCTCGGCTTGGTGACGCCGAGGTGCTCCGCCACGTCGATCGAGCGGATATAGCCGTGCCTCTCCCGCATGATGAGCATTGCCTCCAGATAGTCCTCAGATGATTTTTGTATCTTCATTTTGCTCAGCTCCTTTTGCATATCCGTAAGAAGGGTTCCGTGTTTATTTCAGGTTATCACACCTTGGCGTTTTTTGCAAGAATTTGAAAATTCAAAAAAACTTAAAAAAGGTATTGACAAAAACTGCGTGAGGCAGTAAACTATGTATGGTTAGGTATAACTAACTATGTATTTTTATTTGAGCCCTCCGGCAGAGCGCCGGAATATCAGGAGGTAGCCATGATGCCACTCGCCCTTTCGCCGATAGGAGAAGAAGTGATAGTCCGCCGCACGGGCGGAAGTCCGGAGATGAAAAAGCATCTGGAGGACATGGGCTTTGTCGCCGGCAGCGCGGTCACGGTCATCTCCGTCATGGGCGGAAACATCATCGTGCGGGTGAAGGAATCCCGTGTGGCAATCAGCAAAGAAATGGCACAAAAGATAATGGTGCAGTGAGGCGCTGCCGAGGCATGCGAGCGAGAGCGAGCCGCGCGGAGTCGCGCGTGCGATTTTGCCGAATTTATTTCGGCAAAATCTAATCAATCGTTCGGGGGACCCCCGCAAAGCCTGCTTTGTGGGGGCGATGGCACAGAAGATAATGGTGCAGTGAGGCACTGCCGAGGTACGCGAGCGAGAGCGAGCCGCGCGGAGTCGCGCGCTAAAGGAGCGCCGCAAAACACAATGGGCAAAAATCATTTACATAAAGGCAAAATCAAGAGCAGAGAGGGGAATTCCATGAAAACGCTCAGAGATACCAAGATAGGTGAGACCGTGAAGATCGTAAAGCTGCACGGCGAGGGTCCCGTAAAGCGCCGCATAATGGACATGGGGCTGACGCGCGGCACCGAGGTGTATGTCCGCAAGGTAGCGCCGCTCGGCGATCCCATCGAGCTGACCGTGCGCGGATACGAGCTTTCTTTGCGCAAGGCGGACGCCGAAATGATCGAGGTAAATTAAAACCGCGCTTTTTTGAACGCGGGTTAGAAAATTCTAACCGACAAGAGAGGAGCAGCATACGTTTATGAGTATCAAAATAGCACTGGCGGGCAACCCCAACAGCGGCAAAACCACGCTGTTCAACGCCCTGACCGGCTCGAACCAGTTCGTCGGCAACTGGCCGGGCGTCACGGTCGAAAAAAAAGAGGGCAAGCTGAAAAAGCATGACGACGTAGTTATCACCGACTTGCCCGGCATTTATTCGCTTTCGCCCTACACGCTGGAGGAGGTCGTGGCGAGAAATTATCTGATAGAGGAGCGCCCGGACGCCATTCTCAACATCATCGACGGCACCAATTTAGAGCGCAACCTGTACCTTACCACCCAGCTTACCGAGCTGGGCATACCCGTGGTGGTGGCGCTCAACATGATGGACGTGGTGAAGAAAAACGGCGACCAGATCAACACCGCAGAGCTGAGCCGCGCGCTCGGCTGCAAGGTGGTGGAGATATCCGCCCTCAAGGGCGACGGCGTCATGGAGGCGGCGGAGACGGCGATCAAGGCGGCAAAGGGCGGCGCCACCGTGCCGATGCACACCTTCTCCGGTCCCGTCGAGCACGCGCTGGCGCATATCGAGGAGGCGGCGGTGCACGGCATGCCCGCCCAGCAGCAGCGATGGTATGCGATCAAGATATTCGAGCGCGACGACAAGGTGCTGGCAAAGCTGAATATACCGAGCGACACCCTTTCTCACATCGAGGACGACATCAAGGCGGCGGAGAAGGAGCTGGACGACGACGCCGAGAGCATCATCACCAGCGAGCGGTATGTCTATATCGCGCAGCTCATACGCGGCTGCTATAAAAAGAAGAACCGCGGCAAGCTCTCCACCTCCGACAAGATAGACCGCGTGGTCACCAACCGCTGGCTGGGACTGCCCATCTTCGCGCTGGTCATGTTCCTTGTTTATTACATAGCCATGGTCACCGTCGGATCTTCGGCGACCGACTGGGCAAACGACGGACTTTTCGGCGACGGCTGGCATCTGCTGGGCATCGGCTCCGGCAGCTATGAGGAGGCGGCTGACGACTACGCCGCCGCGGCGACCGCGCTGGACGCCTACGGCTTTGAGATAGACGTCGAGGCTGAGGACTTCGACGGCAGCGCCCTGCTCAGCGAGCTGCGCGGCTTCTCCGGCGCGCAGGCGGCGATGGCGACCGTCGAGGACGAGGAAACTCTTGCGGAGAGCGAGATCACCGTTTATTTCGATTCCCTGCCCGCGGGCGCGGAGGACGACGAGGAGATAAACCCCGTGACCTTCCGCGGCGCGGTGGAATATTTTGAGGAAAACGGCTTTGACGAGCCGGACCCCGCCGACCACGGCGTGTGGGTGCCGGGTATCCCCGTGCTGATCGAGGGGCTGCTGGATAAGATCGGCTGCGCCGAGTGGCTCAAGGGACTGATACTCGACGGCATCGTTGCCGGTGTCGGCGCGGTGCTGGGCTTTGTCCCGCAGATGCTGGTGCTGTTTTTGATGCTGGCGTTCCTTGAGGCGTGCGGCTATATGGCGCGTATCGCCTTCGTGCTGGATCGCATCTTCCGCAAGTTCGGACTTTCCGGCAAATCCTTCATTCCCATGCTGGTCGGCACCGGCTGCGGCATTCCCGGCGTCATGGCGTCGCGTACCATCGAGAACGAGCGCGACCGCCGCATGACCATCATGACCACGACCTTTATTCCCTGCGGCGCCAAGGTGCCCTTTATCGGCATGATCGCGGGCGCGCTGTTCGGCGGCTCTGCGTGGGTAGCCACCTCGGCATATTTCATCGGCATGGCGGCAATAATAGTTTCGGGCATCATGCTCAAAAAGACGAAGATGTTTGCGGGCAACCCCGCCCCCTTCGTCATGGAGCTGCCCGCCTACCATTGGCCGACCCTCTCCAACGTGCTGCGCAGCATGTGGGAGCGCGGCTGGAGCTTTATCAAGAAGGCGGGAACGATAATCCTGCTTTCCACCATACTCGTGTGGTTCACTTCGCGCTTCGGCTTTGTTGACGGTTCGCTGCAGATGCTGGGCGAGGAGGAGATAGACCTCTCCATTCTGGCGGCGATCGGCAGCGCGATAGCTTGGATATTCCGTCCCCTCGGCTGGGGCACGTGGGAAGCGACCGTCGCTTCCATCACCGGACTCGTCGCCAAGGAGAACATCGTCGGCACGATGGGCGTCCTTTACAGCGGCGGCGGAAACAGCGTATATGCCAATCTGGCGAGCGTATTCAGCGGCATTACCGGCTATTCGTTCCTGGTGTTCAATCTGCTGTGCGCGCCCTGCTTCGCGGCGATCGGCGCCATCAAGCGCGAGATGAACAACGCCAAGTGGACATGGTTTGCGATCGGCTATCAGTGCATATTCGCTTATGTCATCGCCCTGATAGTCAATCAAATCGGCGGCGCCTTCACCGGCAGCCTGAACGTCATCGGGCTGGTCGCGGCGATAGCGATACTGGCATACATGATATACATGCTCGTGCGTCCCTATAAAGAGGCGGATAAGCTGACGGCAAAGGTTCGTTAAAAAAACATACTCACACGCATTTGAAAGGAGGGATCGCCCGTGCTTGGCTGGATCGCGGAAAACTCTTCCTCAATCATAGTATCCGTTATTCTTATTGCCATAGTTATCCTTATCTTCATTTATCTGCGCCGACAAAAGAAACGCGGCGGCTCCTCCTGCGGATGCGGATGCGCAAACTGCGCAATGAGCGGTGAATGCCACCGCAAAACGTAAACTCCCCCTTAATGCAAAACGAGGCATGCCTTCGCATGCCTCGTTTTGCATGGAGATAGAGAGCAGCGCGAAATAATCACACAGCGGCGCAGAGAGTTGTGAATAAATTGAAAAAAATCCGTGCCGGTGTTGACATGGAGGCGTCTGGCGGTTATACCATTAATATGCAGTCATATCGCCGATAAATACTATAAAAGAGTAAAGGAAAAAACCGCCGGAGAGCGGCGGCGTTCGCCCTCTTTAAAAGCAAAGGAGTGCATATATGCTTGAGCTGAAAAACATTACCAAGATATATCCCGCCGGCAGCGGCGACGTACACGCGCTGCGCGGCGTGAGCCTGTCCTTCCGCCGCGGAGAGTTCGTATCCGTGCTGGGACCGTCGGGCTGCGGCAAGACCACCATGCTGAACATCATCGGCGGGCTGGACAGGTACACCGAGGGCGACCTCGTGATAAACGGCGTTTCCACCCGCAATTTTCACGACCGCGACTGGGACGCCTACCGCAACCATTCCGTGGGCTTTGTGTTCCAGAGCTATAACCTGATCCCGCACCAGAGCGTGCTGCAAAACGTGGAGCTGGCGCTGACGCTGGCGGGCGTGTCCAAGCGCGAGCGCCGCGCCCGCGCAAAGGCGGCGCTGGAGCGGGTGGGGCTGGGCGACCAGCTTCGCAAGCGTCCCGGCGAGATGTCGGGCGGGCAGATGCAGCGCGTCGCCATCGCCCGCGACATCGTCAACGATCCGGAGATCGTGCTTGCCGACGAGCCGACCGGCGCGCTGGACACCGAAACGAGCCTGCAGGTCATGGAGATACTTAAAGAGATCTCCCGCGACCGGCTGGTGATCATGGTGACACACAATCCCGAGCTGGCGGAAAAATATTCCACGCGCATAATCCGCGCGCTGGACGGCGTCATCACCGCCGATTCCGACCCCGTCACGCCGGAGGAGCGCGCCGCCTTTTCCGCGCCGGAGCCAAGAACGCGGCGCAAAAAGCGCCCGTCGATGTCGTTCGCCACCTCGTTCGGACTGTCGCTGAAGAACCTGTTCACCAAAAAAGGACGGACGGCGCTGACCGCCTTTGCCGGCTCCATCGGCATCATCGGCATCGCGCTCATCTACGCGGTGTCGCACGGCATGACCGCCTACATCGACTCCGTGCAGGAGGAAACGCTCGCCGCCTATCCGCTGACGATCGAGGCGCAGCACGTGGACGCGGGCAGCCTGCTCAGCTCCTTCATCGGCAGCGCGCGCTCCACCTCCGAGCACGGGCGCGACGCCGTATATCAAAAGGCGCTGATATACGATATGATGAACTCGCTGAGCCGGCTGGAGATGCAGGAAAACGATCTGCGCTCCTTCAAGGAATATGCCGAGCGCGAAAAGGCGGACAGCCAAAGCCCGCTGCACGAGGCGCTGAGCGCGATCCAATACACCTATGGCGCTGAGCTGACGGTGTATACCGAAAACGCGGACGGCGAGATCGTCCGCAGCGACACGCAGAAGCTGATGACGGACATGATGCGCCGCTACATGGGCTTTGACATGGGCGTTATGGCGCAGCGGGGCGGCTTTATGGGCGGCTCTTTCATGCAGTCCTCCGCCGCGCTCTGGCGCGAGCTGCTGCCGGGCGAGGACGGCGCGCCGGTCAGCGCGGTCACGGAAAAGCAGTACGAGCTGATATACGGGCGCTGGCCTGCGCGCTATGACGAGATCGTGCTCTTTGTCGATCAGAACAACGAGCTGGATGACCTGACGCTGTACGCGCTGGGGCTGAAGACCGGCGAGGACATCGACCGGCTCATGCAGGCGATGCTGGACGGCAGGGAGGTCGAATACGGCGCGGAGAGCTGGAGCTATGAGGAGATTTGCGATATGCGCTTTCGCGTCGTCCTCGCCGCCGACTGCTATGTGTACGACGAGAGCGCCGGGATCTATACCGACCTGCGCGATACCGATACGGGACTGAAGTACCTGTACGACAACGGGCTGGCGCTGCGCGTGACCGGCATCGCGCGTCCCGGTGAGGACGCGGTGAACTCGTCGGGAAACGGCTCGATCGGCTATACGAGCGAGCTGACGGAGCATATCATCACGGCGGCGAACGAGTCCGAGCCGGTGCGGGCGCAGCTTGCCGAGCCGGAACGGGATATCTTCACCGGACTGCCCTTCCGCGACGCGGAGCAGGGCAGCGAGAGCGAGGCAAAAAAGGCGGAGAGGTTCCGCGAGCACGTCTCCGCGCTTGACGAGCGCGGCAAGGCGGCGCTGTATGCGCGCGTGCTGAGCATACCGCCCGCGGAGGAGGTCGAGCGCGCCGCGGCGGAGGCAGCGGCGGGCGTCGGCGGCGACGGCATGCGGTCGGCGCTG
The DNA here is from genome assembly GCA_017453985.1 of Clostridia bacterium. GTDB lineage: Bacteria > Bacillota > Clostridia > Oscillospirales > Butyricicoccaceae > RGIG3726. Next base: position 8,215 of record JAFTDT010000009.1, read on the forward strand.
GCGCAGGCGATGAGCGCGCAGACGGGCATGAGCGAGGACACGGTCGCGGCGTATTTTTCCTCCATGAGCGATGAGGAGATAGCGGGCATGTTCGCGCAGATGGCGGCGGAGCGGTTCCGCGCGCAGTATGCCGCCGAAACGCTGCGCAGCCTTGCCGGCAGCACGCCGGAGCAGCTTGCGGAGGCGCTGGACGCGGCGCTGGCACAGTATACCGACGCGCAGTGCGCGGTATATTACGACGAGGTGCTGGAGTTCTCCGACTCCACCCTCGAGCGCAATCTGATATCGCTGGGGCGCGCCGATCTGGACAGCCCCGCGACGGTCAATCTTTATGCCTCCACCTTTGCCGGCAAGGACGCCGTCAAGGAGGCGATCGACCGCTATAACGAGACGGCGGATGAGCTGCACCGGATACGCTATACGGATTATGTGGGGCTGATAATGTCCTCCGTCACTACCATCATCAACGCCATAACCTATGTGCTTATCGCCTTTGTCGCGGTGTCGCTGGTGGTGTCCTCAATCATGATCGGCGTGATAACGCTCATCAGCGTGCAGGAGCGCACCAAGGAGATCGGCATACTGCGCGCCATCGGCGCTTCAAAGCGCAATGTATCCAGCATGTTCAACGCGGAAACGGTGATAATCGGCTTTGCCGCCGGAATGCTGGGCGTGGGGATAACGTGGCTGCTGTGTCTGCCGATCAACGCGCTGCTGCACCGGCTGACGGGCATCGGCAGCCTGAGCGCCTATCTGCCGCCGCAGGCGGCGGCGGTGCTGGTGCTGATCAGCGTGCTGCTGACGCTCATCGCGGGCGTGATCCCCTCGCGCAGCGCGGCGAAGAAGGACCCCGTCGTCGCCCTGCGAACGGAGTGAGGACGGGAGCGTTCAAATAAAATAAAAATCCCCCAAAGGGGGATTTTTCATTGGAAAGCCTTATTTCTTTGCCTTCTTTGCCTTCTTTGCCTCAGCGACGCCGGTCTCAAAGGCGCGGGTGTTCATCTCGATGAACTGCGGCTTTTTGGCGAACTGCTTCAGCACGACCTCCTGCGCCACCTTCGGCTCGACCATGCCGCTGTATTCGCAGAAAAAGCCCAGAATGACCACGTTCAGCACCTTGGGGCTGCCGAGATCCTGCGATATCTGCGTCGCCGGCACGCCGACGTAATTGATATCCTTGCGCGTGTACATATCCTCGCTGATCAGCGTGGAGTTGACGATCATCGTGCCGCCGACGGCGACGCGCTCCTCAAACTTCTTAAACGACGGGATATTGAACGCCACCACGTAGTCCACGATCTTCTTGTTGGGCGCGCCGATCTCCTCGTCGCTGGTGATGACGGTGCAGTTGGACGTGCCGCCGCGCATCGCCCCGCCGTACTGGGAATAGAAGGTCGCGATCTTGTCCTCTTCGTTTGCCGCATATATCAGCAGCTTGCCGCAGGTCTGTACGCCCTGACCGCCGAAGCCGCCCATCAGTACGCTCTTTTCCATGCTTTACCCTCCCTTAAAAACAGCTCTTGAACTCGCCGACCGGGAATACCGGCAGCACGTTTTCCTGACAGTATTTGAGGCAGTCCTTGGGCTGCACGCCCCAGTTGGTGGGGCAGAAGGAGAGAAACTCGATGTAGGAATATCTGCCCAGCTCCTTCTGGCAGCGCAGCGCCTTGAGCAAAAACTTCTTCGCCTGCATGATATCCTTGGGCGTGTAGAGCGCCGCGCGCGCCACATAGCCCGGCGCCTCGAGCTGCCCCAGCCACTCGGCAAAGCGCAGCGGATAGCCGGTGTCGTCCGCCCGGCGCACGCCGGTGGTGGAGCGCTGCCCGATGAGGGTGGTGGGGGACATCTGTCCGCCGGTCATGCCGTAAATTTGGTTGTTTATCACGATGGCGGTCATTTTTTCGCCGCGGTTCGCCGCGTAGAGCGTCTCCGCCACGCCGATGGAGATGGCGTCTCCGTCGCCCTGATAGGACATGACGGTTTTGGTCGGGTTCATGCGGCTGACGCCGGTGGCGACCGCCGAGGCTCTGCCGTGCATCGACTGAATGGTATGTATGTCAAAGGAGCCGTCCGCGTTCAGCGAGCAGCCGATGGGGCGGCAAAGTATGGCGTTGTCGCGTTCGCCCAGCTCGTTGAGGCACTCCACGATCAGCCGGTAGGCGGTCATGTGAGTGCAGCCGGGACAGAAGGCGGTCTTCTTGTCGTTCATTCCCTCGGGAATTCCAAATACTTTTTCCATTATCATAACCTCCTTACAGCAGCCCTCTGAGCTGTTCCTCTATCTCCTCCACGGACAGCTCGGAGCCCATGCCGCGATGATACGTGGAGAGGGGGATCGGCTTGCCGCCGAGCGCCGCCTTTACGTCGAGGTGGAACTGCGCGGGAGTCGCGTTTTCCATCGTGATGAGGTGACGCACCCGCTTCTCATCCAGCTCGGCAAACGCCGCGACGGGGAAGGGATAGATGGTGATGGGGCGGATAAGCCCGATCTTATGCCCCTCGGCGCGCAGCTTGCGGATAGCGGTCTTGGCGGTGCGCGCCACGGTGCCCCACGCCGCGAGGATCACCTCGGCGTCGTCCGTCATGAAATGCTCGACCCGCGCCAGCTCGCGCTCCCATTTTTCGTAAATCTTCTCGATGCGGCGCGCCTTCTCCAGCTCGATATCCGGCTGACCGCCGCATATTTGCAGCTTGCGCCCCTCGGGGTTGCCCTTTTCCGTCCACGGGCGGGGCGGCAGCGCCTTCAGATCGCGGTAGGGCTTCAGCTCTACGGACTCGATGAGATGCCCCAGCATGCCGTCGGTCATTATCATCACCACGCAGCGGTACTCGTCTGCGATGTCAAACGCCTCGTAGACCATATCCGCCGTCTCCTGCACGGTGGAGGGACCGAACACAAAGGCGTGAAAGCCGCCGTGACCAAGGCTCTTGGTGACGAAATTATAGTCGCCCTGCGAGGGCGCGGTGCCGCCGTTGCCGGGACCGCCGCGCTGCACATCCACGATGACGGCGGGAACCTGCGCGTCGGCGAGCTGGCTCATGCCCTCCGCCATCAGCGCCAGACCCTGCCCGGCGGTGGCGGTCATGGCGCGCGCGCCGGAGCCGGAGGCGCCGTAGACCATGTTTATCGAAGCCAGCTCGCTTTCGCCCTGCACAAAGGCGCGGTCCGGCATGTCGTTCATCTTTGCCGCCAGATACTCCGTTATTTCCGTCTGGGGAGTGATGGGATATCCGGCAAAAAAGCGGCAGCCGGCGCGCAGCGCGGACTCCGCCAGGGCTTCGTTGCCCTGCATTACTTCTTTTTTAGCCATGTTTCCGCCTCCTTATTTGTATACCGTGATGACCATGTCGGGACACATGATCGCGCACAGGGTGCAGCCTGTGCATTTGGAGCTGTCCGGCTGCTCGCAGTAATGGTCGCCGAAGGAGTTGAACTCGCGGCTCATTCGCAGCAGCCCCAGCGGACATGCGGCGAGACACAGCTCGCATGCCTTGCATTTTTCCTTGTTTACTTCGATTTTTGCCATAGTCATTCTCCTTTTGCTTAGAATTTCAGAGCCGCAGGCGCTGTCGCGCGGAATTTTGCGGCAGAGACTGTGACCCTGTCTGCTACCATGGTAATTAGTATACTGTTATTTTATCACAAGCTTCCCGAAGAGTCAATAAGGATATTGACTCTTTGGGAAGCGGCAATTCCGCTTACAGCAGCCGTCTGAGCTGCTCCTCTGCCTCCTCGGCGGAGACCTGCACGCCCATGCTGCGAGCATAGCGCGTCACAGGGATCGGCTTGCCGCCGAGAGCGTACATCACATCGTGATAGAACTGATACGGTATCGCGTCCTCCAGCACGAGGATGTGCCGCACGCGGCGCTCATCTATCTCCCTTATCGCCCTGTTCGGGAAAGGAAACAGCGTCTGCGGGCGCAGCAGCCCGACGCGGCAGCCCTCCCCGCGCAGCTTTTTGACGGCGCTTTTCGCCGTGCGCGCCACGGTGCCCCATGCCAGCACCAGCACCTCCGCATCGGCGGCGTAATAGTCCTCCACGCGGGTATAGTCGCGCTCCCACTCGGCATAGATCTCCTCCTGACGGTTTGCCAGCGCCTCGCCGCGTATGTACGGCGTGCCGCCGTGGGTGACGTGCCCGCGCCCGCAGCCGTGCGGCGCCCAGTCGCGCTCCGGCATGTCCGCCAGCTCGCGGTAGGGCTTCAGCTCCACCGTCTCGATAAGATGTCCAAGCATGCCGTCGGTCATGACGAAGACCACGCAGCGGTATTTGTCCGCGATGTCAAACGCCTCATAGACCATGTCCGCGCTCTCCTGCACAGTGGCGGGCGCGAAGCAGAAGGGGCGGAAGCCGCCGTGACCGAGGCTCTTGGTGATGAAATTGTAATTGGTCTGCGCCGGGTCGGTGCTGCTGATGGCGCGCCCCACGTCCACTATCACCGCCGGGACGGTCTGGCTGGCGCAGAAGCTCAGCGTCTCCGCCATCAGCGACAGCCCGTGCGAGGCGGTGGCTGTCATGGCGCGCGCTCCGGCGGCGGAGGCGCCGAAAACCATGTTGATGGAGGCGACCTCGCTCTCCCCCTGGACAAAGGCGCGGCCGGGCATGTCATTCATCTTGAGCGCGAGATATTCCGTTATCTCCGACTGCGGAGTGATGGGATAGCCGGCAAAAAAACGGCAGCCTGCCCGCAGCGCGGACTCCGCCACAGCCTCGTTGCCCTGCATTACTTCTTTCTTTGCCATGATGTCCTCCTTTCGCGGCTCCTTGAAGAGCAGGCTTCCCCGCGCGCGGGGAAGCCTGCGTAAAAAAACTTATTTCTTTGCCTTCTTCGCCTCAGCGACGCCAGTCTCAAAGGCGCGGGTGTTCATCTCGATGAACTGCGGCTTTTTGGCAAACTGCTTCAGCACGACCTCCTGCGCCA
>JAFTDT010000010.1 GCA_017453985.1 Clostridia bacterium
ACTCCTACGACGCGGCGGGCAATCTGCTGACGGCGCAGGAGTGGAGGCCGCAGGAGGGTATTGCGTCCACGGCGAGCTACAGCTATAATTATCTTAACCAGCTTGCCTCGCAGACGGTGAACGGCAGGTCGTCCAGCTTTGCCTACAATGCGGACGGAATACGGACGGCAAAGACGGTCGGCAGGCGGCTGGTGGGTTATCTGCTGGACGGCGGCAATGTCATCGGTGAGACGGAGGGCGGCGAGCTTGTCGCCACCTACCAGCGCGGAGTCAACCTGATTTCCTGCATCGACCCGCGCGACACGGGCTTTGAGGAAACGTATTATCTCTACAACGCCCACGGCGACGTGGTGCAGCTTGCGGACGAGTACGGAAATCTCACCAAGACCTACGAATACGACGCTTTCGGCAACGAGAAGAACAAGACCTCCGACCCGAACCCGTTCCGCTACTGCGGCGAGTATTACGACGCCGAAAGCGGGAGCTATTACCTGCGGGCGAGGTACTATAATCCGAGCGTAGGTAGATTTACGCAGGAAGATACCCATTGGAACACCGGCAACATGATCTACGGCGACGCGCCGCAGAAAATCGGCGAATACAAAGACCCGCTCGGCGTCAGCCGCTACGCCTACGCGCCGCAAACCACCGCCATAATGCAGGCGGGGAACTTGTATGCTTACTGCGGCGGCAATCCGCTGAAATATGTTGACCCAACGGGACAAGAATGGTATCATTGGGTGATTGGCGGTGTAATCGTTGCCATAGCAGCCGTGGCAGTAGTAGCTACCGCAGGCGGAGCTATACCGGCATTATCTGCGATTAACGCTGTGGCATTTGGAAGTGCGGCAGCAACTACGGTAACGACAGTCGCTGCAGGTGCGCTTATAGGTTCGGGTACGGTTATGACCTGCGCGCTGATTACAGCAGATATCAGCTCTTGGGAAAGCTTTGGGGACTCTGCCGATTGGACAACGGTTGCCTTTGCTGCCGGTGGTTTTGTGGTCGGCGGCGCATATGGGTATATGCTTGCTGCGGATGCGCGTAAAGTTTCTTCTGCTTCCCCTCATAAAGTTCCAAAGCCAAACTTGGATGTAAAATTTAATGACAGCAATCTTCAGCATGAGTATTCTAAACACGCAAAAGATTATGGTATTTATGGGAATTGGAATAATGCAAACAAGTTAGCTTTTGAGCAGGCAATAAAACATCAGGTAAATACTATTAATAATCCTATTCTCGGAACCTTTAGAGGAACTATTCCGGTATATCATTTTTACGATCCTGTAACTGGATTAGACACAATTATTAATCTTGACGGCACTTTTCGTGCCGGTTGGATATTAAGTGCAAAGCAAGTGGAATGCTTGTTCACCAAAGGAAATGTTCAATGAGGGGGGGAAGAATATGGAATACTTTGAGTTTACGGTTTTTATTGCGGGGGCAAAGAGGAAAAGCGAAAAAGAAATGACGCGGCTTTTGGAACGCCTGAATCTTAAAGAGGGAAGCAATCCTCCGGAAAAACAGGCAAAACATCGGGTTTTTTCCGGGAAAGAGATTATTGTAGACGGATTTTCGGAAAAAGATTACCGAACCGTATGCATCGGCATTCCTGAATTGGAAATCACACCGAAAAGCTTTTACGAAAAACTGCGGGCATTGGCGGAATTGGCAGAAGATGTCTTTGCTGCATCGGACAAAATCCTTTTTGCAACGGGGATGTACGAAACGACGTATTATTATTTGGAAGGAGCCGAGCAGCTTTCAGACTTAACACCGGAAAGAATGCGACATTTTCCCTTGCTCTTTTTCCGAGCAGGAGGGGAACCTATGGGTATGTCGATTTTGCCTTTTCCCGGCGTTTCACTCAGATATAATTCGACAGAACAGGATATTTTTGCCAATCCTATCGCGATACTGATGGAGGACGAGGGACTGACCTTTGAACAGGCTGTAGAAAAATTGGAACGCAGAAACGGCAGTGCCAACTCCGACAGTTTATGAAATCGCCTCTCCTTTTGATCCCTCTGTTATGTGATGCAATTCTAAAAATCATCCTCCTCCGGTGTAAACGGAGGAGGATTTATGCGTCTTTAAGACGGCATTTAAAAATGAAAAATCAACCTAATTATATAACTCCATGCTTTTCGCGTTGCGAAACGCTGCCGCCTTTCTTCTTTCTTTACTGGAAAAAGTCGCGAGAGCAAATGTAGAGAAGCGTGAAGATAGCAAAAAAGCCGCTGACGCGACCTTTTCACCTTGGCAATGGAGTATGAAAAGATAAATATATATTTTGATAGATGGCTTCAACCCATTGAAGCATCTATCAATCAGCAAGTATGCACACAGCAAAATTCGTGACTATCACTGTACGCAAGAAGAATACAAAGCAAAAATCCCGCCGCTTACGCGACAGGATTTTGCTTTGGTGCGGCCGACGAGACTTGAACTCGTACGGTTGCCCACACGCCCCTCAAACGTGCGCGTCTGCCTGTTCCGCCACGGCCGCAAATCAATGCCTATTTATGATAGCATAACAAAAAATAAAATGCAAGCCTTTTATCGCATTATTTTTAATTTTATCTCTGTCTCCGGCATTTCTTCAAATAAAGCGTGGAAAAACTGCAAAAAATGTGCTATACTTATGCCCGAAAGGGTGAAATGTATGGAATATGAGCTTGCTGACAAGATCGATCATCTATGCCGCGAAAAAGGCATCAGCCGCGGCAGACTTGCGGCGCTGTCCGGCATAAGCCGGATAACGCTCAAGGGCATCATGGACCGCACCAATACCTCTCCCAGAATCCAGACGGTATACGCGCTTGCCAGGGCATTCGATATGAGTCTGACAGAGTTTTTAAGCTACACTGTCCCTGAAAGCAGTGAAAATCAAGAGTCTGCCGCCGACGCTTGATGAGCGGGACTGCCCTCTGCCGAAAGGCGCAGTCCCGTTCTGCGGCTTTTATCTCACGGTTATCGCGCCGTCGGCAAAGGATATGCTGCGGTAATCTCCGGCGGTGCGCAGCGCGGACGCCAGTGCGCCTGCGGCGACCTTTCCAACCGCCTCAAAGTCATCGACGTCCACGCTTTTTTCATTTATCCACAGGCTGCACGAACGCAGCTCGGGCATGCCGTCCTCGCCGTTTCTGCATTCCAGCGCCGCCTTCAGCGTCAGCTCTGAGGGCAGAAACAGCATCGCCAGCCTGTGCCTTGCAGTCAGCTCTGTTCCCGTTTGCTTTATCAGCTCTTTAAGCGCCTTTTTGCTCATTTCGGCGCAAATATTCACGCTACCGGAGCCGTATATCTCTGCCTTTACCTCTGCCGCATCCGGCAGATACTCTTTTATTTTTTCCGCCAGCAGCTCCTCCGTCACCTTATATTCGCCGCCTGCTCCGAGCTGCGCCGTCTGCTCGCGCAGCGGCGGTTCGTAAAGGCTTCTGCCGCTGACAAATACCGGTCTGCCGGTCAGCACGCTGACTATCAGCACGGCGCACATCAGCAGACAAAACACGATTATCAGCAGATATACTCTTTCCTTTGCTTCGCTTTTCATATACATCCCTCCACGGAAAATATATTTGCCGCAGCGGATGATTATGCCGGAAAGACCATTATAAATATCTTTATAAAAAACAGCGGAGGGGCGTCCTCCGCTGTTTTTATATAAAGCCGTAACTGTACTGCCTGCTGCGAAATCAGTTGATTGCCTCCAGCTTGTCAAAGTATTTATCGTGCATCTCGCTGTATTCCTTGTTGAATACCGGATCGCTGCCCTTATGCAGCCACTGTATATAATCATGATGGTTTTTCACTCCGCTCATATCAGAGCAGGACAGCGTGTACACGCCGAGGTTCGAGCACTGGTCAGCGATGCGCTCGACGTTGCTCAGTATCTCAAGGAAGGTCAGCCCGGCATAAACGGTGCATTTCCCCTCCCGCACGCGCCGAATATGGTTTGTGCGCAGTACGGAAACAAGGTCGTCCATGACCTCCTCGACCGGCTCTATATGCCGCGCCGCCTCCATGTCCATGTTGGTAAAGGCGTTGTACGCATGATCGAGTATCTCTGTCAGCGCCTCCGCCAGTATGCCCAGCTCCCGACGCGCCTGCTCGGAAAAAACGATCCCCTTTTCGTCCAGATCCTCGGCGTTCTCCGTCAGATTTACTGCCAGATCGCCGATGCGCTCGAACTCCGGAAAGCACTGTATATAGTAATTCAGCAGGTCGTTGTCCTGCCCCATCGGCACATACGGCGAAAGCCTGATCAGGTAATTATCCACATGATCCGCCAGCGCATCTATATGATCCTCGTTCTCATTGATGACCTCCACCGCCTTACGGTCATATCTGCGCAGCGTTTTCATCGCGCTCAGCACCGAGGTGCGGCTGAGGCTTGCCATCTTGGATATCGCGTGCTCTGCGCTTGCCAGCGCCAGCGCCGGAGAAGCGAAGAATTTCTCATCAAGCTGCTCTATCTCGCCGTCGATGCTCTCCCCGAGCTGCGGGCTGTCCTTGATAATGCGGCGCGCCAGCTTTTCAAACTGACCGCACACCGGCAGCAGCAGCACCGCCGAAGCCAGCCGGAAGATCGTATTCACATTGGCGATGCCGCCGGAGGTCATGGGCTTGTCCCATATGCCGTCCAGCACGCCGAAGGAGTGCAGCAGCGACATTATCACCACGATGAGCACCGCGGAAAAAATGTTGAAGATTATATGCACCGCGCCGGTGCGCTTGGCATCCGCCTTTGAGCCGACGGCGCAGACCAGCGCCGTTGTGATGCAGACGCCGATATTAACGCCGATGATGATCGGATACACGGCGCTAAGCGTCAGCACCCCCGTAACGGAAAGCGCCTGCAGGATACCGACGGTCGCAGACGAGCTCTGGATCAGGAACGCCACGCCTGTGCCTATGAGAAAGCCCAGCAGCGGACGGTCGGACAAGCCGGCGAAGATATTGGCAAAGCTCTGCGACTGGGAAAGCGGCGCTACTGCCGCCGTCATGCTGAGAAGTCCTGTGAACAGTATCGCAAAGCCCATCGCAATGCCGCCGACAGTCTCGGAACGGCGCCCCTTGACGATCAGCAGAAACATGATGCCTATGAGCGCGGCGACCGGCGCCAGCGTGGAGGGACGGAAAATATTGAGCCACGAGTTTTCCCCGCCGCCGACGTCCAGCAGCCTGATTATCTGTCCGGTGACGGTCGTGCCGACATTTGCTCCGAGGATTATCCCCAGCGACTGATGCAGCGACAGTATGCCCGCGCCGACAAGACCGGAGGTTATCACGATGGTGGCGTTTGAGCTCTGTATCACCGCCGTCACGCCGAGTCCGAGCAGAAAGCCGATGAAGGGATTGTTGGTGACCTTTTCCATAGCGCGCTTCATCGCGCCGGAGGAGCTGCGCTTCAGCACGTCGCCCATCAGGTTCATGCCGTATAAAAACAGCGCCAGACCGCCGAACAGCGAAATAAAGTCAAATACTGTCATTTTCAGCCATCACCTGCTCTGCAAATTATTATCTATCCCGTTATGCGTCATAACAATTTGTTATGACCCTATAAATTTCTTTCTCGTATATCTTAGCAGAAAATCCATCGGTATACAAGCCCTCTGTACATTGTTTTTTTATTAATTTTTAAAACAGCATCGGCGGCTTTCGCCGCCGATGAGAGTGCCGACAAAGTCGACACTCATCAAATCGAACTCGCTTCGCCGGGCTTCGATTTAAATCTCTGCGCTTCGCCTTAAGGTGTTTTTTCCGTGATACATGCTCCCGGAAAAAACGATTGATTAAGTTTTCCCATGCCTAAATCCGCGTTCTTACATACGCTTGTCTGCGGTCTGCGCCGCCGATATTGGATCTTCGGGGTTTATTTTCCGAAAAGCTCCCTTGCCGCGCGCATATTCTCCATCGCCGGAACGCGGAAGGGACAGCGCGACTCGCAGGAACCGCATTCTATGCAGTCGCCGCCGTGCGCCCTCAGCACCGCGTAATGCTCCCGCACCGTCTCCGGCACGAAGCCCTGCGCCCGGGCAAGATTGAGAAATTTCGTGACCGACGCCACGTCTATCTGCATTGGACAGGGCGCGCAGTGCCCGCAATACATGCAGTGCCCCTCCCATTTTATTTTCGGGAACTCCGCCAGCGCCGCGGCATAGTCGCGCTCCTCGTCGCTCGCCTCCTCATAGTGCAGCGACGTCTTCAGCTCCTCTGCCGTGCGCGCTCCCGCCATGACCGACGCCACCGCAGGCCGCGTGAGCGCGTAATGTATGCACTGCGCCGCCGTCAGCGCCTTGCCCGCCGGCGAGTCCTCCGTCAGCAGGTCGCCGCCGCCGAACGCCTTCATCACCGTGATGCCGACGCCCCGGCGCTGGCAGGTCTCGTAAAGCGCCTCTCTGTCCGGATCGAGATTCAGCAGCGTGCCAGCATAGCTCTCGTCCGCCCACAGCTTTTCCACGTCCTCGTCGCCGGGCAGCAGGTCATAGCACGGATTGACGCTGAACATCAGCACCTCGATCAGCCCGCTCTCCACCGCCTTCAGCGCGACGATGGGATTATGGCTGCTCAGCCCGATATGACGTATGCGTCCCGCTTTTTTCAGCTCCAGCGCATAACGCATGATCTCTCCGTTCACGATCCCGTCCCATGTCTCCTCGGAATCCACATAATGTATCATGCCGACGTCTATATAGTCCGTGCCGAGATTTTTCAGCATTGCTTCAAAGCCCTGCCGCACCTCAGCGATATCCCTTGTCGCCTTGTACTGCCCATCCTGCCAAACAGTGCAGAGATGCGCCTGCAAAATGAACTTATCGCGGCAGGCGCTGATCTCGCGCCCGACCCTGCGATGCATATCCGGATTTGGGCTGTAAATGTCCATCATGTTTACGCCCGCCGCCAGGGCGATCCCGAACATCTCGCTCGTAAAGGCGTCGTCCCTGTCATTAAAGCCCTCGCAGCCGAGAGCGATCTCGCTGACACTCAGCCCTGTATTCCCCAGCTCTCTGTATCTCATGCTCTCCATCCTTTCGCCTCGCCGGGATTGCTTTATCCCGCCGGATATAATATAATAATTTTATTCTTTAAATTTATTTAAGTCAATACCGGACGGCATGATTTTGCCGCCCGAAGGAGGAATGGAAAATGAAGCTTGCAGAAGCATTGTCCGAGCGCTCCGACGTGAGAAGGCGCATCAGCCAGCTTGAAAGCCGACTGCAAACAAACGCCAAGGTACAGGAGGGCGAAAAGCCCGCAGAGGATCCCAAAAAGCTCGTTCAGGAGCTGAACGGTCTTATCGTCCGGCTGGAGGAGCTGATTACGCGCATCAATCTGACCAACGCCGCGACGACCGACGGCGGCGAAAGTCTGACCGCGCTGCTTGCCCGCCGCGACTGTCTCGCCGTAAAAATAAACGCCCTGCGCTCGTTCCTGGACGCCGCCAGCGCCACCGCGACGCGCGGCATGCGCAGCGAGATCAAAATACTCAGCGCCGTCAACGTGGCGGAATATCAAAAAAAGCTCGACGACCTCTCCGGAGAGCTGCGCCAGCTCGACGTTCGCATCCAGGCGCTGAACTGGACGACGGAGCTGCAATAATATGACGTCATGCGGTAGCCTATGTGGGCGGGCGCTATCTCCGCGGCTGAGAATGAGCCGATATGGAACTTGCAGGGGTGCAAGCGGGTTCAAATCCCGGTTTCACTGTTAAACCCATCAGCTTTACACCTGCACCTTTACCGTTATATTTACTACCTCGGCGCCGACATATACGCGAGGGCGGGTATGGGGACATGACGCAAAAACGCCGGAGACAAATCCTGTCTCCGGCATTTTTCAGTCTTTCCGTCCCTGTGCAAGCAGCTTATGCCAGCGCCGCGCCGAGCGCCTTGCAGGCGGCTATGCCGCTTTCGTCCGGCGCATTGTTGCAGATCACGAAATCGCATGCCATGACCGCGCCGGCATTGCGGCAGGTCTCCTCCCAGTTGCGCATCCATTCGCCGTCTCCCCAGCCGTAGGAGCCGAAAAGGGCGATCTTCTTGCCGCCGAGCTTTGGCTCGCACGCCTTGAACATCGGCTCGAACTCACCGTCCTCAAGCTCCTCCGCGCCCATGGACGGACAGCCGAACGCCACGGCGTCGTACTGATCCAGCTTATCCGCGCCGAACTGCGCGCTGGTAAGCAGCGCAGTCTCCGCGCCGGCGCTCTTCGCGCCCTCCTCGACCGCCTTTGCCATCGCCTCGGTGTTGCCGGTGCCGCTCCAGAATACAACTGCTACTTTGCTCATTTTGCCTTCTTCCTTTCAAAAAAAATCATTTATACACAGCTCACGACGAGTCTGTCAAACGAATTATGCCGCAGGAACGCCTCCTTGTATATTCGTGTGCATTTTTTATACATATCGAACCTGCGCTTTGCGCTCTCCACATCTCCATATACCTTCCACAGTCCGGAATATTTGGCGTGGCGCGCCTTCTGCTTGATGAATCCCTCCACGTCCTCCGGCGGATAGCCGAGAAACAGCCCGATCTCATGCGGGAACTCCTCCGCCGTGCGTATGCGCCTTATCAGCTCGGCAAGGCATGCGTTTGCATCCCCCGTCGGATAGCCCTTCCCTCTCAGCGTCCTTTTTGCCCGTTCCCCTTCCAGATCGCTCTTGAGCTGCTGCGGGCGGTACATATACACCAGCGCGCTGTCAGTGCTCAGGCGCACCGGTATCAGCCGCACGCCCTTGGGCACAAGACGCAAATTCAGCCTGTGCAGACTGCGTAGAAAATCAGCCCTGTCCGTCAGTCCGCACCGAAAGAGGCTGGCGGTCTTCAGCCCCGCCAGCGTGGGCGAGCACTGCGCTATGACAAGCTCCTCAGACACTGAGCGCCGCCCCCTTCGCATGAACGTCCATTATCTTCTTCAGCGCCGACATGGAGCCGCTGCGGCAGTATTCCACCGGCACGTCGCGCCCCTTCATCTCGCTGAGCACCGAGCGCAGCATCTTGTGCGACATCGTCCCAGTGAAAAGGATCAGCAGATCCGGGGAACCGAGATTTTTCATATTGCGCTCCATTTTCTGATATACTCTCGCCTTGCAGTCATATGCCTCGCATAATTCCTGATAGCGGCGGCTCATGCATTCGTTTCCGCCCACGATAACCACACTCATATTACATCTCCTTTATATTGGACTTTGCGCGGCAGATTTCGCGCCGGTTAGTCTACGCTAACTCACAGCTTAAAGGAAAACGCCTTGCGGCGCTGTTTAATTTCCTTTTTTAGTTAGTTATATCTAACTCATGATATTAAGATACCATATTTCCCACTGCTTGTAAAGTGCTTTTTTTAATTTTCTTCCAAATCCTTCTCCTTGTTGACTACGCCCTTTATTTTTTCAAACGATCGCTGACTGATCACATGCTCGATGCGGCATGCATCCTCCTCCGCTATATCCTCCTCGACACCTATCGCAGACAAAAAGCCCGTAAGCACCCGATGCCGCTCGTATATCCTTTCCGCAATGCTTTGCCCGCTTTCTGTAAGGTGCAGCTTGTTCTCGCTGTCGAGCCGGATATGCCCCAGCTCTGCCAGACGCTTTACCGCTACGCTCACGCTCGGCTTGGAAAAGCCCAGATGCTCCGCCACGTCCACCGAGCGGACCGCACCTCTGCTGCTGCCTATGACAAGGATCGCCTCCAGATAATCCTCCAGAGAGCCGCTCACATTTCCGCTTCCGCCGCTTTTTTTCCTGCTCATGCTTTTCTCCGATCTTTATCTCCATCTTTCGCCGCGCAGTGTGTTAGACGCAACTAACTTACTCCATTATACTATCCGTTTTCCCTTTAGTCAATGGCAAAGCGAAAAAAAGTTAGAGCAAGCTAACTTTTTTTCTGCGCTGAACGGCGTCCAGTTTTTTCAAGCGCCTAATCTCCGCGAAAATATTGCAAAAAATCCCGAACATGGTATAATTAAAGTGTATATCATAAACGCGCCGCCGACCGGCGCCCTTCTAAAAACAGCGAGGTGCTTTTTAACATGAAACGAATGACAAACAGGCTGACCGGATTGCTGCTGGCAACCGCCATGCTTTTCGGTCTTTTTGCAGGCATGCAGCCTGCCGCCGACGCCGCCGGCGCCGGCAAAGCGATCCGCCTTGTATCCTCGACCGACCCTGCGGGCGGCATCTCCTCGGACGATTATATTTATTTCGGCACGGAAAGCGTGTCGGATACCGGCTTTGACGCCCGCTGGCGCGTGCTGAACTCCGCCCTTGCCAGCACCGGCGACGCCGGCATGCTGCTTCTTTCAGATAAGCTGATCGGCAATGCTCAGAGCGCCCAGGGCGGCGTTTATTTCAACGCCGCTGACTCCGCAGATCCAAACCGCTGGCAGGGCAGCGCCGCACAGGCATGGTGCGGTGATTTTCTGACGTCGAGTTTTTCCGCCGCCGAGCAAAACGCCATCGTCGCCGCCTTCAAAAGCGACGGCAAATACGAATACATCGACCCTGTGTACGGTACCGTGAGCAGCTTTGCGGCAAGCGACGGGATACTGAACGGCGACAAGCTGTTCTTCCTCTCGGCGGAGGAGGCAGACAGCGTTGAATTCGGTCTTTCTCTCGCCTCCTCGCGCGTAGCTTATTTCGGCTCAAAAGCCGGCGCATGGTGGCTGCGCTCTGCGGCTCTGCCCAGCGGCGTCGGCCGCGTTTCCGCCGCAGGCAGTATCCAGCCCTGGACTCCTACTGACGAGGTCGCCGCACGTCCCGCCTTCAATCTTGATCGGCAGGCAGTTCTGTTCACCTCCCCAGCCGTCGGCGGCAAGCCCGCCGGCATGGGATTTTTCCCCGTGGCGGACGCCTCCCCGAACGAATGGAAGCTCACTCTGAAGGACAGCTCGCGCAGCTTTGCCGTCGATTCCGAAATAATGCAAAGCGGCGGCGACATAACCGTGAACTATATTGGCGCCAAAAGCGGTGCAAATGAATATATTTCCGCCATTATCACGGACAGCGAAGGAACAGTAAAATTTTACGGCAAGCTCACTCAGCCCTCCTCCAGCGTCGGCAGCGTTACCTTTGACATCTCCGGCAGATATTTTGAGGGAGATAAGCTGTACGTATTTTCCGAGCAGGCAAACGGAGACAGACGCACAGACTACGCCAGCAGGCTGGTCGAGATCGAGCCGCGCGAGCTGCCTCCGGACAAGATATACCACACCGTCTCCTTCAACTCGCGCGGCGGCTCTGACGTGCCTGCTCAGAAAGTGGAGGACGGAAAAAAAGCTGTGAACCCCACGAACCCCGTCAGAGACGGCTGGACTTTTAATCAGTGGTGCTCCGATCCCGAATGCACGCGGAAATATAATTTCAACGCCGCCGTCACTTCGGATATCATGCTTTATGCAAAATGGTGTTTGGCTTATTACGCATACACCTATGATGCTTCTTCAAATACAAACCGTCAGGGCGGCGTCATTATTCTTGACGGCTCTGCAAATAAATATTGGGATAGGTCCATAGGCGAGGATAAGATCGGCGCCGAAGCTCCCGAAGTTACCCTTGAAGCACGAGCTGACGCGGGCTATCGCTTTAAGGAATGGCGCAGGGATACGCCGACCGGAGAGATCCTTTCCACCGAGAATGTCTGCACCTTTGCCATAACAAACGGGCTGAGCCTGTATGCGATATTCGAGGAAAATCCGATCCCAGAGCTTGGTCTTGCAGACGAGACAAACGCACCCTTTACGCTCGGCAAGTCTCTGCGCTGGGTCGGCATGGACGCCGAAAATACTGGCGAACCGGACACATACGGCTATGATCCGAGCCAGACCAGCATCACGCTGAATGCGCTCGACTGCGGCATGCCGATGACGTACAGCGACGACGCTGCCGAAATCGTAATGAACATGCTGGCGGACAGCGATTACGCGGAATACGCCCGCTATACCGCAAACGGCTTTGCAGAGCTGATCGCCGAGACCGATTCTGCCACAGGCGACTTAAAGGTGGGATATGTAAATAATGTGAACGGCATTGATACTTTTGTACCCATGCTGTATATCACCGCACAGGAAGGCGAAAACGGCGGCATGCAGCTCAAGCTCACTTCACACGCTCCCGGCTGCGTCCGCATCACGCTCAAGGGCGCATACGGCAAGGAATATGCGATGATCACCCCCGGCGACGTCAACCTCGACGGCAAGATGAATTCCAATGATTGGATCACGATCATGCGCTTAACGCTGTCTGCCATTGGAGAAGCTGACGTTATCGACTATCCGGAATTTGAGCTGAACGGAAGCCGCGATTATGATCTTTGGGCGCTGTTGGCGGATATGACTGCCGTCGATATCAGTACTGACCGCGACCAATTGGTAAACGCCGTCGATTGGATCACGATAATGAGACTCACTCTTCAGGCGTGGAAAGAATAACACTGCAACACGAACAGCAGAGTCTATCACAGAAAATTCTGCATTTTCTTTCGTATATTTAAAAGAAAGCTGGTCTTTTCATGAAATACATGCATTTTAAAGCCTCCTGTTCCTATGCGGCGCTCGCTGCAATCATGGAGCTTAACGGGGTGGATACGGAGGATTACAAAATTGCCCTTGAAATCAAGCTTCCGTGGCTGTTTTCCAAAGAAAACGGCGAATATATCTCCGGTCCCATGCTGCAAGGAGCAAAATGGTTCAACCTGTGGCTCATTCCGCGTGGGTATAGGATGGTCGAGGAAAGCATAGAGCGTGAGCGGCTGTGTAATTATCTTCGCACACACAAGCCTGCTATGCTCGGCATTCAAACGCCATACGGAAAGCACGCCGTTGTTTTCACAGAATATGACGGGGAATACCATTTCATCAACCCTGCACATGAAGGCAGCGGTGAATGCACCAAATTATCATTATCCGAGGAAGAATTGCGCTCCTCGGTTGAGCAGAAAACGACGGTGGGAACGGTAATCTCCACGGAGGCTAAACAGCAATCGTTGGCTCCGCATCTGAAAAAATCGGTATCCGTAATAAGGGAAAACTGCGCTGATATCGAAGCCTTTGCGTCAGAAACGCATGAGCCAAGCGCATATCTCCCCATGATGAACCGCCTGTTCAGGTCTCTGTTCCTCGACGGTATTACAATGCTGGAGCTTGCCGGGGAAAGCGATCTCGCAAAGGCTTTCACAGCATTACAGCAGCAGTTTATGGCTTTTATGCGCGGGACGCGGGAAGAAGCACTACGGGAAACGCTTTCAGTGGATAGATTGCATGAGCTGACAGAACAATACGCTAAGCTAATTGAACGGCAGATATAGTAACGGTGGCAGGGATCACTCCCCGCCGCCGGATTGTTATTATCTTTTTATCAACATTGAGAATAGAAACCAGCAGGCATTCCGAAGAATGCCTGCTGGCTCAAGCTATTGGGGATAATTCGGCACATTTTGAGTTAAAAATGGATTATTCCCACTCGATAGAACTTAACTGATTCCGTTTAGGAAATATTGTTTGTCCTGTTCGTGGTTCCTCTGATTATTTGATATATCCACATTATCCAGCCTATCACCCCTTCTGTTATCATTTTGTTATCAGCGTTGATAACAGGAAGGGGTGGTGCTATGGGCATAAATGAATATGATGCTGTTGTTTCGCAGAATTGATATCTGTTTTTGAGAGGTTAGCAAAGTCGCTTTACGAAAACCTCGTCTTCATTTTTTGCTTTACAGCCAGCCGCTTTGCGATA
>JAFTDT010000011.1 GCA_017453985.1 Clostridia bacterium
ATGGCAATGGTAGTGAACGGCAGCGCAGCCGATAAGCTGGAGTTTTATCCAAAGCATGAAGCAGCGTATAAGGTGAAACTGCGCGACGGAATAACCTTTGATTATGAAGCCGAAACGCCGGTCAAGGAAGTATTCAAGCAGTATAAGGATGAAAAAACGGGATATGAGAGTACGGAGGTGTTTTCGGTGCGTATCTATCGCGGCTTGAACGGCAAAAAGGTGCTTATTCAGGCATCCGGAAATTGGGCTATGATGCAGCGACTTGTGGACTTAGCGGACGACAATTGACAAAAGCAAAGCTCCCATACCGGAGCCTATCCGGTATGGGAGCCTTTACGATCAGACTAAAATCGCGCTCTATCGCATAAACGCTTCCTTTTCCAGCGCGCTGGACAGCTCCAGCAGCACCAGATCGTGTCCGGCAAGCTCCGGCGCGGGGCAGTGCAGCCCCATTTCCGGCTCATCGACCCGCTTCAGGAAGGAGGCGCGCACCGAGGTGCCGCCGTGCTCCTGACTCATGATCATCAGCCTGCCGCCGTGCAGCTCGCAGAAATGCTTGACCAGCGGCAGACCAAAGCCGGAGGAGCTGAGAAGAGCCGCAGAGTCCTGCCTGCCGCCGTCGCGGAACAGCTCCGCCAGCGTTTCGCTGGGAATGCCGCTGCCGGTGTCGGTGACGGTGAGAAACAGCTCGCTTTCGCTGTCACCGAGGGTGACGGTTATACGCTTGTCCCTGTGGCTGGAAAGCACTGCGTTGGACAGCAGATTGAGCAGGACGCGGGAGAACTTTTCGCGGTCTATACAGCAGGGTATGGCACGGTCCGGAATATTGGTGTCCACGGACACGCCGCATTTATTCAGCAGGAGCTGCGAACGATCGAGCAGCTCGCGGCACAGCTCGGCGGCATCCTCCTCGCTCAAGCGGAGGATATGCGAGCCGCGGTTCGCGCCGATGCAGTCTGCCATATTGCGGGAAAGGCGCAAGAGCTTGTACAGATTTTGATTGATCACCGCGAGCGGCATCGAGCTTGCCTCGTCCTCATTGAGGGCGTCGTTCAGCAGGCTGACGGAGGCAAAAAGCATGTTTAGCGAATTGTTCATCTCGCTGCTGATGAAGCGCGCGGAGGCGGAGGTCATCGTCACGTTCGCGCCGGAGGCGGCGGGATAGAACCATATCTTTATCCTGCCGTTTCCCGGCTCTGCCGTGCAGTTAAAACGGCTCTGCCGCAGCTCGCAGGGAAAATCGCAGTTTTCACCGGCGCCGACGGTGGAAACGATCCGCGCCGCAAGCTCGTCTTCAAGAAAATCGTTGAGATTGCGTCCGGTCAGGTCCTCGCCCACATAGAGGCGCAGACTTCCGGACATGAAAATTATGCGTCCGGACATAGAGCAGAGCATGAGAAAATCATCTCCGGCGCTGCCGTCCAGCTCGCTGTTTATCATTGATAGCTCATATGGGAATTTAAACTCGTCTGACATCGCATAATACCTTTCGACAAAACTTGACTTTTGCTTATCGGGCTTATTGTATTATAAAAAATGTAATTTTACAAGTGCAGAACGGATAAAAACCGACAGTTTTTTCTTTTTTTGCGGAATGCCTTGCTTTTTATAGCGGCGGCGGTATATACTATAAATAAGAAATGCCGGTCACGGCGAAAAAATAATTGGAGGGCGGCAAAATGGAAACGATATTGGGCATCAATGGCTTCGGCAGGATCGGAAGGCTCATTCTGCGCGATGCGCTCAGACGCAAAAACGTGAGAGTGGCGGCGATAAACGGAGTCACGCCGGAATATGCGGCATACAAGCTCAAGTATGACACCGTTCACGGCAGGCTGGACGCGGAGCTAAGCTATACTGAGGACAGCCTCATCATCAATGGACAGAAGATACGTGTGCTGGATCTGAGGGATCCGAAGGAGCTGCGCTGGGACGAGCTTGGCGTGCAGTGCGTGATCGAGTCTACCGGCAAGTTCAAGACCGTGGAGGAGGCTGGCGTGCATCTCGGCGGCGGCGCGCAGAAGGTAGTGATAACAGCGCCCAGCTCGGATGCGCCGATGTTCGTATACGGCGTGAACGAGGATAAATATACCGACGATATGAAGGTCATCTCCAATGCATCCTGCACGACGAACTGCCTTGCACCGGTGGCAAAGGTGCTGAACGACAGGTTCGGCATCGTAAGCGGACTTATGACGACGGTGCATGCCATAACCGCCAGCCAGAAAACCGTGGATGGCACTTCCAAAAAGGACTGGCGCGGCGGACGCGCCGCAAGCGGCAATATCATCCCCTCCAGCACCGGTGCGGCAAAGGCTGTGGGCAAGGTGATACCGGAGCTTAACGGCAAGCTTACGGGCATGTCCTTCCGCGTGCCGACGCTGGACGTTTCCGTGGTGGATCTGACGGTAAATCTGGCAAAGCCGACCTCTTACGAGGAAATATGCCGGGCGATGAAGGAGGCGTCGGAGGGCGCGCTCAAGGGTGTGCTCGGCTACACCGACGAGGAGCTTGTCTCCAGCGATTTCATCGGAGACGACCGCGCGGCGATCTTCGACGCCAAGGCGGGCATCGCCCTCACAGATACTTTTGTAAAGCTTGTGGCATGGTATGACAACGAGTGGGGATACAGCCACAGTACATTGAATAGGGTAGAGTACATATACGGCACGATGAAAAAGTAAAAACGGCGTCGGCGGACAGGCAAAGCGCCTGTCCGCCGGTACGTTTGCGGACGGGAAAGCACCTGTCCGTCCTATTTTTTTATTATTTTTCATAAAATATGTAGCATAAAAGAAAGAAATGATGTAAAATAAAGGATAAGCTATCTGGATCTGGAAGATCGGGCTGAAAAATCATCTGCGGGAGAAACGGTATGTTTGAGATAATAACCAACGAAACGCTGGAGGAAT
Source organism: Clostridia bacterium (assembly GCA_017453985.1). Lineage (GTDB taxonomy): Bacteria > Bacillota > Clostridia > Oscillospirales > Butyricicoccaceae > RGIG3726. The sequence continues at coordinate 2,913 of JAFTDT010000011.1, forward strand.
ACGAGGCTTTTGTAGAGAGCCATAAAAAGGGACATTTTTTGCAGTCTCATAAATGGAGCCGCCTGAAGTCGAGCTGGCAGTGGAAGGCGGTGGCGGTGCGCGGCGCGGACGGGAAGATATGCGGCGGCATGAGCTTGCTGATCCGCAAAATGCCGGTGCTGCCGACCACGCTGATGTATTCGCCGCGCGGACCGGTGTGCGACGTGCATGACAGGGAAACGCTCCGCGCGCTGACGGAGGGTGCCATGGCGGTGGCGAAGCAGTGCCGTGCATATACCTTCAAGCTGGACCCTGACGTGCTCAGCTCGGACAGCGAGTTTATTTCCATCATGGAGGAGCTGGGCTACAAGCGCGCGGCGGAGAGCAAAAACTTCGAGGGCATACAGCCCAATTACGTCTTCCGTCTGAATGTTAAGGACCGGACGGAGGAGGAGATATTGGCGGCGTTTCATCAAAAGACGCGCTATAACCTGCGTCTGTCCGTGAAGAAGGGCGTGCAGGTGCGCGTCTGCGGCAAGGAGATGCTGGCGGATTTTTCGCGCATCATGCTGGAGACAGGCACGCGAGACGGATTTGTCACCCGCCCGCAGTCGTATTTCGAGTCGCTGATGGATACCTTCGGCGAGCAGGCGCGGCTGTATATGGCGTTTTGGGAAGAACAGCCGATAGCCGGCACGCTGGCGATAAACTACGGCAACAAGGTGTGGTATCTGTACGGCGCGTCGAGCAATCAGCACCGCAACGTGATGCCGAATTATCAGCTCCAGTGGGAAATGATACGCTGGGCGGTGGAGACAGGTGCGGATATCTATGATTTTCGCGGTGTGACTGGCGACCTCTCGCCGGAAAATCCGCTGTACGGTCTGTATCTGTTCAAAAAAGGCTTTTCGGGCGATTTCTGCGAGTTCTGCGGCGAGCTTGAGATGGTGTGCAGCAAGCCGCTTAGCTTTGCCATAGATCACGGCATGAGCCTTATGAGGAATGTGAGACGCAGGATAATACTCAGAAGGAATAAAGGAAAATAAAGTGCTGCGGAGAGATAAAGCGGCAGCAGTCAGGGAAGTGAGGGCAGAGTCTTGAAAGTTTTGGCAGTTGACCGGGAAAAAATAAAGAGCAATCTGGAATGCGTAAGAAAGGCGGCGGGCGGCGCAGAGCTGATTGCTGTGCTGAAGGCAAATGCATACGGGCTTGGACTGCGCGAGATCGCGGGACTGCTGCGCGAGGAGGGAGTGCGCCGCTTTGCGGTGACAGAGCCGTCCGATGCGCTCAGGCTGCGAGATTGGGGCTTTGCGGACGAGGAGATACTCGTGCTGCGCTCCAGCGCCTGCGAGGACGATATCCGAGACATAATCAAGGCGTGCGCAACGGCATCCATCGGCTCCTATGACGCGGCGGTTGCGCTCAACGGCATGGCGGAGAAGGAGAGCGTGATGTGCGACGTACATCTCGAGATCGACACCGGCATGGGCAGATATGGCTTCGAGCCGAACGAGCTGGAGCGCATGCTTTCCGTATATCGCTTCATGTCCAATTTGAACGTGACCGGGGTGTACACGCACTATGCAAACGCCTTTTGCAGCAAAAAGAAAACCAAGCAGCAGTACGATATCTTTATGAACACCGTGCA
>JAFTDT010000012.1 GCA_017453985.1 Clostridia bacterium
ATCTCAAGAATAACATCCTTGCCCTCGGCAAGCTTTTCCGCCACCGCTTCCGCCGGAGTTCCGTAGTAATTGCCCACATATTCCGCATATTCCAGCAGCATATCCCGCGCGATCAAGTCTTCAAACTCCTCTTTTTCCGCAAAATAGTAATGCACCCCGTGCTCCTCGCCCTGGCGCGGTCGGCGCGTCGTCACCGAAACGGAAATGTGCAGTCCATGCACGCGCTCCATCGTCCGCGACAGCACGGTGCCTTTCCCAGCCCCGCTTGGACCAGTTATTACAAAAAGAGTTCCTTCAGTCATTCTTCTCTTCCCTGCCTGTCTCTGTTTCTTTGTTCAAAAGGGTTTCCGGCGTCAGAGGCGAAAGTATCACATGCTCTGAATCCGTGATGATAACAGACTTGCTCTTTCTTCCGTATGTGGCGTCTATCAGCATGTCCCGCTCCTTTGCCCGCGAAATGATGCGCTTTATCGGCGCCGATTCCGGACTGACTATGGCGACGATGCGGTCGGACGACACCATGTTGCCGAACCCGATATTTATCAGCTTCATATCCGCGCATCCTTTACTCCAGATTTTGGATCTGCTCACGTATTTTTTCTATCTCCGCCTTCAGCTCCACAACCGTTTTGGTCACCTCGTAGTCATTTGCCTTTGAGCCGATGGTGTTTGCCTCGCGGTTCATTTCCTGCACGATGAAATCTATCTTTTTCCCCGCAGCGGCTTCCGAGCTCAGCAGCAGCCGAAGCTGATTGAGATGGCTGCGGAGCCTCACCAGCTCCTCGGTGACATTTACCTTATCCGCATATGCCGCTGCCTCGGAGAGTATGCGCTGCTGCGCTACCTCTCCCTCGCCGAACAGCTCGAGCATGCGCTGTGCGATACGCTCTCTGAACTCCTCCGTGCTGTCCGGCGAACGCTTTTCTATGCTGTCAGCCAGTTTTTCTATCAGCCCTATGCGGTAGATCACATCGCCGCATAACTGCTCGCCTTCTCTGGCGCGCATCTCGCAGAAGCCCTTCAGCGCATCCTCGAACACCGCCATCACTTCCTCGGTGAGCTGCTCGCTGTCGGCGTCCTCCTTGTCCACAGCCATCACCTCCGGCAGACGCAGCAGCGAAAACGCCGTCACATCCCTTTCAATGCCGTAACGCGCGGCAAGCGCCTCTGCCGCCGCCATATAGGCGTCGGCAACGGCGAGATTGGGCGTTATCCGAACATCCTCGCCATCCTTTGCTGCAACCGATATGTAGATATCAACCTTGCCTCTGGAAACGCATTTTGCCAAACGCTTTTTTACCGGTTCTTCAAGAAATGCGTATATGCGCGGCACCTTTATCGCAGCGTCCAGATAACGGTGATTTACCGCGCGAATATCGACGGTGACTGTCCAATGCTCGCTCTCGTGCTTTACTCTGTTATATCCGGTCATGCTGTTAAGCATATATCCACCCCTTTATCAAGCCTTAATATGCAGCAGCGTGTTTGTGCATCGTTATGTGCTGAATGCATGTTTGCAACTAAATTATTATATCAAAAACAAACGTTTATTGCAAATTTGTTTCTTCGGAAGCTATCACGTCCACTATGCGAAAAGACATTCTGCTGTTTTTCTTCATGCGATGAGAGACCCATATGCACACTGCCAAGCCCAGCAAAAGTCCCGTCATGGACGATATTATCTTCGCTCCTTCGGAGCCGAACGGAAGCAGATATCCGAGCAGCATCAGCAGCACCGGCATTATATAAAGCAGCACCGCCATGCCGAGCACCTGAGAAGTAGAGCTCTCTACGATGACGGTATCCCCCGCCGCCGCTCCTACCTCGTTATACGCCATGACTGTTATTGTCTCATCCGGATGCGCACAGCCGTGGCAGCCATCGCAGTCCGAGGCGCACGCGGTCTTTCTCCGCACAAGTATCTCCGCAGTCCCATTTTCCAGTATTCGTACTGCTTTTGCTTCCTGCTGCATGATCTTCACCCTAATCCAGCGGAGCGTATCGCTCCATTATTTTTTCCGCCGCCTTTATACCGTCAACCGCCGCGCTCATTATGCCGCCGGCATATCCCGCTCCCTCTCCGCAAGGGATCAACCCCGCCGCATTCACGCTTTCAAAGCTGTCTCTGCGCGTTATGCGCACAGGAGACGAGGTACGGGTCTCGATTCCGGTCAGCACCGCGTCATCCGAGTCAAATCCGCGCATGCGGCGGCCGAATTCCGTGACCGCACGCTTCAGCCCATCGGCGATAAACTGCGGTAGCAGCTCGTTTAGGTCGGCAAAAATAAATCCTCTGGGATAACTCGGCTCGATCCGTCCGAGCCGTTTGGAAACGCTTCCGTTTTTTAAATCTCCGAAAAGCTGTACCGGAGCCTCATATGCGCTTCCCGCCGCAAAAGCCCGGCGCTCCAGCATGCGCTGGAACTCGATGCCGCCGGCGGCTCCGCTCTCCGGGAAATCCTCCGGCCTTACGGAAACGCATATGGCAGAGTTGGCATTGCGTCCGTCGCGGGCATGTCGGCTCATGCCGTTGGTCACCACTCCGCCCTCCTCGCTTGCCGCCGCGATTACCGTGCCGCCCGGACACATACAGAAGGAATAGCAGCCCCTGTCGCCTAAATGCGTCGAAAGCGCATATTCTCCCACCGGCAGCTCCTTGCTTCCGGCATATCTTCCGTACAGCGCACGGTCAATATCCGCTTGCAGGTGCTCTATACGCACTCCGGCGGAAAACGCCTTCGGCTCTATATACACGCCGCGATTTATCAATCTGTAAATGCTGTCGCGGGCGCTGTGCCCGATCGCCAGCACCGCAGTCTCACAAGGCTGATAACCGTCTGCGGTATGCAGCCCGTGCAGCACCCCGTCCCTGATATCAAAATCCGTCACGGCACAGCCAAAACGGACGGCTCCACCCTCCGCCTCTATGCTCTGTCTGATGGAGGAAACCACCTTTTTAAGAAGATCTGTGCCTATATGCGGCTTGGCTCGCCACATGGCGTCTTGCGGCGCTCCATGCTCTATCAGCGTCCTCAGCACAAGCTCGCACCTGCTGTCATTTATCCTTGTTACCAGCTTGCCGTCTGAATAAGCGCCTGCGCCGCCCTCTCCGAACTGGATATTGCTCTCGGCATCGAGCATTCCGGAAGTGAAAAAACGCCGCACGTCTTCGTCGCGCTCGGAAATCGGCTTTCCGCGCTCGAATACCAACGGGCGGTATCCGTTTGCCGCGAGTACGAAGGCAGCAAACAGCCCGGCAGGTCCCAGCCCGACGATCACGGGAGGACCTGCCAGTTTTTCCTTGCCGGACGGGACGGGCAGCTCCGCCTCCGCGCGGTATTTTACCCGAGGAGTCTGCATCCGCTCCGCCAATGCAGCTTCGTCTGCATTGAGCCGCAGCTCTATTGAAAACACCTTTTTCGGCTCGCTGTGCCGAAAATCAAAAGAGAGCTTATGCACATGAGTCTCCGCGATGCTGTTCCTTCCGACGCCAAGCTGCTTCATCGCCTCCTTGACTGCCTCCTCCTGTGAAGCGCCGAGGGGCAAAACAATTCCCGAAACTATCACGCTCATGGTTTATTCTTCAGGCTCCGGTTCCGGCTCCGGCTCCGGCGCGCTTTCTTTGATGATTTGAGTGCTGTATCTGCCGAAAATGTGTATATTGCCGTTTGAGCAGCTTACATTGACGGGCAAGGTATGCTCGCCCTCCTCCAGATTGTCGATATTCTGCGCCGGTACAACGGAAAAACTCGCTTCCGAAAGCGCCGCCACGTCGTCATCAGGTCCGAACAGATCTATCTCCAGCGTCTGCTCCGGATAGGTGATCCCTTCCGCCTTGTTGAAAGCGTTCTGCGAAAGCATAAACACGCTCCGCGAATATCCCGGTGTGGTGACAAGCACCTCTGCGATCGCCGGCGTGTCCGCCGCGGCAGTCACTCCGTTGGGCAGAATGATCGGCATTTCAAATCGATAAATATTGTTCTCCACCACGTTTTTAAGGCTTATATCGCCCAAGTCGATCTGATTTATCGTCGATACCGTATCAGCCTCTCCAACTATGCTTATGCTCGACGGATTGATCACATACTGGATCATATCAGATGTGAGATAATCCGAGGATATAAACTCAACCACAAGCGGAACACTGCCGAGCTGCTTGATATCCACATCGAGCTTTACCGATGGGGTATCCACGCTGATGCGGGATGTATCCACCTCCCTGCCGTCTACATCAATCAGCCGATATGTAAGATTGGTCTCAACAGACGCGGTCGCGCCCTCCAGATCGTATCTTATCTCCGCATGGTCTATCTGCGCCAGCACCGCCTCCGGTCCGCTTACCTTTATCGCGTCAGGCGAAAGCGTATAGCCCTGACTGCGGTAGTTTTCCGCCGGCTGTCCCGAAAATATCGCATTCACCGGTATGGATCTCGACGTCAGCCTGTCCACGGTCAGTGTGATCTGCGTAGGCGTTTTAGAGGTCACCTGTACGTCGGCCACATCAACCTTTATGTTATAGCTGAGCTTATATTCTCCGGGCAGGGTTATGGACGCGACGCTTGCCGTCACGGTTATTTTGTCGCGGTTCACCTTATTCATCTTGTCACGTTCTCCGCTTAAGCGCATGTCAACCGTCGGCGCGGCTCCGTCCGTTATCACCAGCCCGTTTGCCGTCAGAGACTCCATGCCCTCCAGCACGACGTCTACATTGTCATACGGCAGCTCTGTCTCCGGATTTTCCACCGTTATGACATAGAACCACAGCAGTATCGCCGCCAGCAGGGCAACCGCCTTGTAGAGGACATCATTTTTTCTTATCCATTCCATCATTTGCTTTTACTCCTGAAATAGCGCTTCAACGAATACGACCTCTTTTCCTTTTCCTCCGTATGCGGCATCAGCTCATTGATAAGCATGCGCTCCAGCGTTTCCGGCGCGAGATGGCGCTTGAGCATGCCGCCGCTTGCCATGGAGATGGCGCCGGTCTCCTCCGATACCACCACGCTGAGCGAATCGTAATTTTCGCTCATGCCCACCGCCGCGCGGTGTCTGGTGCCCAAGTCCTTGCTTATTTTAAGATTGCCGGACAGCGGCAAAATACAGCCTGCCGCCGCAATTCTTCCGTTGGAGATGATCACCGCGCCGTCGTGCAGAGGCGCCTTGACGAAAAAGATGTTCTTCAGCAGCTCGGCGTTCACGTCGGCGTTTATTGTAGTGCCGGTGTTGATTATCGCTGTCAGCGGCTCCTCCTTCTCAAAGATGATAAGCGCGCCGGTCTTTGACCACGAAAGTGCGCTTACCGCCTCGACAGTCTGATATATCGCAGTCTGCATGCCCTGCGCATTGGCTTCCTTCCTTTTGAAGAACAGAAAACGGTTGCGCCCGAACTGCTCGAGCATCTTCCGCAGCTCAGGCTGGAATATGATTACCAGCGCGATCAGCCCGACCTGCATCACCATATTCAGCACAAACTTGATCATATGGAGCTGTAAAACCTCGGAAAGCTGCAAAACGACCAGCAGAATCAAAAGCCCTTTGAGCGATTTTTCCGCCTTTGTCCCGCGCATAAATTTTATGGCTTGGTAAATTAAAGCAGCCACTATCAGGATATCGATAAGATCCATCACAGTGGCAAGCCTTATATTTTTCCATATATGGTCAAATAATTCCATAAGCTGCACCTTAATTAATATATTTTATATTATATTAACAAAATTCGCAGCGTTTTTCAATAGGCTAATTACGCTTTTTTATATCAGGCAAAATTTTAAGGTTTGTGTAAGAGAATCTGCGTCCCGCAGCCTGTTGAATGCCGAAAAGCTCGCCCTCACGGTTCCGTGCGGAAGCGTTCCGGCGCTCCGGTGCGCAAGCGGCGCGCAATGCATCCCGCCCCTGAGACAGAAGCCCTTTTCCGACAGAAGCTCGCACAGCGTATCCGGATCGAGCTTATCGGACGTAAAGGACAGCACGCCGATCTGACACGAGGCGTCATGATATACCGTTATCCCCTTTATGCTCTCCAGATTTCGCGCGAGACGCTCCAGCAGCCGTCTTTCGTGCCGGTACAGCTCGGCAGAGGCGCCTCCTGACACAAATTTTATGCCCTCGTACAGACCCGCGATCCCCGGCGTATTGAGCG
>JAFTDT010000001.1 GCA_017453985.1 Clostridia bacterium
ACGGTGAGCTTTGACGCGGGCGGCGCCAGCGGCGAGATGGACGCGCTGGAGATAGAGGACGGCGAGAGCGGCATCGTGCCGGAAAACGGCTTTGACACTCCCGAAAAGAAGATATTCAAGGGCTGGAACACCGATCCCGAAGGCAACGGCACGGCGTATGCGCCGGGCGATGAGATTACGCCGACAGAGGACGTGGTGCTGTATGCGCAGTGGCTGAACATCTACACGGTGAGCTTTGACGCGAGCGGCGCAGGCGGCGAGATGGCGGCTCTTGAGATCGTCGAGGGCGAGAGCGGAGTAGTGCCGGACAACGGCTTTGACACTCCCGAAAAGAAGATATTCAAGGGCTGGAACACCGATCCCGACGGCAACGGCACGGCGTATGCCCCGAACGACGAGATCACGCCGACAGAGGATATGGTGCTGTATGCACAGTGGGAGAATGAGAGCGAGACTGTCATTTTCGTGCGTGATGGGGAGGAGCTGGACGTGATCAAGGTGCTGCGCTGGGAAGGCATGCACGGAGAGGTCACCGGTGAAGGAAGGACGGAAGACCGCGGATATGATCCGAACCACATCAGCGAAAAGGTCACCGTCAAGGTGAACGACGCCGTGCTTGAGCATAACGATGCGAATGTTGAGCGCGTGAAGGGGCTGTTCGCCAAGTTCACCTATCAGTATTATACGATGGAAGGTTATTCCGACCCGCTGAAGGTGGAGGAAAAGGACGGCGGTCTGCTGATCGTCACCGCCGAGGGCAAGGAGTATATGGAAATACGCTTCGGCGCGGACGAGGACGGCAATGTTGCGGCAGAGCTTATTTCAAAAAATCCGGGCGCGGTAAGGCTGCTGCAGACCATAGGCGACGAGGTGCTTGAGAACCTGTTCGTAACGCCGGGCGATATAAATCTCGATGGGAAAATGAACGCCAACGACTGGACGACGATCATGCGCTGGGCGCTGTTGGCAGAGCCGGGAGAATATGACGTCGTAGATATCCCCGACTTTACCCTCCGCGGCAGACCTGTCGATCTTTGGATGCTGATGGCGGATGTGACCAGCACCGATCTGACCGGCGAACGCAAGGCGCTGGTCAACGCCGTCGACTGGACGACGATCATGTTCCTCATGCTGCAGGCTTGGAAGTAATTCCGGAAAAAGCAAAATCAACAGAATAGAACTGCAACAAGCGCCGTCCGGCATTTTGCCGGACGGCGCTTGAGCTTGCAAAAAACTTTTCGGCGTTTTGCAGAAGGCGGCTTTGTTCCCTCCCCTGCACTATTCGGCGGCGGCTCCCCCGCTGCGGCATGCCTCAGAACTTGGGCTGCACCGCGCCGCTGTACGTATCGTTTATAAAGCTCCGCACCTTCTCGCTGTGCAGGGCGTTCACCAGCTCGGCGATCAGCTCGTCATTTTCGCGTCCAGCCTTGACGCACAGCACGTTGGCATAGGTCTCCGCGCCCGCAGAGTCCGGAGCCTCGTAAGCCAGCGAATCCGTCAGCACGTTCAGCCCCGCCTGCAGCGCATAATTGCCGTTTATCACGCCAAGGTCGATATCCCGAAGCGAGAGCGCGATCTGCGCCGCCTCCACCTCCAATATCTCCACGTTGTGCGGATTTTCCGCGATGTCGAGCTTGGTCGCCTCCAGCCCCGCGCCGCTCTTGAGCGTGATCACGCCGTTCGCCTCCAGCAGCAGCAGCGCCCGCGCCTCGTTGGTGCCGTCGTTGGGCACGGCGATCCGCGCGCCGTCGGGAATGGCGTCCAGCGAGGCGGTCTTCCCGGCATAAATGCCCATCGGCTCGTAATGCACGGCGGCGACGGAAACGATATCGGTGCCGTGGTTCTCGTTGAACCAGTCGAGATACGGCTGATGCTGGAAGAAATTGGCGTCGAGCTGTCCGTTTTCAACATTGCTGTTGGGCTGGACGTAGTCGGTGAACTCGACGATCTCCAGCTCGACGCCCTTATCCGCGAGGATATCCTTCGCCACCGCCAGTATCTCGGCGTGCGGCGTGACGGAAGCGCCCACCCTGAGCGTCTTTTTTTCTCCTCCGGCGCAGCCGGTGCAGAGGGCGAGCAGCAGCAGAGCTGCCAGTGTGATGGAAACTGCTTTTTTCATGGTGATCTTCTCCTTTTTTATATTAATAATTATTCATCATTTGATCCGGCGGTCGGCGCGGCGCGCCAGATATCCGCCGACGGTCTGCACGAGCTGCACCAGCAGCACCAGCGCCACGATCATCACCAGCATGATCTGCGAATTGCCGCGGTAATAGCCGTAATTGGTCGCAATGGCGCCCAGCCCTCCCCCGCCGAGGAAGCCCGCCAGCGCCGAATAGCTCAGTATGGTGGTGACGGAGATGGCGGCGCCGGAGATCAGCGAGGGACGCGCCTCTGGCAGCAGCACCCGCGTCACGAGCTGCCACGCGCCGGCGCCCATGGACTGCGCCGCCTCGATCACGCCCGCGTCCACCTCGCGCAGCGAGCTTTCTACCATGCGGGCTATGAAGGGCGCGCCGCCCAGCGTCAGCGGTACCAGCATGGCGGTGGCGCCGAGCGTCGTTCCGGTGATGAAGCGGGTGACCGGCATTACGAACACCACAAAGATGAGAAACGGCGCCGAGCGCACGAAGTTCACGATCCAGCCCAGCAGGCGGCAGAGCCGCGGCATCGGACGGATGCCGTCTTCCCTGCCGATCACCAGCACTACGCCGATCACCAGACCGATCGCATAGGCGGCGGCGGAGGAGACCGCCGTCATATACAGCGTCTCCAGCAGCCCCGCGCCCATCAGCCGCAGCATTTCCGCGGAAAATATCTCTTTAAGCATCGAATGAACCCTCCTCCAATAGCTGATATGTCACGCCCTCCGCCTCGAGATACGCCAGCATGCGGCGCTCCGCCGCCCCGTCCGCCGGCAGGCGCAGCACGGTCTGGCCGTAGGTGCGCCCGTCGATGACGCGGGTCGAGGCGTAGAGAATATTGACCGGCGCGCCCGTGGCGAGCACCATACCCGCGATGATAGGCTTGTCGGTGATCTCGCCGTCAAAGGCGAGGCGCAGCGCCGCTCCGCAGGCCCCCGCGCTCTGCGGAGGCTCGCCGCCCGGATAGAGCAGCCGCCGCCCCGCCTCGGACTGCGGGCGGATAAACACCTCGTCCGGCGTGCCCAGCTCGCAGATGCGGCTGCGGTCGATGATCGCCACGCGGTGGCAGATCTGCTCGATGACGCGCATCTCGTGCGTGATGACCACCACCGTCACGCCCATGCTGCGGTTGATCTCGCGGATCAGCTCCAGTATCGACTGCGTGGTGGTGGGATCGAGCGCGCTCGTCGCCTCGTCGCAGAGCAGCACCCGCGGCCGCGCCGCCAGCGCCCGGGCGATGGCGACCCGCTGCCTCTGCCCGCCGGATAGCTGCGCGGGATATGCCTGCGCCCGCTCGCTCAGTCCGACCAGCTCCAGCAGCTCGCGCGCTCTTGCTCGCGCCTCGCTGCGGCGCACTCCCGCGATCTCCAGCGGAAAGCGGATGTTTTCCTCTGCCGTGCGCTGCATCAGCAGATTGAAGCCCTGAAAGATCATGCCGATGCCGCGCCTTGCCTCCGGAAGCTCCGCCCGTGTCAGCGCCGTCATCTCGCGTCCGTCCACCTCTACACTGCCCGCGCTCGGACGCTCCAGCAGATTGATGCAGCGAACCAGCGTGCTTTTGCCCGCGCCGGACAGCCCGATGATACCGAAGATCTCGCCCTCGCGGATATCGAGATCGACGTCCGTCAGCGCCTGCACCTCGCCGCCCGCGCCGCGGAAGGTCTTGCTCAGACCGCGTATTTTGATGATGCTTTTTTCCGCCTTTTCACTCATGAAATCACCGCTTTTCACAACTATTTGTATAAAACAGCTTTAATATTACGAAGAGTTCGGATTTTTACCGTTCCTCGGCAATAAAAAAACGTCCCCGATGCAAAGCATCAAGGACGATATAAAAACCGTGTTACCACCTTAATTCACGCGCCCCTCGCGGAAAGCGCGCCTCCGCAGGTACGGGCGAGCCGCCGATACCCTGGCGCTGTTACGGGCGCTCCCGTCGCAGCCTATGCGCCTGAGCGCAGTCGGTGCGCGGCTCCGAGACCATCTTCGCCGGGCTTGCACGCTCTTCCTCTCACCTCTGCGGAAGCTCTCTGTGCCGTGTTCCTCCGGGTACTCTTCTCTTCACAGCCTTTGGCTGTATGCGATTATGATGAACAGTTTAAAGCAAGTCTGCGATTTTGTCAAGAGAAAAGCTTTGTGCGTTTTATACAAAAATTTTTATAAAATTTCGTGCAGGAACTATAAACGGCGTGCCTCCGCCGCCTCAGGCAAGGCTTGCGGCGCGGCGAAAGATGTGGTAAAATGAAAAAAGCTTGAGGAAACGGAGGCGCGGCATGAAGGTAGTGGTGATCGACGCGCAGGGCGGGCGCATCGGCAGGCAGCTGGTGGCGGAGATAAAAAAGAGCGGGCTGGCGGCGGAGCTGGTCGCCGTGGGCACCAACAGCGCCGCCACCGCGGCGATGCTTGCCGCGGGCGCGGACGCCGCCGCCACCGGGGAAAATGCCGTTGCCGTCGCCTGCCGCACGGCGGATTTCATTCTCGGTCCGGTGGGGATCGCCATCGCGGACTCCATGCTGGGCGAGATCACGCCGCGCATGGCGGCGGCTGTGGGGCAGAGCGCCGCGCAGCGGATCCTGATCCCCTTTGACAACTGCGGCAATGTGATCGTCGGAGCCTCGCTGCTTCCGGTCAGCAAGCGCATCCGCGCCGCCGCCGAGCTGCTGCTGGAGGCGGCAGGAAAGGACGCGGCGCATGGGCAGTGAAGCGCCGCCCGCCGTCGGCGCACCGCCGCTGCCAGCGCGCAGGATTTCCCCTCCGCCAGAAAGAAGTCCGGCGGGCAGGCTTTGACGAGCGAAGCGAGAACGCGCGGAGTCGCGCGAACAGGGTTTTCGGGAATTCACTTTCCGAAAACCTAATCAATCATTCAGGGCTCCCGCTGTGAGCGTAAGCGAACCCCGCCCGCAAGTGCGGGCGCAACACGCAGGGAGGCTTTGCCGACCGAGTGAGTGGGGTTTGTCGGGGGTTCCCCCGCGGGGCGTGCGCCGTGGGGGCGCAAGCGGAGCGGTACGGCTGTGCCGCTGACGGTTGAGGGAACCCGCTGCCGTAAACGCCCCGTAGGGCGAGGGCTTGCGCTGATCGCAAGGAAGCGCCCCGCCGCCGTCAAACGGCGAGTCCCCTATTTCTGCGGCGGAAGTCCGCCGCCGCGTTCCGGTTGCTCCGTAGGAGCAATTTACGCCGTCCGCATCAGCGGACGCCTTTCCCCGCTTTTATTTTCAATCATTGTATGCCGTGAAGGCATGCCCCTTCTCACGAGAGAAGGAGCATGCCTTTATATATTTAAAAAAGGAGAATTGTTATGTCATCTGTCAAGAAAATCACCATCACCGCTCTGCTCATCGCGCTGTGCCGCGTACTGCCGATGGCGTTCCACGCCGTGGGGCTGGGGCAGACATTTTCGCCTATGCACCTGCCGGTGCTGCTCTGCGGGCTGCTCTGCGGTCCCGTCTACGGCGCGGTCTGCGGCGTCGCCGGACCCGTGCTGGCGAGTCTTTTGGGCGGACCGTCCGTGCAGAGCCTCATCTGGTTCATTCCCGAGCTGCTCTGCTACGGGCTTGTTTCCGGACTGCTGTACCGCCGCATCCGCACGGGCAGCACCCTGACCGACATGTACCTTTCGCTTGTTCCCGCCATGCTGGTCGGCAGGGTGGTCGGCGGCGCGGCGCAGGCGGCGTTTCTGCTCGCCACCGCAAAGGCGTGGACTCCCGCCGCATGGGTCACCGGCTATTTCATTAAGACATGGCCCGGCGCAGTGTCGCATCTCGTGCTGATACCCGCCATCGTCTTCGCGCTGATCGGCGCGGGGCTTGTTCCAAGGCGCTACGGCAGAAAAGGCAAATAGGGCTGCGATCCCTGTTCCGTTTTCGGCGGCAGGGACGGACAACCGGCAAATGATGACGCGCTTCCGCAGGGAAGCGCGTTTTTCCGTCCATGCAGGCACAGACCGTCAGTACGAATAGCTGCTGGCGGTGCGGACGTACTCCCGTGCCAGCGCCTGCAGGATATCCGTATGACGGAAGTCGCGGTGATACAGTATGTTTATCTCGCGCACCATGCTGAGATTTTCTATCGAAAGCACGGCCATTTTCTTTTTCTTCAGCTCGTCGGCGCAGGCGCTGCGCGGCAGGATCGACACGCCGATATCGCGGCGGATGAGATCCTTTATCGTCGCCACGTTGTCCACCTCCAGTATCACGTTGAAGTCGTCCAGCGAGATGTTCTGGCTCTCCAGATGCGCCTCAAAGAGGCTGCGCGTGCCGGAGGAGGGGCGGCGCAATATCAGCGGCTCGCGCCGCAGCTCGTTGATCGTGATCATGCTGCGCCGCGCCAGCGGGTGGTTGTTCGATACCGCCAGCACCAGCGAATCCGTGTCCAGCATCAGCGAATTGATGCCCTCGTCCTGACTGCGGCTCTCCACGATGGCAAGGTCAAGCTCATAATTTTTCAGCATGTCATAAAGATTATTTATGGAGTCAGTGACTATCGTTATGGTCGTGCCGGGATTTTTAGTGCAGTAGCGCCCCAGCGTTTCGGTGATGGCATTGCTCTCCGCCGTGTGCGTCACGCCGACGGTCAGCCGCCGCGTGTGCCGCCGCTCGTCCGTCAGGCTCTGCTCTAACTTTTGATACAGCGCGATGATGCGGCGGGCGTAGCGAATGGCGATGGCGCCTTCATTTGTGGGCTTTATCTCGTTGCCCGTGCGGTTGAATATCTTGATCCCCAGCTCGCGCTCGAGCTGCTTGATATGCTGCGTCACCGCCGGCTGCGTCAGCGAAAGCTGCTCCGCCGCGCGGGTATAGCTGCCGTGCTCCGTCACCGCCAAAAGGGTGTAAAGCTTGGGGTCTATCATCTGCGCCGCCTCCGATCATAAGACAATGTTATTGATAATTCAAATAAAATAAATTATCATTATTAAAATTGGTGCTATAATGATAACACATTCCGGAGTCGGAGGCAAGAACAATGCTGCATATATTCAAAAATATTTCCAACGATACGGCGTTGGTGCTGCTGTCCCTGTCGGCGATACTGCTGGCGGGGTTTCTGCTCACGCGCCTCACCAAGCTGGCGCGGCTGCCCAATGTGACCGGCTATATCCTCGCCGGGATATTGATAGGGCCGGGCGTGCTGGACCTCGTGCCGGAGAGCGTCGTCGGGCACATGGGCTTCGTCAGCGATATCGCGCTGGCGTTCATCGCCTTTGGCGCGGGGCGTTTTTTCACCCGCAAGAGCCTCGCGCGCGGCGTCCGCGGCGTCGCGGTGATAACCCTGTGCGAGTCGCTGCCGGCAGGCGCGGCGGTCATGTTCTGCATTCGCTTCATCTTCGGGCTGCCGTGGAGCTTTTGCCTGCTGCTGGGCGCGGTGGCGACGGCGACCGCTCCCGCCAGCACCATGGTCACGGTGCGGCAGTACCGCGCGGAGGGCGAGTTCGTGGACACGCTGCTGCAGGTGGTAGCCCTTGACGATGCGGTGTGCCTGCTGATCTTCAGCGTCGCCGCTGCCGTCGTCGGCGCGGGAGAGGGCGAGGTGAATGCCGGCGCGCTGACGCTGACACTGCTGTACAATCTGGCGGCGCCGGCGCTGGGCGTGCTGGGAGGCTTGCTGCTGGGCAGGCTGGCGCCGCGGCGCAGCGAGGACAACCGCCTGATCCTCACCGCGGCGCTGCTGCTCGGAGTCGCCGGAGTATGTGCCGCCATGGGCGTTTCGCCGCTGCTGGCGTGCATGGCGCTGAGCGCCGTTTACCGCAATCTGAGCGGCGACGAGACGCTCTATGGGCAAGTCGAGAGCTTTACGCCGCCGCTGCTGTCGATATTCTTCGTCGTTTCCGGCATGGCGCTGGACACAGGCGCACTGGTCAGCCTCGGCGCGGTGGGAGCGTGCTATTTTCTCGTCCGCATTGCGGGCAAATATCTCGGCGCTTACCTCGGCTGCACGCTGGCGCATACCGGCAGGGGCGTGCGGGAAAATCTGGGACTGGCGCTGGCGCCGCAGGCGGGAGTCGCCATCGGGCTGGCATTCCTCGGCAGGAGGATATTGCCGGAGGAGGCGGGCGATATGCTGCTGGGGATAATACTGGCGTCCTCGGTGCTGTACGAGCTGGCGGGACCCGTGTGCGCCAAGCTGGCGCTGGTGCGCTCCGGCGCCATTCGGCGCGAGCCGGCAGCGCCGCAGGAGACGCCATCCGCCCAAAGGCACGCCTGAGCGGGCGCGCAGAAGCGCAAGGCTCTGTGCCTGCCCGCGCAGCAGGCAGAAAAAACGGTTCCCGCCGACTGGCGGGAACCGTTTTTTGTTATATTAAGATCCGCTTTTCCACGCCTGAAGCGTGAGCTGCATGATGGTCACCCAGTCTACCGCGTTGACCATGTCGGTACGTTTGCCAGTAAGCTCGGTGCCGGTCATGTCCGCCATCAGCGCCCAGAGGTCGTATCCATTGCCGTTGATCTTGATGTCATCGTGATCCGCGTTCTCGTCGTCACGAAGCGCGCTCAGAGTCCAGCGCATGATCATGCCCCAGTCGTTGGCGTTCATGTTTCTGTCAAAGTTTACGTCGCCCGGCACGACGGTCAGCAGCTCGCTGCCGCCGGGGAAGGTGATGCGTATCGCAGCGGTGCTCAGCGCCTTTATCGCCAGCCGGATATTGCCGTCTGCACCTTCCTCCTCTTTTATCTGCAGGTAATTGACGCCGTCGCTGCCGATGAGGAGCTCTCCCTCAGAGGTCGTCTGTGCGTTTACGGGGACAAAGCCGTCCTGCGTATAACGCTCATACACGGCGACCGCGAGCAGCGCCCGCACCGCCGCCGCCGAGCCTTCGGTGTAAGGTATCGGCTCGACGCCTGCTACCGGCATGATCACGCCGCCGAGCATATCGGGATCGTATCCATTTTCCTTCGGCTCCTGCGTGCCGCCGTTTTCCGCGCTCGAGCCCATGCCGTGCCAGCGCAGCACCTTCAGCACATCCATCGCGACGCCGCTTTCGTCTGCCGCGCTGATCGCGGAAAGCCTCCACTGCGCGGTGAATACATATCCCTCGCCGCCGGCTCCCGGCTCCTTCTGCCAGCCGATGAAATCATACGCCGCGCGGTACGGGTCGGGGATCTGGCAGTCGCCGGTCACCTCGACATCCACCGGATCTTTGCCGCTGAGCGATATGCCGCAAAGCTCGCCACGCAGCTCGCCGCCGTTGGGATCGAGCGTGATCATGCTGCCGGTCGCCACATTCTGCCTCTTCTCCTCCGGTTCGACGGACGTTCTGTCGTCGCTCGGCGCCGGATATTTCACCACGCTGAAGGAGCGGTCGCGCACCCAGTACAAATGATCGCGGTCGGCATCGGCGATGGTAAGCTCGTTGGTGCGGGAGAAAAAGGTGTCCACGCCGGAAAAGCTCGGATTCTGCGTCACGCCGAACTGCGTGCCCTCGGTGGCGGGATTGTCGTTGCTGACGGTCACGCCGATCTTATGCGCTCTGGCGGTAAGGTCGCCCGCCATAATGATCTGCGTTGCCGCCTCCGAATCGTTCTTGACATAGATATCACTCAGCCCGTTGCCGCAGACGCGCACCGCGCCCATCAGCGATACCGTGCTGTGACAATAGACGCCGACGCCCTCACAGCCCTCGACGGAGGCGCTGCCGCTCATGTGCAGCGGAGATTCGAGGTACACGCCGTCACCGAGGCTGCCGCGGATCGCAGACCCGCCCGTCATGTACATATCGCTGCGCACGCCCATATACACCGCCGCATCGCCGGCGGCACGCTCGATCAGAGCCGCGTCTGCGAGACTGAGATAGCCCCTGCGCACATGCAGGTCGCCCTTGCAGAATATCGCGGCGCCGTTTACCCCGGCGGAGCTGCTTGTCAGCTTTGTCTCGCCGGCGAGATAAATCGCGCTGCTGTCCGCATACACCGTGCCGCCCTCTGCGCCCGCAGAATTGCTGCTTAACTCGGCAGTCCCGCCGATGCGCAGAGCGTTTTGCCCTGCCAGATAAACCGCGCCGCCCTGCTCGGCGGTGTTGCCGGAGATGCTTGCGCCGCCCTCGACCGTCATGCGGCTGCTCTGCCAAAGCCCGTGCGCCGCGTATACCGCGCCGCCCTGCTCGGCGGTGTTGCCGCTCAGCTCGCCCAAGACGGTCAGATTTGCCTCGCTGACAAAGACCGCGCCGCCCTGCTCCGCCTCGCAGCCGCGAATGCTTGCGCCGCTGCCGACGGTAAAGACGGTCTCGCTGCCGTTGCGCTCGTTGACGCCGTTGATATAGACGGCGCCGCCGCGCGCCGCGCGGCTGTTTTGCAGCTTGGCGCCGCTGTCCAGCTTGATCTGCGCCTTGCCGCTGATATATATGCAGCCGCCGTTTCCTTCCGCCGCCGCGCCGTCTGCGCTGCCGCCGTCGAAGGTAAGCTCGGTTATGATGATCTCGCAGCCGCTTCCGACGGTCATCAGCGGGCGGCTGTTGCCCTCGCCGCGTGCGATCGTGTTGCCCAGCCCGTTAAGCGTGAACAGGCGACCCTCGCCTACCTCGGCGCTGTCGCTGTAATGCGGCTCCGGATCCTCCGAATACTCCATCGTCACGTTTTCAAGAAGCTGTATCACGTTGGTCTCTGCGCTGCCCTCGCCCGCGGGAACAGCGTCTATCGCCTCCTGCAGGGTGTCAAAGGACTGCCACGCGCCGCCGTTCACGGAAACGCGCGCGACAACGCCATCCGCCTGCACCGGCAGCATCGCCGGCGCGGCTGCAAAAACCAGTGCAGCGCACATAAGCAGGACTGCCGCCTGCCGCAAGGTTTTTTTCATAAATCGTCATCCATCCTTTCTGCCCCCGCCGCGCCTTCGGAGCGCATGTACCCCTGAAGCAAGCGCCCATGCAGCACCGGCGGGCCTTGTTTTCCCATCCTTTTATATAAAAAGGCAGAACACGGAGAATGTCCCGTGTACTGCCTGAACAGTTACAGATATACGGCGGACCTGCCGGATAGCGCAGTCCCGCTGTGCAGTGTTATTTCCTTATAGCCTTGCTTTTTCATGCTGTCACCCTATGAAAAGCTTTCCGCGAAATTGTATAAAAAGCGCGAATTAAAACTCTTCGTTTAGGTTATATTATTACAAAAAATTGGAAATTGCAAGAGGCAAAGCGCCATTTTTTGCGGAAAAAGTGCAAAAAATGACGCTTTTAGTCGATTTTTTGCAGAAAAACGCCGCCTTTTCGTATGAAAAGCACCCTGCCGCGCACAAAGACCTTGCTTTTTGAGGGCAAAATGTTTATTATATTTTTAAGGAGACCGCGCGGGCTGGGAGCAGGTAAGCGCATCGCCCGCGCCCGTTCAAATCCCTTTCATACTGCAAAAAAAAAGGAACACCTCGCCCCTTGCGGGACGAAATGTTCCTTTTGGCGGAGAAGAAGGGATTTGCCCTGCACTGCGGTGCAGGCGGGGCGCGGCTCTGACAGTCCACTGGACTGTCATTCACCCCCGCGCCCGTTCAAATCCCTTTCATGCCGCAAATCAAAATCAATATCCCGTCCCTGACGGGACGGGATATTGATTTTGGCGGAGAAGAAGGGATTTGAACCCTTGCGACGTGTTACCGCCCTACTCCCTTAGCAGGGGAGCCCCTTCACCACTTGGGTACTTCTCCAACAGCCATATCAGTTTATCATATCTTTCCCGAAAAGGCAAGAGAAAAAAACGCGCAATTTCATAAAAATATACATTTTCCCCAAAACCGCGTTTTCATAAAGCCCGCGCAGGACGCGCCGGGCGGCGAAGAAAGGAGATGGCTATGCTCAGGATCGGCGATTTTTCAAGGCTTTGCGGCGTTTCCGTCCGCTCGCTCAAGCATTATGAGGCGCTGGGGCTGCTCTATCCCGCGCACGTGGACAGCTCCAACGGCTACCGCTATTACAGCAGCCTTCAGCTCATTTCCGTGTCAAAGATACGCATGCTTCAGGACATGGGCTTCAAGCTCAAGTGGATACGCGAAAACCTGCAGGACTATCTTCCCGAGGCGCCGCTTGACGAGCAGGTGGCGAATATCGACCGCCAGATCGCGCATCTTCAGGAGCAGCGGCGGCGGATCTTGACCTACAAAAACATCATGGATTCCTCGCTGCACCAGCAGTATCACGCGGTGCTGAAGCGCATACCGGCGCGCGTCTGCGTATACCGCGACGTGCGCGACATACCCAAGGAGCGGCTGCCGGAGGAGATCAAAAGCTTTGCCGAGAATGTTCGCGGGCAGATGCCCGTGCGCGAGCGCGACGAGCTGTGCACCGTCGCTTTTCTCGACAACAGCTATCTCGATCATCAGCACATGAACGTGCGGCTTTTGTGCGAGCTTTCGTCCGAACGGCGCGGCACGGCGGAAACGGTGACGCTGCCGCAGATAAGGCAGGCGGCGTCCGTCATGGTGCGGCGGGGCTATCCCTACGTCAGCGAGGCGTACATGTTCCTTTATCAATGGCTGGAGCAAAACGGCTTCCGGCAGGCGGCGCCGCCCGTCGAACGCTATTGGGACGCGCGGCAGTACAGCCATACGGACGAATATGCGGAGGTCATCGTGGAGATACAATGGCCGGTGGAGAAGGAATAGCGCCGCTGTACGGGGCTTGTTCCCGCCGCAGCGGGGCGCGGAGGATTGAAGATCCGACATTGCTGAGCGGGCGATCTGCCTCACGCTTCCGAGATCCTTCGACTGCGCGGCGATACCGCCGCTCCGCTCAGGATGACAGTTTCAAAGAAGCCACGGGACTCCCCGCTTTTGCGCGGGACTGCCGCCGGCATGCTTGCGGAGTCTGTCGCGCCCCTAAAAAGGGAGGCGAGAGTCCGGGCGGCTTTCGTTAAGCTTGTGCAAGCACGCGGCGGCGCGTACCCTTTTTATTCACGCTTTTCCATAAGGAGGAAATCTTATTATGAGCCATACCATAGCCGCCTATTCCGGCGGCACGCTGCCTGCGGCGATAGGGATTATCCGCGTTTCCGGCGCGGACGCCTTTCGCCTGACGGACGCGGTCTTTGCCGCCAAATGCGGTCTGCCCGCGGCGGAGCGCAGCGCCGGCAGGATGTATTACGGAGAGCTGACGGCAAAGGACGGGCGGCTGCTCGACCTCTGCCTGGTCTGCCTGTACCGTGCGCCGGCGAGCTACACCGGCGAGGACATGGCGGAGATTTTCTGCCACGGCAGCCGTCCGGTGGTCAGCGAGGCGCTGGAGCACCTCTGCGCCGCCGGAGCGCGACTCGCGGAGGCGGGTGAGTTCACGCGCCGCGCCTTTCTGAACGGCAAGACCGACCTGATACGCAGCGAAGCGACCGCCGACCTCATCTATGCCGCCTCCCCGCTGGCGGCAAAGGCGGCGGCGGCGCAGCTCGGCGGCGCGGTGAGCGGCGAGATCGGCGCGGTGAGCGAAAGCCTGCGGGCGATGCTGGCGCATTTTTACGCCGTGTGCGACTATACCGACGAGGACATCGACCCCTTTGAATACGAGCGCGCGGCGGAGCGGCTGGGCGCGGCGGCAGAGCGGCTGGAGCGGCTGCATGCCGCGTTTGAGCGCGGGCGGGTGGTGCGCGACGGGCTGCCCGTCGTGCTGCTGGGGCGTCCCAACGGCGGCAAAAGCACGCTTTTCAACGCCCTCGTGGGGCAGGAGCGCGCCATCGTGACCGAGGAGGCAGGCACCACCCGCGACGTGATCGAGGCGGTGATAAGCTGCGGCGGCGCGGCGATACGGCTGATGGACACCGCCGGACTGCGCGAGCCGGAGGGTCAGGCGGAGGCGATGGGCATCGGACTGACCGTGCGCGCCGCCGAGAGCAGCGCGGCGGCGATCTGCGTCTGGGACGCGGCAGAGCCGGAGAGCGACGACGACCTGCGCGCCGCCCGCCTCGCCGGAGAGCGCGAAAGCTGGGCGATAGTGATAAACAAGTCCGACCGCGCCACAGAGCGTCAGCTTGCCGAGACGGCGCAGCGGGCGCGGAGGCTGGCGCCCGCCGTGTTCACCCTCAGCGCCCGCACGGGACAGGGGCTGGAGGCGCTGGCGGACTGGCTGGCAGAGCTGCCGCCGCGTCCGGACGAGCTGCTGATAACCAGCGCCCGTCAGGCGGCGCTGCTGCGTCAGGCGGCGGAGAGCCTGCGGCTGGCGCAGAGCAGCGCCGAGGCGGGCATGACGGCGGACGCCTTTCTCAGCGACGCCGAACGGGCGCTGAGTCTGCTGCGGCAGGCGACCGGCGAGGAGGCGAGCGCGGATATTGCGGCGGAGATCTTCAGCCGCTTCTGCGTGGGGAAGTAGAAAAGGAGGCTGACGGAAATGAAGAAAAGGCTGATCTGCATTGCGCTGGGGCTGCTGATGCTGCCCCTTGCCGCCCTTGCGCCCGCGGCGCACGCGGCGCCGAACGTGCCGGACTCGGCATGGGAGCTGGCGGCGGAGCTGAACGTGGGCTGGAACCTCGGCAACAGCCTTGAGGCGCAAAATCTCAGCCGCGGCTGGGTGCCGAAGGACAGCTTCGGCAAGCCGGGCTTTGAGGCGGCAGAGGAGCTGCTGGGCAATCCCGTCACCACCCGCGCGCTTTTTCAGGCGGTGGCTGATCGCGGCTTTTCCGCGGTGCGCATTCCGCTGTCCTTTTACAACCATCTCAAGGAGAGCCAGCCGCGGCTGGACAATGCCGACGGCAGCCGCACATACCGTCCCGGCGTCACCGTCGATCCGGACTGGCTGGCGCGGGTGCGCGAGGTGGTGGACTGGGCGCTGGACGCGGGACTTTATGTGATGATAAACAACCACCACGACACCAGCATGTGGATGAACGTCTCCTGGATATATGCCGAGGCGGACGACATCGAGGCGCAGACTGCGCAGCTCACGAACATCTGGCGGCAGGTGGCGGAGTATTTCAGGAACTATGACCATCGGCTCATCTTCCAGAGCACGGGCGAGATAGTGAATAAAAAGCGCAGCTTTTCGGCAGGGGACTGGCGCGACTTTCGCTCGGTGCATTACATGAACCAGAGGTTTATCGAGACGGTGCGCGCCGCCGGCGGCAAAAACGCAGAGCGGTTTTTGGTGCTGCCGACCTACGCGGCGAACTCCGGCGAGCTTTTCGTGGACGAGAGCTTTTTTGAGCCTTACGCCGACAGCGCGGAGAGCCGCCTGCTCTTTTCCGTCCACAATTACGCCACCGATATCGAGGAGCTGGAATGGAGCTTTGCCCGCCTGTACAAGTGCGCCGTCAGGTACGGCGCGCCCTTCCTGATGGACGAGTGCGGCGCGCTGGTGACGGAGAGCGCGCAGGTGCGCGAGGCGGTGAGCTACACGCTGGCGCAGCAGGCGGAAAAATACGGCGCGGCGGTGTTCATCTGGGACGCCGGCGTCGCCGAGCACGGCTATATCGACCGCCGGACAACCATGGAAACCGGCAGCATCGCCTATGTCACGAGCTGGACGCACGAGGGCGTGACCTATGAAACGGATTCGGAGGCGGCGCTGGCGGCGCTCTTCCGCGGCAAGGCGGAGGCGCGGCCGCTGACGGAGGCGGAGCGGGCGGAGCTGCTGGACGACAGTCTGCGCGCCGCGGACTTCGCCTATCTCAACGCGGGCAATTTTGCCCGCCGCACGCCGCACGGCAGCTATTTCCGCGGCGGCGCGTATTTGCAGACGGACGCGGACGCCGCCCGCCCCTTCACGCCCTATTCGCCCGCGCCGCGCAGTTTTGCCTGCATTTACCCTTATATGAAATCGCAGCGGTTTCAGGCGGCGCTGCCGGAGGGCATGATCACGGTGATCAAGGAGCTGGACGGCGAGGGACGCTATCTGAGGCAGAAATATATTTCCCGCAGTGAAGGCTGGTACGTGCCGTCGGAGGACGCGGCATATATGGCGATAACCTTCCGCACGGAGGACGCCGCCATGACCTTTGCGGACTACGAGGCGGCGGTGCGCTCGGGCGCGCTGGAGCTGTATCCGGCGGGCGGCAGCCGCTATGTGCCGCAAAAGCTTGGCTTTCGGGTGCGGCAGCGTGACGGCAAGCTGGCGGAGACGGACGTCGTCAAGATGCTGCGGCCGCAGGGCTGGGATCATGCCGCGACGAACGAGCCGACAAACCGCGGCTATGACCCGACGCAGACCGCCCGCACGGCGTATGCCATGCTGAACGGCGCGCCGCTGGAAAACACGCCGGAAAACGCGGCATGGCTGGAGGACATGCTGGCGGGCATGGGCTGCGAGCTGTATACGCGGCGCGGGCTGGAGCGGCTGGACGCGGAGGCGGTGCGCGAATATCTGGATATCCGCACGGACGCGGCAGGGGAATATCTGGGCATAAGCTTCACCTCCAAGGCGCACGGTGCGGTGAAGATCACCTTCCCCGACGGCAGCGAGCTGCTCATCGTCACGCCGGGCGACATAAATCTTGACGGCGAGATGAATGCCAACGACTGGGCAAATATCATGCGCTGGACGCTTCAGGCGGAGGGAAGATATGACACGCGCCCCGAAGACGGGGAATACAGGATCGCCGTGGGCGGGCGTGAGTACAATCTCTGGGCGCTGCTGGCGGACATGACGGACACGGACGCGATCACGTCAGACCGCAACGAATGGAGAAAAAAGGTGGACTCCAACGACTGGACCGCGATCATGTATCTCACGCTGCAGGCGTGGAAGCGGTAAAAACGCAGGATAATATTGGCGCGGGCTGCGGC
>JAFTDT010000013.1 GCA_017453985.1 Clostridia bacterium
CGCCGCCTTTTCCCGGCAGGTATCGTATCCGCAGGAGCCGCAGTTAAGCTCATGCTCCGGCTTGAACTTGCCCATCTCTCTGAGTATGTCGCGCAGCTCCGGCTCGCTCGGCTGCGCGGCGCTCAGCTCTATCGGCGTGAATATCTGCTTCATATGCGCGATGTCCGGCTGCGGCACGGGAAAATCTCTTTCTCCGGCGAACTCCGCCACCGCCGCATAATCGCGCACCGGACTGCGATGGTATTTTTCCATCACCGGTCCGCCGATGCAGCTCCCGGTGCAGGCAGACATTTCGATAAAGCATTTACGCACCTTGCCGCTGCGGATATCCTTCAACGCGGCGATGCAGTTGTCCACCCCGTCCAGCGCCATGTAGGCATATCCCGGCGCGTTCTGCGCCATGGTCTTGAGTATGCCGCCGGTCGTGGGGAAGAAGCGCGCGCGGCTCTCGTCGCTACGGTCGCTTTCCTTCTTCAGCTCTATGTTCTCGCTCTTCAGCCATGAGGTCAGCTCCTCAAAGGTCAGCACGGCGTCAACTATATCGCCGTACAGCTCCGCTTCGTCCTTCTTCGCCACACAGGGACCGATGAACACGGTTTTCGCATTCGGCATCCGCCGCTTGATATCCATGCAGTGCGCCTGCATCGGAGAAACTACGTCGGCAAGATATTTGAGCTGATCGGGAAAATACTTGCGTATCAGCAGATTTACGGAATGGCAGCACGAGGAGATGATGATATCTCTCTCCTCCTCGGAAAGCATGCGGTCATACTCGCGCTTTACCATCGTTGCGCCGAGCGCGGTCTCCTCCGCGTCGTAAAAGCCCAGCGCCTTCAGCGCCTCACGCATCGCGCCTATCCCCACGCCCTCGTAATTGGCGACGAACGACGGCGCCAGACTGACTACCACGGGATCGCCGCTCTGCAGCAGCACGCGCACCTTTTCCGTGTCGTCCACTATCTCCTTGGCGTTCTGTGGACATACCACGAAGCAGCGCCCGCAGAGAATGCACTCGCTGCCTATGATATGCGCCTGTCCCGCCGAAAAACGGATGGACTTGACCGGACAGTGCCGGATGCATTTGTAGCAGTTTTTGCAGTTTGATTTTTTCAGTGTCAGGCAGCCCGCCATCTCACTCGCCCCTCTCCTCTTTCAGCCTCGCAAGGATGCTTTCCTCAAAAAAGCTCCCGAAGTCCTCCTTGGTTATTCCGGTGAACACGTCGTCATCCACCTGCACCGTCACGCCCACGCGGTTGCAGCTGCCGATGCAGAAGCTTCCCGCCAGCGTGACCTCGTCCTCCAGCCGGTGTTCCTCCAACGCCTGCTTCATCAGTCCGACTATTTCCTCCGAGCCTTTCATATGGCACGAGGAGCCTACGCACACCTGTACTATCATAAGCCGCACTCCGGCAAGATGCTTTGCTCAAAAAACTCCGCAGTCCTTTCCGGCGAAACGGAATGCAGCTTGCCGTCCACCGTCACGCAGACGCCCATGCGGCAGCTTTTCATGCAGAGAGAGCCGTCCAGCTCCACCTTGTCGCCCAATCCGTGCTCCTCCACAAGCTCCTGAAGCTGCTCCACTATCTTCCGCGAGCCTTTGATATGGCAGGCGGAGCCAATGCATACAGTTACTTTCATACCGTTACCTCCCCTCAGTTTCCGGCGTTATCCAGCGCAGCAGCCTGCCGCGCCTGTCCGCTCCAGCCTTTGCCGTCTGCGCGCCGGCAACTATCGGCAGCCAGCTCCGCACCTGCGGCGCCTCCACGCCGCTCTTGCGGCAGAAAAGGTCGAGATACAGCTCCGCTCCGGCGCTGTCCCCGTCGAGCATGAACCGCAGATACGTCCACGCCGCATCTGCCGCGATATTTCCCAGCGTCACGCTGTCCCAGTCTATTATGTACGGCACGCCGTCGTCCGGTACGATGATATTCGTCGGATAAAAGTCGCCGTGGCAGATGCTGTCGCCGTCCGGCATTTTCTCCAGCCTGAGATAAAGCTCCGCCTTCGTCTCCGCCTCCAGCCGCGCTTCGCTTATCCTTTCACGCAGTCTGTCTCCCAACCTGCGCAGCCCCGGGCAGCTATGGCGTCTCAGCGAAAGATGGATATCGGCAAACCACTCCATATAGCCCGGTATCTTATCCGCATCCTTTTCCATCAGCCTTGCCATGGAGTCGCCTTCGATATATTCGTATACTATCGCCCATTTGCCCTCGGCGGAGCTTACCTCCAGCACGCGCGGCGCATTTATCCCCGCTTCTTCCACGCGGGTCATGGCAAGCGCCTCGTCAAACACCTCCGATTTTGCATGAGAGCGGGCAAAGACCTTTATGCACCTGCCTCCGTCCCGGTAAACCGTCTTGGTGTTTCTCACCGCTATCACACGGTCAAGCTTCATCGCGCCGCCTCCTTCATGCCGGCAGCCCTTATCATGTCCTCCGCCGCGCTTCGCCGAGAATACATCCGCAGCGTCTTTTCTGCGCGCCGCACCGCTATCACTCCGGACAGATTGCCGATATTCCTGCCGTCCG
Source organism: Clostridia bacterium (assembly GCA_017453985.1). Taxonomy (GTDB): domain Bacteria; phylum Bacillota; class Clostridia; order Oscillospirales; family Butyricicoccaceae; genus RGIG3726. Next base: position 2,529 of record JAFTDT010000013.1, read on the forward strand.
CATACACCTGCGCGCGGCGGTTACGCTCCTCCGCCGTCACCGTGCGCCTGTCGCTGAGTACGATGGGGCATGCGCGGGAGGCGTGCGGGCATATCTGCGTCAGCAGTATCGAAGGCATATCCGCGTCCAGCACGGGACCGCCGGCGGAAAGGTTGTACGCCGTGGAGCCGGTCGGCGTGGAGATTATCAGTCCGTCGCCGCGCACACGCAGCAGAGAGCCTGAGTCGATATGCACGGAGATATCCGCCGTCTCGCCGAAGTTTTCCTTGGCGATTATCACGTCGTTGAGCGCGTAGTAAGTCTCCGAGTCATATGTAAGCTCCAGCAGCGTCCTTTCCGTGCATACGCACTGGGAAAATATCTCGCTGAACCGTCCCGTCTCGGCAAAATCGAGCGCGCAGAGATAGCCCAGCCTGCCGCTGTTGATGCCGAGCAGCGGCTTGTCCCACGCGATCGCCGTCTGCGCGGCGCGCAGCAGCGAGCCGTCGCCGCCGAGAGATATGATTATATCGCTCTCGCCGGGTCCAAAGCCCGCCCGGCTTCTGTCCCCAAACAGACGAATACTGTCGGCGGGAGGGAGCGCACATTCGTTTCCTCCGCTCTCCAGCGCGGCAAAGCATGCCGCCGCCTGCGCCGTCTGCTCTCCGGTAAATCCGTTTGCATATATCAGGAGCTTCATCACCGCACCTCCGGCTGTTTTTATTTTTTGCTCAGATATTCGTCTATCGCCTGCGCCGCGACCTTGCCCGCGCCCATGGCGGATATCACGGTCGCCGCGCCCGTCACCGCGTCGCCTCCGGCATATACGCCCTCGCGCGAGGTCAGCCCGTCCTCGTTCACTATTATGCCGCCCCAGCGGTTTACCTCCAGCCCCTTAGTGGTGGATTTTATCAGCGGATTGGGCGAGGTGCCGATGGACATGACCACGGCGTCCACCTCAAGCTCAAACTCGCTGCCGGGCACGGCTGCCGGACGGCGTCTGCCGCCCTCGTCCGGCTCTCCCAGCTCCATTTTGACGCAGCGTATGCCGGTGACAAAGCCGTTTTTCGGGTCACGCGGGTCGTCGGGATTGTTATATCCGAGTATCTCGACCGGATTGCAGAGCAGGCAGAAGTCTATGCCCTCCTCCTCGGCATGCTCGACCTCCTCGCGTCTTGCGGGCAGCTCCTCCATGGAGCGGCGGTAGACTATATACACCTTCTCCGCGCCGAGCCGCAGCGCCGTCCTCGCGGCGTCCATCGCCACGTTTCCGCCGCCGACCACAGCCACCCTGCCGCCTTTCATTATCGGCGTCTTGGGGTCGTCGAGATATGCCTTCATCAGATTGCTGCGGGTGAGAAACTCATTTGCCGAATACACGCCCTTATACGCCTCGCCGGGTATGTTCATAAAGTTCGGCAGTCCCGCGCCGGAGCCGACGAACACCGCCTCATAGCCCATCTCAAAGAGCTCGTCTATCGTCAGCGTCTTGCCGATGATGACGTTCGGCTCTATGTCCACGCCCAGCTCCTTCAGCGTCTCTACCTCCTTCGCCACGATGGACTTGGGCAGACGGAACTCCGGTATGCCGTATACCAGCACTCCGCCCGCGGTGTGCAGCGCCTCGTAAACCGTGACCTTAAAGCCCTTTTTCGCCAGGTCGCCCGCGCCGGTCAGTCCGCTGGGACCGGAGCCGACGACTGCAACGCGGTGCCCGTTGGACGCCGGCGCCTTTGCCTTCTCCTTGGAATGCTCGTTGTGCCAGTCGGCGGCAAAGCGCTCCAGTCTGCCTATTCCCACCGGCTCAAACTTCTTTGCCAGCGTGCAGCGGCACTCGCACTGCGTTTCCTGCGGGCAGACGCGCCCGCACACGGCGGGGAGCGAGGATGTCTCGCTGATTATCCGGTACGCCCCCTCAAAGTCGCCCTCCTTCATCTTGGTGATAAAATCCGGGATATTGACGTTTACGGGGCAGCCCTCCACGCAGGGACGGTTTTTGCAGTTAAGGCATCTCTCTGCCTCCGCCACGGCGGTCTCCGCGCTGTAGCCCAGCGCCACCTCTTCAAAATTATGCGCCCGCACCTGCGGCTCCTGCGTGGGCATCTCATGTTTTTTCGGAATAATAGCCATTTTCTTTCCTCCTCAGGCGTTTTTAAAGAGATTGCAGGTCTTTTCATGTGCGCGGCGTTCGAAATCGGAATACATTCTGCCGCGCGACATCGCCTCGTCAAAATCTATCTCGTATCCGTTGAAGTCCGGTCCGTCCACGCAGGCAAACTTTGTGACCTTTTTTCCGTCCTGCTCCAGCGTGATGCGGCAGCCTCCGCACATGCCGGTGCCGTCTATCATGATGGGATTCATCGACGCCGTGACCGGCACGCCGAAGGGTTTTGCCGCCAGGGTGACGAACTTCATCATAATCAGCGGACCGATGGTGATTATCACGTCAAATTTTTTGCCCGCTTCCAGCATCTCCTTGAGCGGCACGGTGACGTTGCCGCTGCGCCCGTAGGAGCCGTCGTCCGTCATGACCGTCAGGCTGTCGGAGCAGGCGCGGAACTCGTCCTCAAGTATCAAAAGGTCCTTGCTGCGGAAGCCGATGATGCTGGTGACCTCAGCGCCGAGCCGATGGAACTCCTCCGCCACCGGCATGGCGATGGCGCATCCCACGCCGCCGCCGACGATACATACGCTTTTTATGCCCTCGGTGTGCGTCGCCACGCCGAGCGGACCGGCAAAGTCGCTGATGTGCTCGCCGGCGTTTTTATGATTAAGCTCCTCCGTCGTCGCGCCGACTATCTGAAAGATGATCTTTACCGTACCTTCCTCCGGGTCTGTGCCTGCAACGGTCAGCGGTATACGCTCGCCGCTCTCATCGACGCGCAGTATGATAAACTGACCGGGACGCGCCTTTTTGGCGACCAGCGGCGCCTCTATCTCCATCTGCGTCACGGTGGGATTAAGGACTTTTTTTCTTACTATTTTATACATATATCCATTCCTCTCGTTTCTTCATTATCTTTTTTATCGCCTGCGCTATCATCTCTCCGTGGTCAAACGCCGGACGCTGCCCGTCTCCGCCGATATAGAGTCTGATATCTCCGCAACTTAGATAAGGTCTCTTTTCGCTGTCCAGCAATATCCTGAACCAGCGGACGTCTGCCGCATCATCTCCTGCCGTCGGCTCTGCGTCCGACATGCAGAGATATGCTTGCGATATCACCCAGCCGCGAGGGTCTCTGCCCGGCGAGCTGAAAAGCCCTATCGGCTCCGCCTCCGCCGCGACGATGCCGGTCTCCTCACGCAGCTCGCGCAGCGCGCCTGCCTCTGCGGACTCGTCCGCCCTGATGAAGCCGCCCGGCAGCGCCCAGCAGCCCATAAACGGGTGTCCCGACCGCTTTACCAGCAGCACCGCGCCGCGCCGCGCGGAAAAAACCACCGTATCCGCCGTTACGTACGGTCTGGGGTATTCTTTTTTACCGTAAGCCTCCAGAAACTCCCGCTCCGTCAGCCCGTTCTTATCTCTTGCTTCCATAGGCAGCCCCTTTTGTGCGTGGCGGCTCCCGGAAAAGCCGGAAGCCGCCTCGTTCATCAGTTTTTGCGAGCTGCAAAGGCGGCAGCCGCGCCCGCAGTATATCCGATATTTTTCACGTCTGCATGCAGTCTGCTTCTCAGCGCGCCCTCGTCGATGTGCCGCCCTATGAAAACATTCTGCGTCACCGGCGCCGCGCTCTCCTCGGAGATGATGCCGTAGAGCCTGTCCGCAAGGTCATAGCGCAGCCATTCTCCGCCCGCCTTCAGCACGCCCTTGGCGCGGACTATCTCGCCGAAGCCTCCGCGCAGTACGTCCTCCAGCAGCACTATCAGCTCGCTTGCACTTTTTACCTCTCCCTCGCGCAGCGTCGCCTGCATCATGCCGGACTCGTCCGCACCGTCACGGAGATGCGTGCGTCGGCGGGGCGTCCGCGTGCGTTCGCCGCCGGCAAAGCCGACAAGCGAGCTGAAGTCTCCGAAGTCCGCGCCCATTATCTGCTCCCGCTCTCCGCCTTCCTCCGGCAGCTCAAGCAGGCTGTCCCACCAGCCGTCGTCCTTCTGCGCATACGGCACGTCAATTATTTCCGCCTCCGGATTTAATTCATGCAGCCGCGCCCGCGCAGCCTCGATCATATCCGCGTCCTCGTTTTCCGTCTTGGAGAATACGATCCGTCCGGCATGACCGATCTGGTCGCGGTATATCTCCGGATAAGCGCGCAGATATTCGTCTATGCTCCGCGGCGCAAGCACTACGACAGGATCCAGCAGCTGGATCCTGTCGTAGCTCACCTTTCTGACGTTATCCAGGATGCTGCTGAGCCTGCCGACGCCCGTCGGCTCGACGACCAGATATTCCGGGTCAAGCCCGGCGGAGATGGCGAGAACGGTATTGGCAAAGGAGTCTTTTTTCGAGCAGCAGATGCAGCCCTCCATAAACTCCATTATCTTCAGCTCTCCCGTCTCCTTCAGCGCGCGGCTGTCAAGGTCGTTTTCCCCGTACTCGTTTTCCAGTACGACGAGCTGCTTGCCGGTGCGGCGGATCATCTCTTTAATAAAGGTCGTCTTTCCGGCTCCCAGAAACCCGGATACTATCAGTATTTTCATCTCAGTCCGCGAACTTTACCACCGGCTTGATGAGGTCGGCAGGTTTGTCCTTCATGAGCTGCAGAGCCTCAGGAACATGCTCCCAGCCCTCGAACACATGAGACGCCAGCTTGCTCACGTCCAGCTTGCCGGAGGCGACCAGCGAGCCGAGCTTTTCCATCCTCAGACGACCGCCGGGCATCAGACCGCCGTTTATCTGCTTGTGACCCATGCCCACGCCCCATTCCACGCGGGGGATGGTGATGAAATCGCCGCTGCCGAGATAGTTGACGTTGCCTATCTTTCCTCCCGGCTTTACCGCCTTGACCGCAGACTCAAAGGTCTCCACGGTGCCGCCGGCGATGATGACCTTGTCCACGCCCTTGCCGCCAGTCAGCTTCATTACCTGCTCCTCTATCGGACCGTCCTTATAGCTGATGAACTCGTCCGCTCCGTAGAACTTAGCCGCCTCAACGCACTTGGGGCGCGTGCCCACGGCGATGATGCGGGAGGCGCCTCTCATGTGCGCTCCGGCGACGCTCATCAGACCGACGGGACCGATGCCGATGACCAGCACGCTGTCTCCGAACTGCACGTCCGCCAGCTCTACGCCGTGGAAGCCGGTCGGCACCATGTCGGAAAGCATGCAGGCGTCCACGACGTTGATGGAATCGGGCAGATGGGCGAGGTTGCCGTCCGCGTCATTGACGTGGAAGTATTCCGCGTCCAGACCGTCCTTGAAGTTGGAGAACTTCCAGCCCGCCAGCATTCCGCCGGAGTGGGTGGAATAGCCGCCCTGCGCCTCCAGCGAGCTCCAGTCCGGAGTTATCGCCGGCACCAGCACGCGGTCACCGGGCTTGAAGTCCTTGACCAGCTCGCCGACCTCTACGACCTCGGCGCAGCCCTCGTGTCCGAGTACCATGTTATGGCGTTCGCCCACAGCGCCCTCCCAGACCGTATGTACGTCCGAGGTGCATATCGCAATGGCGAGCGGCTTGCATATCGCGTCCAGCGGTCCGCACTTGGGGATCTCTTTCTCTATCCAGCCCACTTCTCCGATTTTGAGCATCGCAAAGCCTTTCATCTTTTCCATTTCCGTACCTCCTGTTTTTATTTTGCGAATATCTTCGCATTTTAACTTTTCATTGAAACCAGGCGCTGCAAAATTATTTTTTGATGTATTTTGTTTTACGCAAAAACGCTCCGCCTTTTTTCATCTTTATTATAATTAAGATCGCCCAAAAGCGGAATTACCAAAAAGGCAACCCTGTATTATCATTTTGAATATACCCGCCGGCAAAGCCAATTTCGGGCATGAAAAACGCCGCAGGATTGCTCCTGCGGCGTTCTGCTGCTTCCGTTTTACAGGCACTCTCGTCTTGAGTCACAAAGCTCGGTTATAAACTGCTTGTCAAGCTCCGTCAGCACATAGTCCTTCCGGTGTATCAGCACATCCTTATACACCTTGCCCGTCCAGCTGCACTCCCTCTGCGTCAAGCCGTATCTTTTCAGCAGCTTCTTCGGCAGCGGCGAAACCCACATGAAGGTGTCCGGATTTTCCGCCAGCAAGTCAAACTGACTGCCGCGCTCGAACACAAAGACGCGGCGCTCTATCTCGTCCGCCATTTCCGCCTTTTTCACCACCTCCAGCGGCAGCGAAGGCACATAGGGGTCGCCGTGGGCTATCTCTATCCTCTTCCGCAGATCCTCAAAGGATATATCCTCCTTTGCGGCAAGCTCGCTTTTCTCATTCATCAGCAGCACGTATCTGAACTCGGCGACAACCTCGTAGGCAAAGCCCTTTTCATCGAGCATATTTTTGAAATATTTGTCGTAGCTCGACGCATAGCGGATTATGCCGAGCTTGTAGTCCGAGGACAAAATATTGTTGATGACCATGGAAGAGTTGGTCTCCATATAAAATATCTCGGCAGGCTCGGCGCCGATGCTCCCGGTGAAGCGCGCAAAGGCATCGGAAATATAGCTTGCCCGCGGCACGGAGATGGAAAAACGCTGCTTCGCCTTCGCGCCCGCCTTGTACATCTTTTCTATCTCGTCTATCTGATTGAGCACCTTGCGCGCATAGCGGATAAACTTTTCTCCTTCCGGCGTCAGCACCATGCCCTTCGGCGAGCGGTCGAATATCTGTATGCCGAGGTCAGACTCCAGCTCCTTGATGGAGCGGCTCAGATTCGGCTGCGCTATGTAAAGCTCCTCGGACGCCTTGTTGATGGAGCCTATGCGCGCCACCTCAACCGCGTATTTCATATGCAGGATGTTCATACTTTCCTCCTTGATCAATTTGTGTTTATTTTTATGATATCACATTTTTCTCCGATTTTCCATAACTTTGAATCGTATTTGCAGGACACTCAGTACAATGCGATTTTTGCAGCGTTAAAATCCCACAGATACGAACACAATTCAAGACATCAGACACCATGCAGACACCGACAAGCTTTGCTTGACCGATGCCTGCATTTTCATTTCAAAAGAGAGCAGCCGTTCTCGGAAAGGAGAAGAAGCGAACTGATGTCTGAATTCAGCGGCCGAAAGA
>JAFTDT010000014.1 GCA_017453985.1 Clostridia bacterium
CGCCCGTGCGACCGCAGGGAGTGCGGGAAGCGAAGCGCAAACGCTCAACTCGAAGCCCAGCGCAGCGGGTTCGATTTGATGAGTGTCGACCTTGTCGACACTCTCAACGCGGAGGGCATATGCCCTCCGCGCTGCCTGCGTATCCGTTTTCACCGCGCTGCCAGACGGACGGCGCAGCGGGTCATATATTCGTTCATGTCGGTGAAGGCATCCTCGTCCACGTTGAACAGCGACGAATGGTGGGCGGTGATGACGCCCTTTGCCGAATTGCCGACGAAAAACCCCGCCAAAAAGCCGGGGAACGCCTCGGTAAAGACGGAAAAATTCTCCGATGCCGCAAAACCGGAGGGCGTCACCGCCAGCCCCATCTCGCGGGCGACTGCCAGCCCGACCTCCGTGCAGGCGGAATCGTTGACGACGGGCAGTATCGGCTCGTAGAGCCAGCTTACCTCGGCGCTCGCACCGTAGCTCTCCGCCACGGCGGCGCTGATGCTTTGCAGCAAGTCCTGTATCATCTGTGTGTTTTTGCCCTCAAAATAGCGCACGGAGCCTTGGATTTCCGCCGTATCAGGAATGATGTTGAACGCCGTGCCCGCCCGTATCGTGCAGGGCGAAAACACCGTCGGCTGGCGGGCGTCGATGCGGTTCGTCGGCGTCGCTGCCAGCCGCAGGACTATCTCCGAGGCAGGCAGCAGCGGATTTACCGCCATGTGCGGCGCGCTGCCGTGACCGCCCTGACCGCGCACGGTTATGCGGAAGGATATCGCCCCGGCGGAAAAAACGCCGTCCGTCAGCAGCACTCCCTTGTCGGCGGTGGAGCCGACGTGCAGGGCGCAGCAGCAGTCTATGCGCGCGTTTTCACGCAGCCATGCCACGATCTCCTCCGCGCCGATGGCGTTTTCCTCCCCGACCTGAAAGCATAGGTAGTATTTACCGCCTATTTCGCTCCGCAGCGCCAGCAGGTTCTTCGCCACCCCCAGCAGATTGGCGGTGTGGATATCGTGACCGCAGGAATGCATCACGCCGTCCGTGCGTGAGCGGAAGGGCACCTCCGTCAGCTCCTGCATCGGCAGCGCGTCCATGTCGGCGCGCAGCGCCACGCTCCCGCCGGCGCGTCCCGTGTCTATCCATGCGATGACGTCGCGGTTGTCCAGCCGCACATAAGGCACGCCCATGGCGTCCAGCTCGGCGCAGACCAGCGCGCTCGTGCGCGCCTCCTGCCCGCTCAGCTCCGGGTACATATGTATGCGGCGGCGTATGTCCACCACATAGCCGTGGTTTTGCTCGGCAAGGGCTTTAAAATCCATCGCAGCTCATCCTTTCCTCAGAGGCATTCGCTCAAATCAACGCCCGCGCTCTCCTCATTGAGCATGATGCCGATCATCGCCGCGTGGTAAACGCTCTGCGGCATACGGCTGCGAAGCGCCGAGCGCAGCGTGCGGTAGTTGAGCAGTATAGGCTCAGAATCGAGCGTGAGCGCCTTGTTTATCGCGGACTCCGTCACCGCCGAGACGTAAGCCGCGTGGATATCGTTCAGCAGCCGCTCCAGCGCCTGATTGTGCGTGGCGGCGCTGAGACGGCGGTGAAAGGCAAGCACCGCGTCGCGGTAACGACCATCGCGGTAGGCAGCGGCAAAATCCGCGGTCAGCAGCGCGATGATGGCGTCGATGGCGGCGCACAGCTCCTCCAGCTCATCGTCCGTGCCGCGCCGGCAGGCGAGCTTTGCCGCCAGCGGCACCAGCGCAAAGCGCAGCTCAAACAGGTTTTGCAGCGTCGTCCAGACCGAATCCAGCTCCTGTATGCTGCCCAGCACATCGCCGTAGGAAATCTCGTCCGGCTTCATGGTGACGTAGGTGCCGGAGCCGGGGCGGATGCGGACAATGCCCTTGGCGCTGAGGATACGCATCGCCTCGCGCAGGGTGGTGCGGCTGACGCCGAGCATCTGCGTGAGCTGCGCCTCCGTCGGCATGCGGCTGCCGACCTCATATTCGCCGCTCTCCGTTATCATGCGGTATATCCTGTCGGCGGTGCGGTTGGTCAGATTGGGCTTTTTCATAAGCGTTTTCTCCCGGTACTATGTTTTTAAAATATCATACAATCTATTATAGCTCACCCGCGCCGAAAATGCAAGAAAAAAGAGGCGCCGCGGCTTGCGTCCGCGGAGTCGCGCCGGTATTTTCCGCCGCCGTCAGACGGCGTAGGGAAGGGGCTTGCCGAGCAGCGTTGCCGGGCGTCAAGCCTATGATATGGAGGTTGAAAGATGAAATTCCGAATGATATAATAATTTAAAAAACATATTGCCGCAAAAAGACGATTTGGAGGAGCAAATATGCAGATAGAGCTGTTTAAAGGAGGATTTACCGAAACATTTCGGCAAGGAGATATTGCACAAATCATGTTCTTTTATGACGGAGCATGTGAAATTCGTTATCAAGACGGCAGCGCTGCCGTCCTGTCTGTTCCAACGTCACCTTATAATTCGCAATATGGCGTTCCTGTTTCAAGTGACGGCTCCATGTTGTTCGTCGCTGACTGGGATGCCGGAGTGAGCACATATGCTGTTATGAGCGGCAGGAAAATATGGTCTGTTTCAGAAAAACGTATTCGAAATATTGACGTCTTTAATGGGTACATTGTTATGGCAAAATATAATGCGGCTTTGTTAAAGGCAGATGAATTAACAGGAAAGCAAATAATTCAGCTCAAAGGCAGATTTTCCCATTCCTTCAGGATAAATGACTCACATCTTCTTTTAGAGACCAACGGCGGCACATTGTGCTTGGTCAATACGGATGAGTTAACGATAGTCAAGCGTTATTTGCAGCGCGTGTGTAATCCTGAAAAATTTTTGAGCTGGTGCATTCAGGGTGCTTTTGTAAAAGACGGAAAGCTTAGCATATACGGCTTTGAACAGTATCCGCAAGGAGATTATTCCAATCCGGAAAAGCACGATTTTGAGCGGGTGATTGACTCCGAAGTTTATGCAAATAAAATCGGGGAGAAATATGGAGGAGGGAGATAAATGCCGTTCTGATGACGCGCTTTTTCCTCTTTTGCGCCGTCCGCAGCCGCAAGACCGGCGAGACGGAGAACATGAGCGCGGACGCGTTCATCGCCAGACTCTGCGAGGAAATAAAAACAAGGGCAAAATAAAGGCAGAGCCTTCCGCGCAGAAAATCCATTCTTAAAAAAACTGCGGCTTTGCCGATAAAAAGCAGTGAGACGACCGTTTCGGTCGGCGCACTGCTTTTGGGTCTGCTGCTGAAGTTATTTCAAGCCTATTGAC
>JAFTDT010000015.1 GCA_017453985.1 Clostridia bacterium
CGCAGACGATATCCGAGCGAGAAAGTCCGGAAAATGCGCCCTCGTACATGCGCATATGATCGTTCCAGTCATCGGGAGCATTCAGCGTAACGGCAATGAACATACGTCCATTTCGCTGCACCGCAGACACGAGGCATCTTCCGCAAGCCTTGGTAAATCCGGTTTTTATGCCCGTCGTGCCTTCAAAAAGCTCCAGCAGCTTGTTGTGATTTTTCAGGTATCTGTCTCCGAGCCTGATACTGCGGCAGGCTGCCACAGATGCAACGGTTTCATTTTCCATAGCATAAGCGGCAAGCATCGCCATATCCTTTGCCGTGGAAAAATGCGTTTCGCCGTCCAGTCCGCTCGGATTGTCAAAATGAGTGTCTTCCAACCCAAGCTCGCGCGCCTTGCGGTTCATCAACGCCACAAAATCCTCGGGGTTGCCGGAATAAATATACGAAAGCGCGGTCGCGGCATCATTGCCGCTGGCAAGCAGGAGCCCGTATAAAAGCTCTCTTACGCTCAACCGCTCCCCACTTTGCAAGTACATGGACGAGCCCTCCGCGCCGCACCACTTCGGCTGTATCTCAATCTCTGCGTCGAGGTCGTAAAGCTCCGCCGCAATAACCGCCGTCATGATTTTGGTGGTACTTGCCATGCCGCGGCGGACATCCGCATTCTTTTCAAAAATAAACTCTCCGAAAAGAGGATCATACAGTACGGCAGACTGCGCGGATATGTCAGGCTCTGCGGCAGGCTTATAACCGCAGCAAATAAAGGCAACAAATGAAAAAACAAGAATGATGCTCAACGTCTTTTTCAATCGCTATCACCGCCCCATTTATCAATATGGGCGTAAACGGAGCGTTATGCCACATGCCTTACAGCGTTTCCTCACTTTTCGGCTCCGGCTTGCTCTTTGTAAATCTGTCGATGACTCCCGGCACCATGTCTATCAGCTTGTCTATCGACGTATTGGTAGGCGGATCGATATATATCATTCGCACATTACCGCCGCTTATGACGATGAACGCCATGGGTGTGATGGATACGGCAGCCCCGCTTCCGGCGCCGAATCTGATGTTTTCGCCGTCGGTACCGCCTGAAGCAAAGCCAAAGGTGACCTTTGAGACAGGTATCAGCGTAGTGTTGTCCGGAGTAGTTATGGGATTGCCGACGACTGCGTTGACGTCGATCAGCTCCTTGATTTTCTGCATGGTGCCGCCGACCATTTCGTTTACATTACCCATTTCTCTTACCACCTTTATGTTTATTTTTGTGCTTATTTTGAACTTTCATAAATCGGATCAGTATTTTCAACGCGGCGAAGAAAAGGCACATAAGGATCGAGGAAAGCGCCAATTCTGCGCAGATATTATTTTGTCCGCCAAAGTCCGCATTGATTTCTACATCGACGCCCTTTGTTCTGAAGGTCGATTCTATTATCGGCAGCAGCGTCGAAACTGCTGCGGCGGAGGCGCCGTATGTCATGGCGGTCTTGCATGGGTCTTCATTGCCGACGTTCGCGTGCAGATATAATTTTGTTATCCGAATGCAGCGGCAGATACGCCCCACGGCGTCTATACCCAGCCTGACATAATCGGTCAACGCCGATACAGAGAGCTTGCGCTTCTCTTTTTTGCTCTCGCTGTCCTTCTTTTCCTCCGGCGTCTGCGTTTTTTTCTGCCGTTTTTTTCGCTTCATGGGATAGATCTGCTTTTTTATCCCCAAAACGCGCACCGCAACGGTCAGCCCGCCCTCATATGCGACATAGGCATATGAGGGCGTCAGCAAAAGCAGAAGCACCAGCGCCAAAAGTCCCAGCAGAACATATAAAACTATCTTCATGCCTCAGTGCTGCTCAGGTCGAGCGACATCTGCTCAGATCCGCTTTCAAACAGCTCCGGAAGATCCGGAAGCTGACTTATTGACGACAAGCCGAAGCTGCGGAGGAACCTTTCCGTAGTCCTGTACAGTATCGGCCGCCCCGGCACGTCCAGCCGTCCGCAGTCCTCGATCAAGTCTTTATCGGCAAGACTGCCGATTGTATACGAGCTGTCCACTCCCCTCACCTGCTCTATATACGCCTTTGTGACCGGCTGCTTGTAGGCGATGATGGTGAGCACCTCCAGCGCCGAGGGAGAAAGAGACTGCGGTCTGCGGTTTTCCAGTGCGCCGCGGACATATTTGGCATATTCGGGTCGGGAACAAAGCTGGTAGCGATCCTCCAGCTTCAGCAGCTTTATGCCCCGGCGGTTGTAATCGTAGTAATCGGACAGATTCTGCATCGCATTTTGCAGCGTGAGCTTGTCTGTTTCGAGCACAGCGCACAGCTTCCCCTCGCTTATTGAGTCTCCGCAGGCAAAAAGTATTGCTTCAAGCGCGCATTCCAGTTCAGTCAGCTCCATTTGATCCCTCCGAAAGCTTCAGCATATATTTTCCTCCAAGCTCCTCTATCGTAAGCTGGTGCGCCTTTGACAGCTCCAGCACGGCGAGGAACACAGCGATCATTTCCGAACGGTTCTGCGACGCCAGCACCAGCGCGTCAAAATCCAACTGACGGTCTCTGATCAGCATATCGCCAATCTGTTTGATCTTCAGCTCGACCGGCACGGATTCCCTGCCGACGATCCCGCTGAATGCCGTTATCGGAGGCGGCAGCCTTCTTGCCGAGCGTTCGAAAATATTATTGAATATTTTTATCAGATCATCGGCGGAATAGCTGTAATCTATTTTTGAGGTATCTCTTTCAAGTATCTCCTGCGGCTTGACGAAAATATCCTTGCCTATATCGGACATTCTGTCCAGCACAGAGCTTGCTTCCTTGATGCGCTGATATTCCAAAAGCGCCTCCACCAGCTCCGTCCGCGGATCCTCCGGCTGCTCGTCCTCATATACCGGCAGCAGCATTTTGGACTTTATATACA
>JAFTDT010000016.1 GCA_017453985.1 Clostridia bacterium
GTCTTGTCCGTGCATATCACCTGCGTGCATCCGAGCGTCTCCACCGCTGTCAGGCGGCGTATCACCGCATTGCGCCTTGACATCTTGGTGACGCCCATCGACAGCACTATCGTGACCACCGCCGCCAATCCCTCCGGTATCGCCGCCACCGCCAGACTGACGGCTATCATAAAGGTATCGAGCAGACCCCTGCCCGTGATATTAGGATAAACCCTCAGCACGTCTACGGCGAATATCGCCAGACATATGCCAAGCACCAGCACGCTCAGCACGCGGCTGAGCTGTCCCAGCTTCTTCTGCAGCGGAGTCTCGCCCTCGGCGGCGCTCTCCAGCGCGTCCGCTATCTTGCCCATCTCGGTATCCATGCCGGTCGCCGTGACAAGCGCCCTGCCTCTGCCGTACACCACCGTGCTTCCCATATACGCCATGTTCACGCGGTCGCCCAGCGGCACGTCGCCGTTGCCTGTCTTCAGCGCCTCGGCAGTCTTGCTCACCGGTACGGATTCGCCCGTCAGCGCCGCCTCCTCTATTTTGAGGCTGGCGCTCTCAAGTATGCGCAGATCTGCCGGCACGGAGTCACCCGCCTCCAGCAGCACGATATCCCCGGGGACAAGCTCCTCGCTCTTAACCACGGCGACATGCCCGTCGCGCACGACCTTCGAGGTCGCCGCAGCTATCGCCTGCAGCGCCTCTATCGCTCGCTCCGCCTTGCTCTCCTGTGCAACGCCCAGCACGGCGTTTATCACCACCACGGCAAGTATTATCACCGTATCCGTCATGCCTTCTCCGGCATACGCCGCCGTGACGCCGCTTACCAGCGCCGCCGCCAGCAATATCAGTATCATCGGATCTGCCAGCTCGCGCAGAAAACGACTGAGAAGCGAAGGCTTTTTCGCCTCCCGCAGCTTGTTCGCCCCGCATTTTTCCAGCCTTGCCGCCGCCTCGGCGCGCGTTAAGCCTTCTTCCGCAGAGGAGAGGCTTTGCACAGCCTCCTGCGTGCTCATAAGGTATTCCTTCAATTTTCTCCCGCTCCTCTCCTGAAAATATAAAAAGCACAGCCCCTGTTCCGGAATATCCGGCATGGGTCGTGCTTTCTCTGCCGCGTTTCAAGCTCAAGCATAACAAAAGACCCATGGATAGGAAGCTCCCTACCCGTGAGTCTGGTCATTTCATCCAAGCCAGACAGCTTGCACGCCGCCACGATGTTGACTTGAAGCGCCTGACGCGCCGACTACTCCCCCACGGAGCAATTATATTTTATCAACAGTTTTTCACCCTGTCAATAGCGCGTTTCTTAAAATTTTATTATGGCGGGAAGCTCTCCGCTTCCCGCCCCGCACAAATCATGCCAGCATGTCCAATATCGCCTTCTTCGGCTGTACGCCGACGCTTGACGCGACCTGCTCGCCGTTTTTCAGCACCACGAGCATCGGTATGCTCATGACGCCGTATCTTGCCGCCAGCTCCGGCTGGTCGTCCACATTTACCTTGCAGACCTTGACATCGGTCTTTTCCTCCGCGATCTCGTCCACTATCGGCGAGAGCATGCGGCAGGGGCCGCACCAGCTTGCCCAAAAGTCTATCAGCACCGTTTCCTTTGCCTGCAGCGCCTCCTGCTCGAAGTTTTCAGCGGTAAGTTCCTTTATCGCCATTGATTTTTCCTCCTTTTTATTTATTTCATACTGAGATATTCTTCCGCAAAATGCGCCGCCACGGCGCCGTCTGCCACGGCGGTCACGACCTGCCGCAGCGCCTTTGTCCGCACGTCTCCGGCGGCGAATACGCCGGGAAGCTCCGTGCGCGTAGTCTCGTCCGCGCAGATATAGCCGCGCTCGTCCGTTTTGAGTGCGCCGCCGAAGCTCTCGCTGTTCGGTCGGCTGCCCACCGCCACAAACAAACCATCCACGGCAAGCTCGCGCTTTTCCCCGCTGTTTTTGTCCGTGACCTCCACGCCCTCCAGCTTTCCCTCGCCGCGCAGTGCGGTCACGCCGCTGTTCCACACGAACTCCACGTTTTTGCACGCTGCAAGCTTGTCCGCGTATGTTTTAGCCGCGCGCAGGCTGTCGCGCCGATGCACCAGATATATCTTCTCGCATATCCGCGAAAGATACAGCGCGTCCGCCGCCGCGGTGTCGCCGCCGCCAGCCACCGCCACAGTCTTGCCGCGGTAAAACATGCCGTCGCAGGTGGCGCAGTAGGACATGCCCCTGCCTCGCAGCTCGCGCTCGCGCTCAAGCCCCAGCTCCTTGGGACTGGCGCCCGTGGCGATCACCACCGTGCGGCCTTCGTACTTGCCGCCGTCCGTCCGCAGCACCTTGATATCTCCCTCCAGCTCCGCTCCGGTGACATCGGCGGTTTCCGTCCGCAGCCCAAATCGCTCTGCGCTCTGCTTCATCAGCATCGCCAAATCAAAGCCGTTTATCCCCTCCGGAAAGCCGGGGTAATTATCTATCATATCCGTCGTCGCCATCTGCCCGCCGGGCGATAGCTTTTCCAGCAGCAGCACGGAAAGCCCTGCCCTGCCTCCGTAAAGCGCCGCGGCGTATCCGCAGGGACCGCCGCCCACCACAAGCATGTCATAGATCATTATGCCGTCGCCTCCATTTCTTCAAGCTTTCCCATCTGGCTCATTACCATTTTATAATAAGCGCCCTTTGCATCCATCAGGCTCTTATGATCTCCGCTTTCGATTATTCTTCCATCGCCGACGACCATTATTCTGTCCGCGTCTCTTATCGTGGAGAGACGGTGCGCTATCAGAAAGCTGGTGTGGTTTTTCATCAGCGCCAGCAGCGCGCGCTGGATATCCTTTTCCGTTTTGGTATCCACCGAGCTGGTCGCCTCGTCCAGTATCAGTATCGGGCACTCGCGCAGCACCGCCCGCGCTATCGCCAAAAGCTGGCGCTGCCCCTGACTGAGAGTGTCCGTGCTGCCGGAAATCTCCGTGTCATAGCCCTGCGGCAGCTTTTCGATAAAATCGTGCGCCCGCGCCAGCTTTGCCGCCGCGACTATCTCCTCGTCCGAGGCATCTGTCTTTGAATAGCGTATATTGTCCTTTATCGTGCCGGTGAACAGGCAGGTGTCCTGAAGCACGACCGAAAAGCATCTGCGCAGCGAGCCGCGGCGGATATCGCGGATATCCGTGCCGTCGATTGATATCCTGCCGCTGTCCGCGTCGTAAAAGCGCGTCAGCAGGTTTACTATCGTCGTTTTACCCGCGCCCGTCTCCCCGACCAGCGCCACGGTCTCGCCCGCCCGCACCTCAAAGCTGACATTATCCAATATCTGCCGTTCGCCGTCGTAGGAGAAGCAGACATTTTCAAAAGCCACCGCTCCGCGCAGCTCTGTCAGCGCCACGGCATTCGGCGCGTCCGCCGGCTCCTCCGCCTTGTCCATTATCTCAAACACTCTTTCCGCACCCGCCAGCGCCGACTGTATGGTATTGAACATGCCCGCAATGGCGTTAAGTGGGTGAGAAAACTGCTTGGAATAGTTCAAAAAACTGATTATCGTGCCGATAGCCAGCCCGGAGCGCACCGACATCAAGCCGCCTACTATCGCCGCCAGCGCAAAGATGAGATTGTTTATCACGTTCATCAGCGGCATCATAAAGCCCGACCATATCTGCGCCTTGCGGCTGCTCTCGCACAGGCGCTCGTTTACGGCGGAAAACTCGCGCACCACGTCGCCCTGCCTGCCGAATGCCTTGACCATCTTCAGTCCGGTTATGTCCTCCTCTATGATGCCGTTCATCTCGCCGAGTCTGCGCTGGCGAGCGGAAAAGTAAGCCCGGCTCCTGCCCGCTATCAGCTTTGTCAGCAGCGCCACCAGCGGCACGCAGAGCAGCACTATCGCCGTCAGATACAGATTCAGCGTCAGCATCACGACCAGCGAGCCGAGTATCGTCAGCGCGGCGGAGATTATCTGCGTCGTCGCCTGCGCTATCGTCGTGCTTATATTATCCACGTCGTTTGTCAGTCGGCTCATGATATCGCCGTTCTGCGTCGTGTCGAAAAAGCCGAGCGGCAGACGCTGCATCTTTTCAAAAAACTCCGCCCGCAGAACGTAAACCAGCTTCTGCGAAACGCGCAGCGTTATCACGCCGTTAAGCGTGTTTATCACCCATCGCAGCACGTACAGCGCCAGCACCGCCAGCAGCAGCGTCATCAGCAGCTCCGTATTGACCGTGCCGGTGTCCACGCTGAAGGTATTGAAGCATTTTCCGGTATAATACGGCAGCGCCACAGATATGCCGGACAGCGCCGCCGTCAGCAGCACCGCCATGAGCAGGCTCTTTCCCCAGCGCAGATATATCCTTATCACCCTGCCGACCGTGCCTCTGGCGTTGCGCGGCTTTTCGCCGGGGGCAAAGCGCGCCATTCCGCCGCCTCCGCCGCGCCTGCCCATCATCGGGGGCATTTCTGCGTTTTTTCTGTCCGCCATGCTCACGCCCCCTTGCCCGTTTCTACCTGCGAGTTATAGATATCGCGGTAGGTCGCGCAGTCCGCCAGCAGCTCGTCATGCGTGCCGAAGCCTACGCGCCGACCGTTTTCCAGCACCAGTATCCTATCCGCAAACATGGCGGCTGTGCATCGCTGCGTTATGGTGATCACCGTTCTGTCCGAATAATCGCGGCGCAAATTTTCCCGCACCCTTGCCTCCGTAATGGCGTCGAGCGCGCCGGTAGCGTCGTCCAGTATCAGCACCGGCGCGTCCTTTGCCAGCGCGCGCGCTATCGAGATGCGCTGCTTCTGCCCGCCGGATACGTTCACTCCGCGCTGACCGAGAATGCTCTCCAGCCCATCCGGCATGCCATATATGAACTCCGCCTGCGCCGCCGCCGTGACTGCCGCCAGCTTTTCCTCCGACGCCTCATGGTCGCCCCACAGCAGATTTTCCCGCACGCTGCCGGAAAACAGCATCGCCTTCTGCGGCGCGAGGGCGATATTCTCCCGCACGCTCTCCGCGCTCAGCCCGGAGATATCCCGCCCGTCAAGATATATTTTCCCGCTGTCCGCCTCGTAAAAGCGCATCAGCAGCCATGCCAGCGTCGATTTTCCGCTGCCGGTGGGACCGATCACCGCAAGGCTCTGCCCCGCCTCTATTTCAAAGGAAAGCCCGCTCAGCGCCGGAACTCCGCTGCCGCCTGGGTACGCAAAGGTGACGTTCTCAAACCGCACCGCGCCGCGCACGGCGCCGAGGCTCTCGCCGGCTGCGAAGTCCTCCTCCGCCTCCAGCACCTCCTGTATGCGCTCGGTAGACGCCTTGGTGCGGACGAAATTGTTGAACACGTTTGTTATCACCATCAGCGAATTGAGTATCTGTGCCATATAGACCGTGAACGCCGAGACGTCGCCCGCGCCCGCCATGTCCGCGGCAAAAAGGCGGCTGCCGAGATAGATGGCGACCACCGTGCCGACGCCGACCGCCAGACTCATCAGCGGCGAGATGAAGGTTATCACAAGCTGTGCCGAAATGCCGCTTTTCATCAGCCTGTCGTTGGCTCCGGAGAACTTCTCCTCCTCCTCGTCGTAGATGCCGAACGCCTTTATCAGCCGGACGCCCAGCAGATATTCCTGCACAACGGAGTTCACCCGGTCCATCGCCTCCTGCAGTCTGGCAAAGCGTGGATAGCTGAGTTTCATGCTCAGCACTATCAGCAGCGTCACCGCCGCCACGACCGAATATATCACGATGCTCAGCCGCAGGTTGAGCATGCTTGCCATGACGATGCTGCCGATGCAGGTCACGGGCGCCTTGAGAAAAATGCGCATCATCCCCTGTATGAACAGCACCACCTGCGCTGTATCATTGGTCATGCGGGTGATGAGCGAGCCGCTCTCCACCCTGTCCGCGCCGGACTCCGAAAAACGCATTATCTTGGCAAATAGGTCGTAGCGCAGGTCGGCGCCTATGCGCTGCGACACGTTGCTGGCAAGGATATTCCTCGCCACCGCAAACACTGCGCCGACAAACGTCGCCAGCAGCATGCGCAAGCCCCAGTAGCGCACCAGCTCCATCGACGAGCCGCGTATGCCGTCGTCGATGATGCGCGCCATCAGCGTCGGTCCCAGCAGGTCGCACACCGCCTCCATGCTCACGCACAGCATAGCGATGAGCATGGGATATTTGTATCTGCTTACGTATTTCCTATATACCCGCATATTTCCTCCCGGATATTTTTATCATAAGTATTATATACCCGCTGGGAAATAAAAACAAGTTAAATATATTTTGCTCAATGCATTTTCGGCAAAAAAAGCCCTCTCTGCAAGCCGCAGAGAGGGTGATTACTTCCATTCTCCGTGTCGGATATCAGCCGAGGAGCTTCTTGAGATCCTGCTCCGGCGTGGATATCGGCGCGATATTATATGTCTTCGCCAGCAGCGCCAGCACGTTGGGAGAGATAAACGCCGGCAGCGACGGACCGAGCAGTATGTTCTTGATTCCGAGGTGCAGCAGCGTCAGCAGTATGCAGACCGCCTTCTGCTCATACCACGAAAGCACCATGGACAGCGGCAGATCGTTCACTCCACAGTCAAACGCGCCTGCCAGCGCCACCGCGACCTGTATCGCGCTGTAAGCGTCGTTGCACTGTCCCATGTCCATTATGCGCGGGAAGCCGCCGATATCGCCCAGATCGAGATCGTTGAAGCGATATTTGCCGCACGCCAGCGTGAGCACTATCGTATCGGACGGAGTCTGCTTTACAAGCTCGGTGTAATAATTTCTGCCGGGCTTTGCTCCGTCGCAGCCTCCCACCAGGAAGAAGTGCCTGATGGCGCCCGCCTTTACCGCCTCCACTATTTTATCCGCAGAAGCCAGCACCGCGCCGTGCGAAAAGCCTGTCGTTACCTTGCCGCCACCGTTTATTCCCGTGAAATGCTTATCCTCCGGATAGCCTCCCAGTTCGAGCGCCTTCTTTATCACCGGCGTGAAGTCCTTGTCCGCGCCGATATGCACGATCTCCGGATAAGATACGACCTCTGTCGTAAACACTCTGTCCGCATAGCTCGGTCTCGGCGGCATCAGGCAGTTGGTAGTGAAGATCACCGGCGCGGGGATCGCGTCGAACTCCTTCTGCTGGTTTTGCCACGCCGTGCCGAAATTGCCCTTCAGATGCGGATACTTCCTCAGCTCCGGATAGCCGTGCGCCGGCAGCATTTCACCGTGGGTATAGACGTTGACTCCCTTGCCAGCGGTCTGCTCCAGAAGCTGCTTGAGATCGTAAAGATCGTGTCCGGTTATCACGATGAAGGGACCCTTCTCCACCGTCAGAGTCACCTCCGTCGGTCCGGGCACGCCGTAGGTCTCGGTGTTCGCGCGGTCGAGCATCGCCATGCATTTCAGGTTCTTCTCGCCTACCTCCAGCACCACGGGCAGCAGATCATCCGCCGTCAGTCCTTCTGCGCCGACCGTCCGCAGCGCCTTGAGGAAGAAGCCGTTTACCTCAGCGTCACGATAGCCGAGCACCTCGGCATGATATGCATACGCCGACATACCCTTGATCCCGAAAAGTATCAGGGATTTGAGCGAGCGGATATCCTCGTCCGCTTCCCACACCGCCTTCATATCCTGATCGTCATTTCTGCCGCAGGCAGAGGGACAGCCTCCGCACCTGGGCACGAGCCTCTCCTTTTCCGCTTCCACGCGCTCGATAAGCGCGTTTATCGTCGCGTTGCTGAAGTTCACATTTGTGATGGTGGTGAACAGTCCCTCCAGCACCAGTCTGTAAACGGCATCCGTCAGCAAGGCTTCGCTGCCCTCGGCGGCTCTCGCCAGCCCGATCAGCGCGCCGAGCAGCGTATCTTGAAAGTCTGCCGTTTCAGCCTTTTTTCCGCATACGCCGGCGCCGCCGGTACATCCTCTGCCGCCCGCCGTCTGCTCGCACTGAAAACAAAACATCTTGTTGTCCATTTTACATACCTCCATACTGCATTTCAATCTGTGTTTTCTTGACTTTTCGAGGCAATTATAGTACACTAAAAACAACAAGTATGTTGTTTTTACAACGCAAAGGAGGTTTTTATGGAAAAATATATCCCCGTGCTGAGCCGCACCAAGCTTTTTGCCGGCGTTGCGGGCAAAGATATCGCCGCCATGCTGGGCTGCCTTCAGGCAAAGCTGCGCCGTTATAAAAAGGGCGAATACGTCCTGCGTCAAGGCGAGCAGATGCACGATATCATGCTGCTGGCGGAGGGCGCGCTGCACATTCAGCGTGACGATTACTGGGGCAACCGCAGCATCGTCAGCAGCGTCGAAGCCGGCGATATGTTCGGCGAGGCGTATGCCGCTCCCGACAGCGGCGCGCTGCTCAACGACGTGGTCGCGGTCGAGGACAGCGCCGTGATCTTTTTCGACTCCGGCCGCGTGCTCCGCGTGTGCTCGTCCGCCTGCCGCTTTCATTCCGCCGTGGTGCAGAACCTGTTTTTTGCTGTTTCCGAGCGCAACCGGACGCTGGTGCAGAAACTGGGGCACATGTCGAGGCGCTCGACGCGGGAAAAGCTCATCTCCTATCTTTCCGACGAGTCCAAGCGCCACAACAGCTCTTCCTTTTTCATACCCTTCAACCGCCAGCAATTAGCCGACTTTCTCTCCGTAGACCGCAGCGCGATGTCCAGCGAGCTGTGCCGCATGCGCGACGAGGGCATGCTCAGCTTTGAAAAAAATCATTTTGTGCTGAAATAAGTCGCTTTTCGCCGTTAAAATGTAAATTAAAAGCAGCCGCCACGCATATCATTTCGTCGATATGCTCAGCGGCTGCTTGCCTTTTCTCCGGTGACTCGCTCTCCCCAGCGGTTCGCCTGATTTTCCGGATAGCGGGAAACATAAGCCACGCCATTTCCCCGGTAATATTCTTTTTTGCGTTCAAATCTCAGCGCCCACAGCAGCGACGGCAGCGCCACGCACGGCAAAAACAGCGGTCCCAGTATCAGCGACTGCACGGTATGCCCGTATTCGTGCACCCGTATCTCACTGCGTCGCTCGCCCTCCAGCCGCGCGCTGAGGAACACGAACATGCCCAGCGCACAGCTTCCGGCGCGGCTGAACCGCTCGCGCCGGAACTCCGACACTGCCGCGCCGTGATAGAGCGACGGGCGTTTGCCCGCCAGCAGCAGAAGCGCCGCTCCGATTATATTCTGCGGCAGTCCCCACGTCCACTGAAGCAGCCAATACGCCGCCAGCCGCAGACGGTTCATTCGTAGATGACGAAGTCCGCGCGGTCGCCTGCCGCGTCGCTCAGCACCTCAAGTATGGCGTAGCCGTAATCGCCGATGGCGCGCAGCGCGGAGACATTTTTCAGCACAACGCGGCATGGCGGCAGCTCGGTGAGGCAGTCGTACAGCGCGTCGAGATTTCTGCCGTAATATTCCGGTAGCTCCAGCGCGCGGCTGAGGCAGTCGTGCGCGGTCTCCCTGTCATATATCTCCGAGCAGTCCATATACAAGGTCTTTATCTCCATGCCGTCGTCCCCTCCTCCGTCACATATATCTCTCGAAACGTATTATAATGGTCATCGGTGTAAAAATACAGCCCGTCGTTTGAAAAAACCAGCCTCTTGGCGCCGCGGCCGTCTGCGCCGAGCGTGTCTATATCGCACTCCGTATATTTTCTGCCGCTCGCCTTGGGGAGCTGATTCTCGCGGTTGCCGAAGCTGTCGCCTCCTATCGCCGCGCCCTCGCGGTACTTCTCCGGCGAGCCTCCGCTCCAGCCCAGCTCCCGCGCCTCGCTTTTGGTGATGTAATTGCCCGGCAGCGTACCGTAAGCGTGCAGATACAGCACGACGCTTTCCACGTCGTAATAATATCCTTCCTTATCCGGCGCAGCCGTTTGCTCAGGCGCAGGCGCATCCGGCGTTTCCGGCAGAGTCTGCCCGTCGTCCGTTATCAGCGGCAGGTCCTGAAGCTGCGGCTCCTCCGCCTTTCTGCGTCCGCACGCCGTGAGCGTAAGAAGCAGCAGCACGGCGAGCAGCAGCAAAGGCGCGGCTCTGAGCAGTCTTTTCATGGCTTTCATGCTTTATTTCAGCAGCTCGCGCAGCGTTTCATAAGTTATATTCGGCACGTTGCGGAAGGTGTGCAGCATGTCCACTCTTTCCGTCAGCATATGCCCGTCGTGCCCGAAGGAGCCTATATTTACCACCGGCACGTTTATCGCCAGCATCTTCTCCATATCCGGCTGGCACGCCGCCTTCGCCGCCGGCATATTCTCCGCCGCCGGAAGGAAGCTTGCCGCGTCGTCGCACACCGACATAAAGCTCATATCGGATATATAGGGGTAGAACATCTTGGTCTTTATCTTCCTGTCCGCCTGCGGCGCGACCTTCTCCACCGCCAGCTCCACCGCACTCTGCAGCGCCAGCTCGCCGGGGCTGCCGCCCATCTGGATGCGCGGATAATATATGGAGCCGAACAGCAGCACCAGCGCAGGACTCTTGTCGCTGTACCATTTCCAGACCTCCTCCGTCAGACGCAGGCTGAGCTGACGCAGGTCGGTATCCGGCTGCTCGTCCTGTATGCGCTGCGCCAGCTCGCGCACTGCCTTGCGGAAAGGCTCTCCGTGCTGCGCCTCGGCTCCGGCATAGAACTCCTTCCACGTCATCACTCTGGGCTTCCACGGCAGCTTTTCATACGGCTTGCCCGCCAGCCCGCAATACTTTTTATACTGCGCGTCCAGATGCTCCACAGTGCGCTCAAAGGCGCGTTCGCCCGCCTTGCGGCAAAGCTCCAGCACCTCGGCGGGGCTCCTGCCGTGGGTGAAGAAATTATAGTATCCGTAGGCGCACAGCGCCGTCTGCACCGTATACCGTTCCTTGGTATCGCTCTGCTTGAGAGACACGGGCGGCAGCGTGACCTCGCCCAGCGCCTCGTCGCAGAAGTCGGCGTTGAGGCACAGCTCGCGCGTGACCTCCGCTATCAGCAGATTGGGGTCGAACGCCTGAAAAGAAGCGCCGACGTGCGCCTCCTTGCCGAAGGCGACGTAGCACGGCAGCAGCTTGCCGATGCTGCCGAAATATATATAACGCGTGGGGTCCCCCGCCGAGTCGAAGGTGGAATAATCCGAGTTGATGCAGGCGATGTATTCAAAGCCCTGCTCGCGCTTCAGCGCTGCCAGCACGTCCAGTGCCGTCAGTATGCCATGCGAGTTGTCCTCCTCGTCGCACTCTGCGATATGCACCAGATTGCCGCACAGCTCCTCGGGATGCTCGGAAAAGTACTTCATCACCGCCATATGCCCCGCCACGCCGGACTTCATATCCAGCACGCCGCGCCCGAACATAAACTCACCGCTGTCCATATCCTCCAGCACATGCGGCGGCAGGTCAAAGGTCTCCCGCAGCCTCTGCGCCAGCTCTGCCGGACGGACGGAAAGCGCCTTCAGCGTACCGTAGTCCTCCATGCCCACCGTGTCGATATGCCCGATGAGTATCACCGTGCGGCTCGAGTCGCCGCCCTCGCCGCGTATCCACGTCAGCGCGCAATGCCTGTCCACCGAGTCATTGGCGGTCTTGAACACCGTCGCCCGCTCCGGATATTTTTTGAAATACGGCAGCGCGTGATACCAATCGCGGATATACTTCGCCACGGCGGACTCTCCGCCCGTTTCTCCGGTAACGCTGGGTATCTCCACCAGCGCCTCCGTCAGCGCTTTGACTTCTTCATAACAATCAAGCTTCATTTCCGTACCCCTTTTCAGAAATCTGAATTTGTCATGCCTACATAATAACCGAAAAATCGGTGCAATACAATAGCAAAAATCAAGGAATTTTTAAAAATAAAAGTATATCCCGCGCCTACAGCTCTATCCAGTATCTTCTCGTCAGCACCGTGCCTTCCGGAAGCTCGTTTATAACCTTGTTTTCCAGCACCCCGCCGTTGTTTTCTATCACTCCCGCCGAGGCGGCGTTATCGTCATCGCAGGTGATGAGCACGCGCTCCAGCCCCAGCTCGCTGCGGCAGAAATCCAATATCAGCGCCAGCATTTTCGTGCCATAGCCCTTGCCGCGCTCCGCCCAGCGCACAGCGTAGCCGATATGGCCGCCGTAGCGGAGCAGCTCCGGCGTCAGCTCGTGCCGCACGCTTATCTCACCGATAAAGCGTCCGTTCTCAATCAGCCATAAGTATGTCGCCCGCACCCTGCCCGGCTTCAGCCCGACGCCGCTTTCGTAGTCGCGCGCCTTTTGCAATATCTGCGACGGCTCATTGAACATATGCGCGGTGTCCGGACTGTTTTGCAGTTCCTCCCTCACCGCCTCCGTGTATGAGTCCAGATATTTCTCCTCCGGTCGTATCAGCTTCATTTTATCCCCTCCAAATCTATCCAGTATCGCTGCAAACGAACATTTTTCTTCGGCTCGTGCACGGTAGCTTCATATACGCCTCCGTTTTTCAGTATCACCCTGCGGCTGCCCTCATTGTCCTCCGCACAGCACAGCAGCAGCCTGTCAAGCCCATTAGCCTTACACCAAGGCAGCACGGCGCGCAGCATGGCGTCTGCATATCCGCGCCGCCGCTCGCTCGGGCAGACGCTGTAGCCGATATGCCCGCCGTACTGTGCCAGCAGGTCATTTAAGCGGCTCCGCACCTGTATCATTCCGACCACCGCGCCGTCCCGCTCCCGCACATATATGAACTGCGTCGCCGGCACCATGTCCGGCGGTACTTCCGCCGCGTTTTTCAGCCTTTTTACATATGCGAGCCATTCCTCCGCGTCTGCAAACCGCTTCAGCGTTCCGCTGCCCTCCGCGCTGCCCTCTGCGTCGATGAAATCCTGCCGAAACGCCTCTATCTGCCGCAAATATTCCCGTGTCGGCTCAAGCAGTCTCATGCCGTTTTCCGCCGTCTGCATATGCGGCTTGAAATCCCGCTCCGCAAGCTCGTAATCCACCGCCGACTGCAGCCGTCCAAGCTGATCTGCCCACGAGTTCATCCGTACCCCCACGCGGCGGAAGCCGAGCTTTTCATAAACGTGCTGCGCCCGCGTATTGCTGAGATTAGTGTCCAGCACGATGCGTAAAACACCCATATCAAAAAGCGCGCGGATAAGCATGCTCAGCGCCGTCCTGCCTATGCCCTGCTCCTGATATGCGGCGTTGCATATTTTTATCCCGATCTCGGCGGCGTCGCCTTTTATTTGATAACTCATCTCGCCTATTGGCTCGTCCTCAAAGCGGAGCATCAGCCGCCGGCGTCTGCGGTCATCATCGGTCGCAAGGTCGTCCGCGATGCGCTGCGCCGTAGTGCCCAGCCCCAGCGGAAATCCGGCATGCGCCATAACCGCGCCGTCGTTCCACCATTCGGCAAGCTGCTCGGCGTCGCCCGCCTCGGCATTGCGTATATTTATCTGTCCGCAGGTAACGTCCACGCTATCACTCCTCCGTTCCCTTTTGAGCATGATACCATAAAATCAGCTTTATCGCAATGACTTGTGTAAGGGATGCCGAAAACTTCGACACAAGCAAAGTCCCGTATCCCGGACGAGAGCTATCAAAAAACCGCCCCCGCCTAAAGGCGGGCGGTCATAAAACAGTAAAAACTTAAAAATGCTGAAAACCTTGTGTTTTCAAGGGGCGGCGTGACTTCGGTCACGCCGTTTCCTTTTGCATCAGTTCATTCAAAGGGATAAAACCCAGCCCGTCATACTTGATGTGAATGTGCTGCACCCGCTTCCCGCTGGATTTGTCCGGCGCGTCCACATAGATTGCGGATACCAGCTCCCGCAGCGCATAGCCGTCCAGTTTTTCAATCCCAACGTGCTTATGGGATTTTTGAATGAACTTTTCAATGTTTTCGTTCTGTCGTTCCTGTACTTCGATTTCCTGCCGCAATGTGACGGCTTCCGCCTCCAACTGCTTCTGCTCCGCTTCATAGGTCTGACTGAGCATATCGTATCGCTCATCACTCAGGCGTCCGTTGGCGTTGTCCTCGTAAATCTTGATGAACAGCTTTTTCAGTTCGGCAATGCGCCGTTCATTGCTTTCCAGACGCTTTCTGCGGATACGTATCTGTTCCATGCTTTCCGTGCGAAGCTGCTTCTCCATTACTGCGCGGAAATACGCCTCATGCCGCAGGATATACCCCGTGACTGCCTGAATGTGTTTCAGCACCAAACGCTCCAGCACTTTGACGCGGATAAAATGCCCCTTGCATTTCGATGTGTCCTTCCGATGGTCGGAACAGTCGAAGAAATCTTGCGCAGGATCACCGTTGTTGGACGAGCCGTACTGCATCTTCGATCCGCAATCCGAGCAATAGACCAACCCGGAAAAAATGCTGCTTCTGCCCGTGCGAGTCATCCGATGCCGCTGCTGCCGTATCTCCTGCACTCTTTCAAACACATCATCTTCAATGATGCGCTCATGGGTGTTAGGAAAGATAGCCTGTTTCTCTATCGGATTGTCCCGCTGCTTCTTGTCCCATATCGAGTTGGTAAAGGTTTTGAAATTCACCGTGCAGCCAGTGTACTCCCGTCGTTCCAGAATGTGAACAACCGTGCTATCCTGCCACCCGTAGGGATTCTCTGTCGGTCTATTTGGACTGTTGATTCCTTGCTGTGCCTTGTAGGCTGACGGAGTAAGCACCTTGTCCGCTTTCAGTTGCTTTGCGATCTGCGATGGTCCTCTGCCCTCCATGCACATGGAGAAGATACGCTTCACCACATCGGCGGCTACCGGGTCGACTTTCCAGCAGCGGGGATTATCCGGGTCTTTCACATAGCCGTAGGGGACATTCGTTGTCAGAGGTATGCCTCGTTCGCCTTTCGACTTCTGCACCGCCCGGATTTTGCGGCTGGTATCCCGTGCGTAAAACTCATTGAACCAGTTTTTTATCCCGGCAAAATCGTTGTCGGTGCTGTTGGGGTCGATAGTGTCGAAGTTGTCGTTTATGGCGATATAGCGCACGCCATACTGCGGAAAGGTGAAGTTGGTATAAAGCCCTGTCAGCGCAGAATTGCGTCCCAGACGGGACAGGTCTTTGGTGATACAGACAGCTACTTTTCCCGCTTCAATCTCCGCAAGCATAGCCTGAAATCCGGGACGGTCATAGGTCACGCCGCTCGCCCCGTCGTCCACAAAGAACGTCGGATTGGGGAAGCGGTGCTCCCGTGCGTATCGAAGAAGCATATCTTTTTGATTCTCGATTGACAAAGACTCCCCAGCTCGTTCATCCTCCTGCGAAAGGCGGCAGTAAAGGGCGGTAATTTTGTTCGTTGCTCCGTTCATTTCTGAATCCTCCTTTGGTGGAGCAACTGCCGGTACAGGATTGGTTGCTTTCAGTATATCAGAAATCGGTGTGTTTGTCATGCGTCCCCCTCCAAACTTTCCGTAAACTTTTTCCCGGTGATCCGTTCCAGCTTGCGGACAAAGGGTTCATTTCCCTCATAACTGCCTGTGACCGTGTAAACCGTGCCGTGGATCACTTCTGTTACGGTCAGTTCGGGTATCCAGAAAGCGGAGAGGTTTTTCACATGGATATGCCCGTCCTCTCCGATCCAATAATTGTGTCTGCGGCGGTCAGGCGGCAGTGGTTGAGGCTTTAGGTAAGGGTCGGGATTGGAGAAGTAATAGCCTCCCGGCTCGTCATGCTCCTGCTCTACCCATTCCTCAATCTCTTGTAAATACTCCTGCTCCAATTCGTTCATTTTTTCATTTTCTTTCATGGTGATCTCTCCTTTCTAAACATAAGGACAAAATGTCCCAAACATTGTTACAATTCATGATCCTGCTTCTTCGTTTTCGTCCGCTGGGGCTGCTCGGCTCTTTGGGCTATATCCACATAGCGGCGTATCTCTTGAAGCTCGGCTACCTCCGCCCGGCTTGCCTTGAGCTTTTCATACTCGCCCTTGTTCATGGCGGTAAGCTCCGCAAGCTCGGTTTCCCACGCCTTGACCGTTAGCTTCATATTTGGAGCATTCGCCCGTAAATAGCGGTTGGCGGCATTCCACAGGGTAAGCTCTGCGCGGTGACTTTCATAAAATTGCTCCTGCTTTTTCTTCCATCGTA
>JAFTDT010000017.1 GCA_017453985.1 Clostridia bacterium
AAGATAATGCGACGGACCGCTCAGCCCCGCAGGTCCCAGCTTGCCGGACATAAAACGGTTACGCTGCCGATTCAGATATATGATTATGTGCGCGGCTTCACCGTGTATAACGGGATCCATCATATCGCATCCTCCCTGCCCTGACTTGTTCGGCATATCATATGCACAAAACAGTTGTCATCCTCAACTATATTCTTATTATAAATAAAATACTCCCTGCTTGTCAAGGAAAAACGTGGATATTGCCGCGATTTGCGAATCAAGTCTGTCATTGATGCTTACAGCCTAAGGCAGGCACTCCTGACGCAAAACATCAGACCGAAAGTCCCTGCCTGCATATACATATGGAGAAATCGAGCAATCATAACGCGAAATCCATTATAACAGCTCGATTTGACAATCCTCGCAAAATATAAAACGCTGCGATGCGAGCGTTTTATATCTCATAATTCTCGATTGAAGATATACTTTTTGACAACACATTTTTATATCATTCCGCCACATATGCGGTTTTTATTTTCATTATCCTCACTGCCGCTCAATGCCGTTTGTGCTCAGCCACGCGGACACATCGTCCGGCAGAGTGGAGCCGCCGGAATAATGGACGGACAGACCCTCACCCATGACGGCGTCCGGCGCAAGCTTGGCGATTGCCGTGAGGCTCTGCCCAAATCTGCCGCCGCCGTGAGAGCAGAACGGAACGATAGTCTTGCCGGAAAAATCATACATTTCGAGAAAAGACGCGATGGGCATGGGAACGGACGCCCACCAGTTGGGATAACCCAGCAAAATCACGTCATATCCGTCTATGTCGGTAGGCAGATCTGCGATTTCCGGCCTTGCCCCTTTGTGCTGGTCCTCCTGAGCCTCCATCAGAACGGTGTTGTAGCTTGTGGAATACGGCTGCACAAGCGTGATCTCGAACATATCCGCTCCGGTCTGCTTCTGTATCTCCCGCGCAACGCCGCGCGTGTTGCCGCCCCATGAAAAGAATGCGATCAGCACCTTGCCGCCGCCCTTCTTCGTATGCACAGGCTCAGACGCAGTCACTGTTCCTTGCAGCCCCTCGGCATTGCGGACAAGGCGAATTCCGAGATTTGCCGCTTTCAGATCGGACTGCCCGGCGGCGCGGTAGGCGCTGCGGCTTCGGGTTCTGTTGTCTCGGTTTCCGCAGGTTCAGGCTCCGTGGCTTCTGCCGTTTCCGCAGTATCCTCCGTGACGGGCGAAGTATCCTCCGCCGAGGTATTATCCGGCGCGGTTTCCGCTTGCCGCTCCTCTGGCTGCTGCGCCGGAGTCCCGGACGGAGTATCACCGCAGGCGCCCAGCTCCAGCCCGCGCTTTATGATCTCTCTTGAGCGCGCCTCGTCGAAAGTCCAGCTGTGATGCCCTCTGACGGCGTCGCCGAAGCCCATGCAGCCCATGCAGATGCGGGATACGGTCAGGTCGGAGCTGCCGAGTTTTGTATATTTCATCGTCAAGCCTCCTTGGCGTCCCCGCCGGCTAAAAGCCGGATAAGGCAGTTGTAAGTTATTTCATAAACGGATTGATACGAATACTCCACGCCCGCCGCCTTCATCGCCTCGCGCTGCTTTTCCGTTACGGAGGTGTAGGGGTAGATGCCGAACATGAAGGGGAAGAACATGTAAATAAACTGTCGAATATCCGCCGCGCTCATCTCCGGACGGAACTTCTCCAGCAGCATCTGCGTGAGCCGCAGGGACTTTCCGTAGGATGTTTTGAAGGAGGCGAGCATTTCCCGGCGGCTGTTCGCCTCCATATCGTAGTTGTTCATAGCAAGCAGCTTCAAAAGCTGCTCGCGCTTGGCAAGGGAGGATGCTATCGCCTCCGCAAGCTGCCTTGCGGAAAGCGTATCGTGCGCGCTCAAAACGGCGGCAAGCTCCTCGTTCCAGCGGTCGTACTCACGCTTGTACAGCGCCAGACAGATTTCTTCCTTGGTCTGAAAATAGTTGTATATCGTCGGGCGCGAGAACGGCACGACGCTGCCGATCTCCTTCAGGGTTATCTCCCTGAAGCTCATCGTCTGATAAAGATTTTCGCAGGCGTTGATGATTTCCTCGCGCCGTCCCGCGATAAGCTCCGGTGTTCCCTTGATCATAGCGTCTCCTTTCCGTGCGGCGCATATCCGCTGACACTCTGTCAATGGCTGTATTATACCCCTTCTCTGACACCGTGTCAATAGACTCTGCGGAGAATTTTCGTGGAAATCAAACAAAGGAGCAGGCTTTTGCCTGCTCCGATACCGAAAAATCAAATCATTCAATGCTTAAAATATTGTACTTGTTTTTCTTGAGGAAGTATGCATACGCGACGCCGGAAACTACGCTGTCAAATGCATTGCCGAAGCCGAACATCAGCGCAATGCCGAGAAGCGACGGCGCCCAAACACCCGCAAGATACAGAACGAAGAACGTTCCGTAATAGAGCGTATTGGTGACGACCGACTCGAGCAGCATATAGTTCGTTTTGCCTCTGCCGTAAAAGGTGCTGTCAAATACGTTCTGAAAAGCGTACAGAACGTAAAAGCCGAACAAAATCATGACAAGCTCAAAAAGCTTGTCTGCGTCAGAATAGCCGAGAACATACTTCATAAACGGCTTATAAGTCGGGATCAGGAGCGCCCACAGCACGCAGACGACCGCGGTAATGGAAAAATATCCGAGCGAGTTATTATTGACCGCTTTTTCATCAGCCGCAGTTTCCTGCTTGATCAGCTCGCCAAGCTGCGTGACAGGCAGAAGCATCCACCCCCATATGAAATTGTTTGCGACCCAGTAGGTTCCCTGCTCTCCCACCATATTTACCATGCGGGACACCATCAGCATATAGGCGATATTGCGCACAAAGGATTCCAGACCGGAAACGCCGCCGACCTTGGCAAAATCCTTTACCCACGCCAACGACAGCTTTCCTTTGCCGAAAATGCTGTATCCTTGACCCGCAAGAATGAAAGCGGCAGAAAGAAAAAGCAGCGCGTTTACAATAATATTGGAAACGCCGATGCCGTTGACGCCGAGCTTCAGCGACACAGGCAGAGTGGACACGAGAAAGGTATCCGAGACGACGCACAGGACAAGCCGCACGGCGGTCAGCATATATACAAAGCGGTCTTTTCCGAGAGAGATAAGCGCAACGGAAACGAAGCTGAACAAAATTCCGAAAATATTGGCAATTCCCTCAATACGAATATAGGCGGCGGACTCTTTGATGATATCGGGCGAAGCTGCCATTGCCGCAAGCAGCGGCTCCGCGAAGATCAGGATCAGCGCCGACAGCGCCGAATAAATGCCAAGCGAGAGGCAACACCCTGTCTTGACGCGATTGGTGAACTCCTTTTTATCAGAAACGACTTTCCCGATAAAAAAGAACAACGGCAATACGATCGCTTCGTTTATGATCTCATAAATTAGATTGACCCAACTGAGCTGTCCCGCGATGGAGTAAGACCATTCGCCGGGAAGCTGACCGAGGAAAAAGGTGCGAAGCGTTGTGTATACCGCCGGACACAGCCCAAGAACGAGGAGCGCCAAATATAATCGCCGGTTGATTTTCTTCAGTGATTTGATAATCTTATTCATGCTTGACTCCCGCAGAATTGTTGCGCTTATGATATCACAAAAAACACTGAGTATCAACAAAATGGCACAAAAATCGAGTAGTCACAGTTCAAATCCGTTATGGTCGCTCGATATGGCGCGTTGCATCAAAAAGGATATCTGACGATTTTTGTTGCTTAAGGGCGTTTCTCATTTTTTAACAAGACGCCAAAAATGACTCACGGCTTATTCTATTTTTAAGTCTTCTAAAAGTGACAGATAGTGGTCTATGCTCTGTCTGACAAACAGTAATTCTCGGTGCAACCGTTATTCTGTTCCAGCGCCATCATAAACATTCTTTTCAACATAAGCCATCATGGTGTTATTTCGCCAGCTATGCGCTAAAACCAACATGAGTATAGCCGTATAACCCATTAACGAGTTTCTCATTATTGCTCCTGCGACAAAAACACCGATGATGCAAATCCCAATAAAGACCATAACAGCCGCACGATCTTTTAGCCATTTCTTCTTATAGAACTCTCGCTTTTCCCTTAGGCTATTATACAGAAGGATTTCAAAATTGAAAAGACAATTCTGCTGCAACCTGCCTTAAAGACCGAGGCGGTAGTTCAAGTCCTCCGGGCAGATATGCTCCGCGGCGTTCGTCATGGTGCGCGGGACGTGACATTCGCCCTGCGGGGCATTGACGTTGACTCACCGCGCGTTTTTATAACTGCCGCACCCTTTTTAGCAGCGGATTTTTAATATTCTCTTAATCCCTTTTTCTGGTGCTTGATTAAAGCGGTGGGGTAAGGTATACTTAATTATGTCGAAACCTGTCGGCTCGCCGTGCGGCGGGCTGCAAGAAAGAAAGGGATCCCTCTATGCGCATGCATTTTCTGCGGCGGATAAGCTGCGCCGCGCTCATCATAGCTATCCTGCTCTCGTTTGCGCCGCCGGCGCTTGCCTTCGGGAGCTGGGAAACCGACCTGCAGCTCAGCCCCGAAGGCATGGAGCTGATCAAGCGGCACGAGGGCTTCCGCTCCGCCGCCTATCGCCATGACACGGGCTGGTACATCGGCTACGGCACCGCCTGCGGCAAGGACGACTATCCCGACGGCATCACCGAGGCGGAGGCGCTGCTGCTGGAGCGGGCGGACGCCTTCGGCGCGGAGCTGAACGCTTTTCTGCGCGAGCATGACATCGGGCTGACGCAGTATCAGTTCGACGCGCTGATGAGCTTTACATACACCCTCGGCACCTCGTGGCTCGGCGGAAACAGCCGTCTGCGCCGCGCGCTGCTGGCAGGCGAAGGCGAGTGGTCGGACCTCGACATGATAAACAATATCGGCGTCTGGTGCCATATCGAGGGCAAGATCGTGGGCGCGCTGGCGCGCCGCCGCGTGCAGGAGGCGTGTCTCTTCCTTTTCGGCGATTACAGCGGCGAGATGGCGGAGAGCTATACTTACCTCATGCTGGACGGCGCAGGCGGCAGCATCGACACCGACGTGGTGTTTTATCTGCGCGGCGATGTCTACGGCGAGCTGCCGGGCGCGGAGCGCGAGGGCATGCACTTCAGCGGCTGGCGCACGGCGGCTGGACATACGCTCTCGCCGGAGGATATCGCGGATGAGCCGCTGAGCGTCACCGCCGTCTGGGCGGATGCCGCGCCGTGGGAAAATCCCTATACCGACGTGCCGGAGGGCGCGTGGTACTATGACTACATAAAGGAGCTGAGCCGCAGCGGAGTGGTGAACGGATATCCCGACGGCACCTTCCGCCCCGCCGAGGCGGTAACCTGGGGCGCGGCGCTCAAGCTGATAATGCTCGCCGCCGGCTATGACGAGCAGGAGCCGCAGGAGGGCGGACACTGGGCGTCCGGTTATCAGTACGCGGCGCTGTACGACGGACTGCTGGAGGGGCTGAACGAGGGCGAGCTGAACGACGTGATCAGCCGCCTGTCGATCGCCGTGATAGCGGCGCGGGCGCTGGGACTTGCCGTGCCCATGGCAGAAAGTCCCTTTGCCGACATTGACGACCGCTATGTGACCGCGCTGTACAAGGCGGGGATCGTCGAGGGCAGCTTTGACGCAGAGGGCAGCCGCTTCTTTAAGCCGGAGGACGGCATCACCCGCGCCGAGATATCCGCAATTATTCTCCGCATACAGAGCGCGGAGATCGTGCCGACGACCATCACCTACGCCGGGCAGACCGTGCACGTGCTGGACAGCGTGCCGGTCAACTCCTACGACAAGGCGGACTTTTACCGCGACGAGCGCGGCAGAGTGTATTACAGCGGTATCCGCGGGGCGCGCTATGGCATGGACATCTCCTCTTACCAGCCGAATACGGACTGGGAGCGCGCGGCGGCGGACGGCATCGACTTCGTCATGCTGCGCGTGGGCTATCGCGGCTATGGGCAGGGCGGCACCATGAACCTCGACAAGAGCTTCCACGACAATATCCGCGGCGCGCTGGCGGCGGGGCTGGACGTGGGCGTGTACTTCTTCTCGCAGGCGGTGAACGTGCGCGAGGCGGTGGAGGAGGCGGAGTTTCTCCTGCGCGAGATACGGGATTATGAGATAACGTGGCCGGTGGTCTACGACTGGGAGTATATCGGCGTGCAGCCTGCGCGCACGGACAACGTCAGCACGGCCACGCTGTGCGACGCGGCAA
The DNA here is from genome assembly GCA_017453985.1 of Clostridia bacterium. Classification (GTDB taxonomy): domain Bacteria; phylum Bacillota; class Clostridia; order Oscillospirales; family Butyricicoccaceae; genus RGIG3726. The sequence continues at coordinate 6,234 of JAFTDT010000017.1, forward strand.
ACACCTTCTGCGCCATGGTCGCCGAGGCAGGATATACCCCGATGATATATTTCAACGCCCATGTGGGATATACCAAGTACGATCTGAGCAAAATAATGCAGTATGACTTCTGGCTGGCGGAATACCGCACTGCGCCTGAGTTCTACTACGATTTCCAGCTCTGGCAGTACACCTCCTCCGGCAGCGTTGACGGCGTGGAGGGCAAGGTGGACATGGACATCAGCTTTGTCGATTATTCGATAAAATAAGCTGACGGCGGAGCGGCGCGGGCGCTGCTCCGCTCCGATTTGCAGCCCGCCGAGGCTTGCACTTTGGTTAAGGATATGATACTATAACGGTGTATGAGCGTCGCCTCGGCGGCGGCAGAACATCAAATGCAACGGGAGGGATCACGCTTGCTTGAACTGAAGAACATTTCCTTTGCGGTGACGGAGGACGGCGTCCGCAAGGAAATCCTCAAGGATATATCGCTGACGGTGGAGGACCGCTGTTTTGTGGTCATCACCGGTCCCAACGGCAGCGGCAAGTCCACGCTTGCCCGCCTGATCATGGGCGTGGTGCAGCCCACCGGAGGCAGGATCCTGCTGGACGGCGAGGACATAACGGAGCTGAGCATCACGGAGCGCGCACGGCGCGGTGTGAGCTTTGCCTTTCAGCAGCCGGTGCGCTTCAAGGGCATCCGCGTGCATGATCTGCTGCGGCTCGCCTCCGGACGGGCGCTCTCCGTCTCCGACGCCTGCGAATATCTCTCCGAGGTGGGGCTGTGTGCGCGCGACTATATCGACCGCGAGATAAACTCGTCCCTCTCCGGCGGCGAGCTGAAGCGGATCGAGATAGCCACCCTGCTGGCGCGGCACACCCGCCTGAGCATTTTTGACGAGCCGGAGGCGGGCATCGACCTCTGGAGCTTCCAGAACCTTATCCGCATCTTTGAAAATATGCAGCGCGAAATACAGGGCGGCTCCATCGTGATAATCTCGCATCAGGAGCGCATTCTCCGCATCGCTGACGAGATAATCGTGCTGGCGGACGGCGTGCTCGCCCGCCGCGGCAGCGCGGCGGAGATACTGCCCACGCTGACCGGCGCGGGCGGCGCGCCCGGACAGGACTGCCCGAGACTGCAGGGGGAGGAGAACGCATGCTGAAGCTGGACGAGATACAAAAGCGGCTGCTGCGCGAGGTGGCAGATTTGCATTCCGTGCCGGAGGGCGCCTATAATTTCCGCGCCAACGGCGAGCTGGCGGGGCGCGCCACCACCGCCAACCTCGACATCACCTCCAAGCCGGACGGCAGCGGCATAGATATCCGCATCCGCCCCGGCACTAAAAATGAAAGCGTGCATATCCCCGTGGTGCTGAGCGCGACGGGACATAAGGAGACTGTCTACAACGACTTTTACATCGGTGAGGACTGCGACGTGCTGATAGTGGCAGGCTGCGGCATCGACAACTGCGGCGGGCAGGACTCGCAGCACGACGGCGTGCACCGCTTTTACGTCGGGCGCGGCTCGCACGTGAAATATGTGGAGAAGCACTTCGGCTCCGGCGACGGCACGGGCAGGCGCATTCTCAACCCCGTGACGGAGGTGTACATGGAGGAGGACAGCTTTGCCGAGATGGAGATGGAGCAAATTCGCGGCGTGGACTCCACCGACCGGCAGACGGTGGCGGAGCTTGCCGCCGGAGCAAAGCTGCTGGTGCGCGAGCGCCTGATGACCCACGGCACGCAAAACGCCGTCAGCGGCTATCAGGTGACGCTGGGCGGCGCCGGCGCGACCGCCGACGTGGTCTCGCGCTCTGTGGCACGCGACGACTCCAGCCAGACCTTCAACGCCCGCATCACCGGCAAGGCGCCGTGCAGCGGGCATACGGAGTGCGACGCCATCATCATGGACCGCGCGCGGGTGCTGGCAATACCTTCGCTGGAGGCGGAGGACGTGGACGCCGCGCTGGTGCACGAGGCGGCGATCGGCAAGATCGCCGGCGAGCAGCTCGTCAAGCTGATGACGCTGGGGCTGACCGAGCAGGAGGCGGAAGAGCAGATAATCAACGGATTTTTGAAATAAGACTGCAAATAAGGCAGCAGCCACATGTGGCTGCTGCCTTGACAATGCAGAAAAACGAATCTTAATACGCTGCTCTGCCGCAAGCAAGCACACCGCCGCGCCGCCTTTCTTACCCGCAAAACAGGCTTTGCGGGGCGTCTCCAAGACATTAATCAGGCTTTGCCGCCGCGCGCCAAAGCTGACAAAGCCCGTCTGCAAAAGCAGACGGGCTTTGTGTTTGGGGGGAAATGTAGGGGGAATAAAGAGAGGTATTGCTACGATCACACTATATCATATCCTGTCCTTCGATGTGTGGACATTCTGTGAACTCTTTTTGAATATTTTTCTTAAATTTCAGTTTGCCGTGCCGCCCTTGAGCCTGACGGTCAGATCCATGCTCTGCCCGCCGCGCATCACCGTTATCGTCGCGGCGTCGCCGATCCGGCACTTCTCCTTTTCATAATTCAGCTCGGCGGAGGTGGAGACAGCCACGCCGTTGAAGGCGATGATCTTGTCGCCGACCTCGATGCCCGCCTCGGCGGCGGCGCTGCCCTCGGAGACTTCGGTGACGGTGATGCCCGCCTCAAGCCCGTAGTACGCCGCCTGCTCGCTTGTTACGCTGCGGACGATGATGCCCAGCATGGGGCGGCTTGCCACATAGCCGTGGTCGATGATATCGCTCGCAACTCTCACCGCCGTGCTGCTCGGTATGGCAAAGCCAATGCCCTCCACATCGTCGCGGCTGATTTTGGCATTTACCACGCCCACGACCTGCCCGCGGCTGTTTGCCAGCGGTCCGCCGGAATTGCCGGGGTTGACCGCCGCATCGGTCTGGATCAGCGTCATGGTGCTTTGATTGATGGTGATGGTGCGGGCGGTGGAGGAAATCACGCCGGTGGTCAGCGTTTCGGCAAAGGTGGAGCCGAGCGGATTGCCGACGACCAGCGCCGCCTCGCCCACGATGACGGAGGCACTGTCTCCGAACTCGGCGGGAATCAGCCCGCTCGCCGCGATCTTTATCACGGCGATATCCGTATTTTCATCGCTGCCGACAAGCTCTGCGGTATATTCGCTGCCGTCGTGGGTGGTGACGGTTATCTTTACCGCGTCCTCAACGACGTGGTGATTGGTGATGATATATCCGTCCTCGCTGAAAACTATGCCCGTGCCGGTAGCGGAGCCGCTGCGCGGCATCGGGTCCTGCCCATAGCCGTAGCCGTACCCGAAGAAAAAGCTGTTCGGGGCGTTCGTCTCCGTCTCCAGCTCGCAGCTTATCGCCACGACGGACTCCACGACCTTTTGATACACCTGCGGCACGGTCAGTCCCTCGCCGGCGGTGAGCGGATAATAGCTCTGCGTCCTTACCTCCGGCGTGTCCGCCGCCGTCTGCCGCTCCGGCAGGGCGTCCTGCACATCCGCGCCGCCGACGCTCAGCCACGTGATCCCGGCAAAGGCGGAAACCGCCACCAGCAGCGCCAGTATGACGCCCAGCGCCGCCGCGCCGCCGCGCCGCCGCGGGCTTTGCTTTTTCTGCGTGTTCTCCGGCATGATGCTGCTGCCATAATCGGGGTCGTTTTGATAAAAGCTTTTGAATTCATTGCTGTCGCCGTACATGAAAAACCCTCCCTGTGAAAAAACTGTCATTGTTTAATTATATACGTTTTTTGCTCTTTTATGGTTTTATTTTGCACGCGATTTATTAACAAGGATAGCAAAAAAAAAGAATTTTTTATGAACCGAATGTCAAGAAAATGAAAACGCGCGCTTACAGCATTTCTTTAAAGCAGACATAGCCGCCGACGCTGCGAAAGCCGCAGGCAAGCACGTCCGCCAGCTCCGCCTTTTCGGCAAAATACAGCAGACGCCGCTTGCCGCGGCGCTTTTCGCAATTCAGCGCCGCCGTCAGCAGCGCGCGGCGCACCGGCGAGCCGCCCTCGCGGATATCTATGCCGAATATCTCCGCGCACGGGATGCCGCCCGCGAAATCCGTGCAATATACCGCGCCCGCCGCCCTGCCGCCGCGCACGAGCATGAATATCCGCCATTCGTCCAGCGCCTCGCGCAGCCGCGCCGCGCTCCAGTACATATCGCCCTCATATTGCGAATGCAGCTCGGCAAAAAGCGGGAAATTCTCCCGCGTGACGGCGACGATCTCGCCGCTCTCCTCCCGCGGCTCATATTCCGCAAGCACGGCATCGCAGTGCATATTGTCGCTGACGCATTCAAGCCCCGCCTCGCTCAGCGCCGCCGTCGCCTCGGTGTTCTCCGCGGGAAAGCCGAGGTACAGCTCGCAGCCCGAAAACCGCGAGCGCATATAGCCCAGAAACTCTGCGATCGCCTCGCGCACGCCCTCGGAAACGTTGAACACGACAGTCTGGAGATATTTATCTTCCGGAATGCAAAAATAATGTATCCAGCCGCACACCTCGCCGTCCCGAAGAAAAAGCAGGATCTCCTCGTTTTCGTCGTCAAAGCCCCGCATTGCTCTGGAAGCGAAGTCCTCCCGCGTCTTTATCCCGTCGGTATACGTCGGATAGCCGGAGCGCGTCCTGTCCAGCGCCAGCTCATAGGCAAAATCCGCGTATTCCTCAAGCTCATGTTTTTCCGCTTTTCTCAGCATTTTCTCCTCCTGAAATACGGCTGAAAAATCTGCGGGGCGCCGCAAAGCGCCCGCGCATGGATACAGCCGTTATTTATTTATACATCATGCCGACCAGCCTGTTGCTGAGCGAATGCGGCAGCAGCCTGCCCAGCAGCAGAAACAGGCGGTACTTCAGCCCGAGGCTGCTCAGCGGCTTTACCCGCCGCTGCTCCGCCATGCGCAGGAGCTTGCGCGCCACCCGCTCCGGACTCATGCCGCCGCGCTCGTCGCGCTCCATCACGCGCACCGAGCGTTCTATGCGCTCGCCGTAAAGCTCCTCGCCGCCGTGCCTCTTTTCCCGCGCGTCGGTAAAGCCGGTATGCACGTCGCCCAGCATAAGCGCGCAGACGCTGACGCCGAAGGGCGCCAGCTCGTTGCGCAGCGCCAGCGTCAGCGCGTTGACCGCCGCCTTGGAGGCGGAGTACAGCGACTGGAAGGGTATGGCGAAAACCGCCGCCACCGAGCTGATATTGATGATGCGCCCGCGGCTCTCGCGCAGCAGCGGCAGCGCCAGACGGCTGCACGCCAGCACGCCGAGGAAATTGACCTCCATCTGCCGCCGCGCGTCCTCCGGCGGGCACAGCTCCGCCGCGCCCGACACGCCGAAGCCGGCGTTGTTTATCAAAAGGTCGAGCCTGCCTTCCCGCCGCCCGACCTCGTCAAAGGCGGCGCGGAGGCTCGCCTCGTCGCAGACGTCGGCGGTGATGTGGCGCACGCCCGCCGCGTCCTGCCCGCTGCGGCTCAGCTCGTACACCGTCCAGCCGGCGGAGGCAAATGTCCGTGCCGCCGCCGCGCCGATGCCGGAGCTGCCGCCGGTGATGACGGCTACTCGCCGGGCGTCCATTTATCCTCCTCCAGCACCGCCGCGATAATATCCATCGCCTCGTCCAGCAGCGCCTCGGTATGCGTCGCCATCAGGCTGGTGCGCAGCAGGCACTCTCCCGGCGGGGTTGCGGGCGGCAGCACGCAGTTGACGAACACTCCGCGGTCATACAGCTCGCGGCTGACGCGCAGGGTGCGTATGGCGTCGTAGGTGTAGATGGGGATAATCGGCATTTTCGAGGGGCGGATGCGCACGCCGCGCCTCTCCAGCCCGCCGCGCATGTAGTCCGCCAGCTCCATCAGTCTCTGCGGCAGCTCCGGATGCCCGCGCAGCTCGCGCAGCGCAGCCCTTGCCGCCGCCGCGCAGGCGGGCGGTATGGAGGCGGAAAAGATGAAGGGACGCGAGCAGTGGCGCACATAGTCGGTTATCTCCGCGCTCGCGCACATGTAGCCGCCGAGACTCGCCAGCGACTTGCTGAAGGTGCCCATCAGCACGTCCACCTCGTCCGTCAGCCCGAAATGCTCCGCCGTGCCGCGGCCGCCCTCGCCCAGCACGCCCAGCCCGTGGGCGTCGTCCACCATGGTGCGGGCGCCGTATTTCTTCGCCAGCTCCACGATGGCGGGCAGGTCGCAAATATCGCCGCTCATGCTGAAAACGCCGTCGGTCACGATCAGCGAGCCGGCGCTTTCCGGCACCTTTTTAAGCTGCCGCTCCAGATCCGCCATATCGCCATGGCGGTAGCGCAGCATCTTGCCGCCGGAGAGCCGGCAGGCGTCGTATATGCTGGCGTGGTTCTCGCGGTCGCAGAGAATATAGTCCGTGCGCGAGACCAGCGCGCTGATGATGCCTAAATTGGACTGGAAGCCGGTGGAGAACGTCATCGCGTCCTCCTTGCCCAAAAAGTCCGCCAGCTCGCGCTCCAGCTCAACATGCAGCGACAGCGTCCCGTTGAGAAAGCGCGAGCCGGAGCAGCCGGTGCCGAAGCGGTCGATGGCGTCCTTGGCGGCGCGTTCGACCTCCGCGCTCGCGGTCAGCCCGAGGTAGTTGTTGGAGCCGAGCATGATGCGGCGCGCGCCCTCCATGACCACCTCCACGTCCTGCCGGGTCTCCAGCACGTGAAAATAAGGGTAAATTCCTGCGGCACGGCTCTCCGCCGCCATCGGGTTGAGCTTGCATTTTTTGAATAAATCCATGTGTATGTCCCCGTTCCTGTGAATAATGCGGATTTGCTTTGTCTAACCTGCGCCCGCAGCGCGGCGCATGGGCAAGGCTCAGGCTTTTATCAGCCTCGCCGCCAGCCAGCCCAGCGCCCCGCCGAGAAGGTTTAAAATAATATCGTCCACGTCAAAGCTCCCTCTCAGCGTTATGAGCTGAAGCGTCTCAACAGACAAAAGGACTGCCAGAGTGAGCAGCACAAACCTGCCGAACGCCCTGTATCTCCCAAACAGCCGGGGAAGGAAAAAGCCGTAGGGTATGAACACGGCGATATTCCCGAAAAGATTGATGATTGCGTTCTTCAGCAGATATGTGTTTGTTCTGCGGATTATCAGAAAGGCGTAGCCGTAAATCGAGTGGAAGGGCGTAAGATTTACGTTCATCTTCACCTGCTCCCAGTACGGCAGCCCCAGATTGTAGCCCCTCCTCACAAAGAGCAAAAGCGCCATCACCGCGCAGTATGCCCAAAACAACGCCGTTTCAAGCCGTTTTTTGCTTGTCTTCATATTATCTGTAAAACCGTTCCTTCGTTAAGGTGAGGCGCTGCACGCGGGCGTCGCGGTAATCACCCTCTCAGTCTGCTTTGCAGACTGCTCCCCCAAAGGGGAACCGAGCAGCGAGCGCCGCCCGTCAGCGGCTCCTTAACCTGCCTCCTCTGCGTATCCCCGCGAAAACCGCTTCGCTGCTTGCCTCTCTCTTTGAGAAGGGCAGCGGCGCCTGTGGCGCTGACGGAGAGGGCAAAGCGCGGACCCCCAATGGCTTCCTTTAACCTGTCATCCTGAGCGGAGCGGCGGTCACGCCGCGCAGCCGAAGGATCTCGGGAAGTGAATTCGTCAAAACCCGTATGCCGCCCTGCCCTTTGGCGCACTTTGCAAGCCTTTCCTCTCCGCCGGAAGTCCGGCGGGCAGGCTTTGACGCTTTATTCCCGCAAATCGGACGCCGCACTCGCGGCGCGGCTGTGGCGCTGCCGCAGTCATCCGCTGCCTTATTCGTCCCCGGCTTCCGCCTCGTCCTCAGGCGGCAGCTTCGCCCCCTCGAAAACCGCGTCGCTGGGTTTTCGCGGGGGACCCCCGTTCATTGGTTAGATTTGCGGGAAGTGAATTCCCGCAAATCGGACGCCGCACTCGCGGCGTGGCTGCGGCGCTGCCGCAGTCATCCGCTGCCTTATTCGTCCTCGGCTTCCGCCTCGTCCTCCTCCGGCAACTTGCTGACGAGCGCGCGCACGACGCGGCGCTCCGCGATCTCCTGCACCTCGATATGCAGCCCCAGCGCATCCACCTGCGGGCGGCTGCCCTCCTCGGGTATCACCGAAAGGCGGCTGAACACCAGTCCGCCCAGCGTATCGTATTCCTCATCCTCCGGCAGCTCTATGCCCAGCTCCTCGCAGACGCTTTCCATCGGCGCACTGCCGCTTATCCGCCAGAGGTTGTCCCCTGTCTTGACGATGTCCTGCTCCTCGGGGTCGTCAAACTCGTCGTATATCTCGCCGACCAGCTCTTCCAAAAGATCCTCCATCGTCACCAGACCGCTCGTGCCGCCGTATTCGTCCACGACTATCGCCATATGCACCTTCTGCCGCTGCATATCGCGGAAAAGCACGTCCGTCTTGACCGCCTCCGGCACGAAATACGCGCTCCGCAGCAGCTTTCCAAGCTCCGGCGCGCCGTCCGGCGAGGCGCTCAGCAGATAATCGCGCGCGTTGAGTATGCCCAGCACGTCGTCGATATCCTCGCCGCACACCGGAAAGCGCGACAGCCCGTTCTCGCGGATGGTCGCCATTATCTGCTCCGGCGTGTCCTCCTGCCAGATAACCACCATGTCGGTGCGGTGTACCATAACGTCCTCGGCGGTCATATTATTGAACTCAAAGACGTTTTCTATCATTTCCTTTTCGGCGGACTCGATGGCGCCGCTTTCCTCGCCCATGTCCACCATCAGCCGTATCTCGTCCTCGCTGACCTGCTCCTTCTCCAGCTTGGGATTGATGCGGAAAAGGCGCAGCAGCACGTCGCTCACCGCGCTGAGCAGCCAGACCAGCGGTCTCAGCAGCAGCGCCAGCGGCTCCGCCAGCCACAGCACGGAGCGGCAGACCCGCTCCGGACGGTATCTGCCCAGCGCGTCCGGCGTGAAAAAGCACAGCACCAGCAGCAAAAGCGCGCCGGCGACGGATATCGCCAGCGACGCCGCGACGGGCGGCATGTGCGCCTCCAGCAGCGGCGAAAACTGCCTCTGCGCCAGCGCCAGCATAACCAGCGTCAGCGTGACTGTCCACGTCTGCATCGCGCGGGAAAAATATTCGGACCGTTCCAGGATTTTCAGCAGGCGCACGGCCCAGCGGCTGCCGTTTTCAGCTTCGGTTTTCACCTTGCTTTCGGAGATTTCCTCCGCTGCGGAACGCGCCGCGGAAAATACGCTGCACAAAACCGCCAGCGCCAGCTCCAAAAGCAACCATCGACCTAAAGGGTCAGGCAAGGTTATTCCCCCTTGTAATATTATTTACGCCTCCGCGTGCCCGCGGCGCGCATATACAGGGATATTGTACCATATCCCGCCGCACTTTGCAAATATTTATGCGCGAAAAGGCGCTTTTCGGCGGCATGCCCTTTCTGCATTTTCGCTCCGACAAGCCTTTCCTACGGTATTTTCAAACGATCAGGTTATGCTTTTATACGCAGCGCCCCGCTTGTCTGGCGGCATTATGCCGCCGGCAAGCGGGGTTTTCTCCAACATCCTGTTTTCCGTACCATTCCTGTTTTCCGTGCCGGGCTTATCTTGCCCAGCCGCGCTTTTTTGCCGCCTCCAGCAGCAGCGCGAGGCTCTTTTCCAGCTCGCGGCGCGGGCAGGAAATATTCATGCGCGTAAAGCCGCTGCCGCGCTCGCTGTCGTAGTGCGTACCCTCGTCCAGCTCGAACAGCGCCTCGCCCTTGAGAAACCGCATCAGCTCCGGCTCGTCCAGCCCCAGCGCCCGCCAGTCTATCCACAGCACAAAGCTGCCCTCAAACGGGCTGATGCGCACCTGTGGCAGATGCTCGCGGAAGAACGCCAGTATATACTCCGCGTTGCCGTTGATATGCTCGAGCTGGGCGTCCTTCCACGCCGCACCCTCCGGACAGTAGGCGCCCTGCACCGCCGCGTGCAGAACGGGGTCGATGCTTCCGAAATGGTCGGCGTTGCGCTGGGCGATAAACCGCTCGCGCAGCTCCCCGTCCGGGATTATCAGGTTGGCGAGGTTCTCGCCGGTGAAGTTGAAGGTCTTGCCCAGAGAGGTCTCCGAGATGCCGTATTTCGCCGCGCCAGGCAGCACCGCGTACATCGGGCAGCGGTGGCGGAAGGTCACCTCGCCGAAAATCTCGTCGGATATGACGTACACGCCGTATTTATTGGACAGCTCGACCACGCGCAGCAGCGTGTCCTCGTCCCAAACGTTGCCGGTGGGGTTCTGCGGATTGCACAGCACGAAAAGGCGGTTGTGCTCGTCCGCCATGCAGTGCTCGAGGTCTTCAAAATCCATGCTGTATACGCCGTCCTTCTCCGTCAGGCGGTTGTACACCGTCCGTCTGCCGAGGCGGTCTGCCGCCTGCTCGTAACGGTGGTAAACGGGCGGCTGAACGATAATTCCCTCACCCGGCTCGGTCGTCAGGCGGATGGCAGTCGCCACCGAGAATATCATGCCGAGGGTGGGGACTATCCACTCCTTTTCTATCTTCACGCCGCGCTGCGTCTCCATCCACCACACGATGGGGTCGAGATAGGCGTCGTCCGCCAAAGTAAAGCCGAAAAGCCCGTTCTGCACGCGCTCCGTCATGGCGCGGATCACCGACGGCGCCGTGCGGTAGTCCGCCTCCGCGCCGTTGTAGCTCAGCAGCCCCGCGGCGCGCACCGCCTCCGAGCAGACCATATTCTTCAAATTGCCGATATTTTTGCGGTCAACCAGCGTTTCAAAGTCAAATTTCTGATTTTTCGTCACCTTCATCGCCTCACAAAAATATTCATTGTTTTTATATATTAACATTATTTAAGCCGTATTGCAACACTTTGTAATGATATTTTTGCAATTTTTGTTTTATGCTCCGCCGTGTTGTTGATTTTTTGTTTATTTTATGGTAGCATAGACTCAAATTAAATTTAAGGAGGATGCATATGCCCGAAATCAGACTTCCCGACGAGTTCATCACCGAGACCCGCAAGCCGATACATTACGAGTCCGAGCACAGCATGGTGCTGAAGAGCGGCAGGATCAGCTTCCGCACGGTGACGGAGGACTGCTTTATCTACGGCGAGGACGGCGCGCCGGAGGCGACCGTGACCTCCATCTCCTACCTGCGCACGGACGTGCAGGGACCGCGGCCGGTGATGTTTTTCTGGAACGGCGGCCCCGGCAGCGCCACCAACACCCTGCACCTGCAGTGCTTCGGCCCGTGGCTGATAGACTCCGACGACAAGGGCGTCTTTTCCTACGGGCTGCACGAGGACGCGGACTGCCTGCTGGACGTGTGCGACCTCGTTTTTGTCGATCCGGTGAACGTGGGATATTCGCGCATTTTTGACAAGAGCAAGGTGATGAAATACGCCTCGGTGGACGGCGACGCGCGCAGCGTGGCGTTTTTCATGCTGGACTGGCTGCTGAAGCATCACCGCTGGGACAGTCCGGTGTATATCTGCGGCGAGAGCTACGGCACGATACGCGCCTGCCGCGTGCTTGCCGAGCTGGGGCGCAGCCCCTATTCCGAGAGCCGCAAGCTGCCGGGGCTGCCTGTCCGCGGCGTGGTGCTGGTGGGCGTCGCCTGCGGCACGGACGTGCTGGAACCGGGGCTTGACCTCGGCGCGGCGATGCTGCCCGGCATGGCGGCGACCAACTGGTATCATCACCCGCAGGGCAAGGGCGAGCAGCTTGAGTTCGTGCAGGCGGCGTGGGAGTTCGCCAAGCACGAGCTGATCCCCGCGCTGTTCGACGGCGACGACTGCACGGACGCGCGCCTGCGCGCCGCGGCGGAGAAATACGCGCACTTCACCGGCATGCCGACGGAATATTTTGTCAAAAACCGCCTCGTGCTGCAAAGCGCGGACGACTTTATGACCGCCGTGGTCGCCGCCGAGGGCAGCCGCGTGGACGTGTACGACAGCCGCGTGACCTCGCCGCTGGACATGCCCTACAACCTCGTGGGCGACACCAACGTGCCGCTGCTGGTGATGAACGGGCTGCTCGCCGAGCGGCTGGGCGTCGGGCGCGAGCGCCTGTATTACACCGGCAATCTGACGCTTAATCCCTACTGGCAGAACGAGGGCGAGCCGCTGCCTCCGCACGGCAAGCCCAAGACGCATATGGAGTGCCTGCGCGGCGCGATGCTGGCGAACAAGGACATGCGCCTGCTGGTCGCCAACGGGCTGTACGACCTCTGCACCCACGCCGGCAACTCGTGGTACATCTTTTCCCATGCCGGCCTGCCGCGTGAGCGCGTGACGCAGAAGAATTATTTCGGCGGTCACGGCGTATATTCCACGCCGGAGGGCAAGGCGCAGTTCCTCAGCGATATCCGCGAGCTGATAAAGAGATAAAGAGCGGAATAAATAAAAGGCGCGATGCACGGCATCGCGCCTTTTCTATTGCTTACGCGCCGACGGCGCGGACGATCCCTCCGGTTTTCGTGAGGGCGACGATTATTTCCGCGAGGGCTTGACGTTTTCCGCCGCGTCCACGTCGCCGTCTATCTCGCCGTACTCCCGCTCAAACGCGCTGATGCTCTCCCGTATCAGCACAAGAACATGACTGTTTATCGAGCGTCCCTCATAGTCCGCAACAAAGCTCAGCTTCTTGAGCATCGCTTCCTCTATCCGAATAGATACGCTTTTTGTCGCCATAAATACCACACCTCCCATAAATAAACATATAATGTGTTTATTTTATGTTTGCAGTGTGTTATAATGTGAAAAATAGATATACAGCGTATCTATTAAATCTATCTATGGGGAGGATATGCCATGGAAAATTCCGCGTATTTTGTGCGCCGTCCGCGCATAGGCGACGACCTGAGAGAGCCTCATCTGCCGGAGGAGGAGCGCGAGTATGAGATAGTCAAGCTGATAACGCTCTACCAAATCGACTACGAAAACTTTTATTACGACATGCTGGCGGACAGGCAGTTCATCGAGGACTGGCGCCATCTCTGCGCCGAGGAGCCGGTTTTCCGCTGCATCGCCGTGCAGAGCCGCCGCTCGGACGGCTGCATTCTGGTCGTGCCGGAGCGCGAATGCTTTGTAAAATGGGCGGCGTTTGTCCCGCGCATACAAGGGCGGAAATAGCGCCGGCGGCAAAAAAAGGCTGAGAGCCGCATGGCTATCAGCCTGTTCAGTTTGCGCTTATTTTTTCAAAAGGTCGCGGATCTCGCCCAGCAGCTCGAGCTGCGGGTCCGGCTCCGGCTCTGCCTCCGGCTCCTCCTCCTTCTTGCGGCGCAGCTTGTTGACGCCCTTGACGAGCAGGAACACCGACAGCGCGATGAGGATAAAGCTGATGATCGTCTGAACGAACTTGCCGTAGTATATCGCCGTCTCCGCCGTCTCGCCCACTGCCTCGGTCAGCACGATCTTCAGCTCGCTGAAGCTGATATTGCCGAAAAGCTTGGCGATGAGCGGCATTATCATATCATTCACCAGACTGTTGACGATGGCGGTGAAGGCGCCGCCGATGATAACGCCGACCGCCATATCCACCACGTTGCCGCGCGAGATGAACTCCTTGAACTCCTTTGCCATCTTCATTTCGTTTCCCCCCTTTCAAACTATCTTTATCTTCATTCCCTTATTCAGCTTGATTGCCTTTTCATATATCCGCAGGCTGGCGGCGATATCCTGCACCGACATGCCCGTGGAGTCGAACACCGTGATTTCCTCCGCGCTCTGCCGTCCGGGGCATTTGCCGATGACGATATCGCCCAGCGAAGCGCAGTCTGCGCCGATGAGCCCCGCCGCGTATGCGTGCTGGCTCTCGCCGCGCACCAGCGCCTCCGCGGGGTTGTCCAGCACCAGTCTGCTCGCGGCGGTGAGCGCCGTCTCCAGCTCCTGCTTGCCCTGCATGTCGGCGCCAAAGGCGTTGATATGCGTGCCGGGGCGTACCCACGCCCGCATGACTATCGGCTCGCGGCTGGGGGTGGCGGTGGAAATGATATCCGCCTCGCGCACGGCGCTCTCGGCATCCGCGCACGCCTCTGCGCGCACGCCGGGGTGCTTCTGCTCCGCCTCCCGCGCGAGCTGCCGCGCCTGCTCCGCATCCGCGGAATAGATGAGCACCCTCCTGATGGGAAAATACGCCAGCGTCGCCTCCAGATGCATGCGCGCCAGCCCGCCAGCGCCGATAAGCGCCAGCGTCTCCGACTCCGGTCTTGCCAGCAGCGTCGCCGCCAGCGCGCCCGCCGCGGCGGTACGGTAATAGGTGATATCGCCGCCGTCCAGTATGCACAGCGGATAGCTGCTGCGCGCGTCGTAAAGGCAAATCAGCGCGACGGCGGCGGGCAGACCGTAATTTTTCGGATTGTCCCAATAGCCGCTTGCCATCTTGACTCCGATGACATTGCTGCGCAGGCTGCATCCGCTCTTGATATCCAGCTCGCCGTTGTATTCGTCCATATGCAGCGATACTATCGGCGGCTGCTGCACCTGCCCCTCGGCGAAGGCGGCAAAAGCCTCCCGCATCGCTTCAAAGGCGTCCTGCACAGTCAGCAGCCCGCGCACGTCGTCGCCCGAAAGAATCAGCGTGCTTCTTTCCATCTGCGTCGCCTCCCGATGTATTTTTAAAGTGTTTTGATAAACGATCCCAGCAGCCTCACGCCGTAAAAGACCATCACCGCGCCGCAGACGCGGTTTATCCACAGCATGACGCGGGAGCTGATGCGGCTGCCGAGCAGCGAAATGATGAGCGTCACCAGCGAAAACCACAGCAGCGACGCGCACGCCGCGCCGAGGATAAAGCGCGTGCCGTCCGCCGCCGCGAGCTGGGCGCGGAAAGCGCCGAGCAGCACCGTGCCGTCGATTATCGCCTGCGGATTGAACCATGTGACCGCGCAGGCGGTCGCCGCGGTGCGCGGGAGCGAGATGTCCACCTCGCGTCCGCTGCCGTCCGCGCTTTCCTTGGACAATATCAGCCGCAGACCCATGTAAAGTATAAAGAGGCTGCCCGCGCCCAGCAGCAGCCATTGCAGCCAGCGCAGCCGCTCCATCACCGCGCCGACGCCGAAAAAGCATGCCAGCGACAGCGTGATATCGAAAAAAGTGACGATGAGCGCCGTCGCCAGCGCACGGCGGCGCGGCAGCGTGAGCGCCGACTCGATGACGAACAGATTTTGCACGCCGATGGGCGCCACGTAGGCGACCCCTATCAGCAGCCCCTGCAAGAATACATACATGCGCTGCCTCCCGTTTTCTATCTATGCAGATTATAACGCAAAAGCGCCGCAAACGCAAGGCGGCGGAGCGGATTTTTCCGGCATGAAAAAAGCAGACCGCAAGGGTCTGCTTTTTGCATCAGTATCCGTGGTCTGCGTGCATCCATTCGCCGCCGCTGCGGCGGATAAGAAACCAGCTCCAGTTATCATACGTGCTGTTCGGGTTCAGGGAGCCGTCGCCGCCTGATGAATCGACGTCAAAGGAAGATATCAAAACTATCAGCTCGTCATAGTCCCACATGTCGGCGTGAGACTCTGCTTCTTCCGCCGTCCTCTCATCGCCGGCATAAGCTATCTCGGTCAGCGTGCAGCCTGACCATCCCCAGCGGAAATCCCTCTCCACCTTCCTTATGGCAGCGGAAATATCCTTCTGCGAATAAAGCTCGGACTCGACGGGTATCACCTTGACCCTTGAGACGCTCCCGCAGCCGCCGAGCGCAGCCAGCAGAGCAAAGCACAGCAGCATTGCCGCCGCTAGTTTCATGGATATAGCCTTAGCAAGCCAAAGCATTACTTCAAATTCTTAACCATTCTTGTTGCGATTGCAAGCGCCTGCTCGCGTGTCGCCTGAGCGTACCCGATGGCAGCCTCGGCGTCTGTCGTCGCCCTCGGCGCAAAGGTGTTGTTGCCGACGCCGTTGATTATTCCGTTTGCCGCCATAAAGTACACGCTCGGCTTTGCCCAAGCGGATATTTTAGCGTCGTCGGCAAAAAGCGCGGGCATGGTGAACATGCCGTTAAAGGCTTCTGCAAACTCGCCGTCCCGGCTCATTTCCCAGCCGTCGATCGAAACCTTCTTATATACCCTTGTCAGCATCGTCGCCGCCTGCTCGCGGTTCAGCAGGGTATCGGGATGGAAGGTGGTCGCGCTCGTGCCCGTAGTGATCCCCACCTGATATGCCTTCAAGACCTCTGCATCCTTTGTATCGGCAAAGGGATTTGCCGCCGCAGTGCTTGCCTTTTCGCCGGAAAGAGCCTCATATACCCTGACGCTCACGGCGGCGAACTCCGCCCTTGTAATCGGCTTGGTAAGGTCTGCGCTCTTCAGGCTGTCGGGGATAAGCCCCAGCTTATCCGCCTCCGCAAGCTCCGCCAAAGCCCACTGTGATGCTGTGAAGTCCACCTTTTCATTCAGCGTCAGCACATTCGACCAATCGCTGTAGCGCGAGTTGCCGTCCGCATCCGCGCCAGTATAGCGGGCGCGCGCCTTGACCTCGGAGTTAACATGGAGCTCATCAAGATAATGGGTTTCATGGATACCGTTCCAGCGCGGAACTTCATCCGCATCCTCATAGTATCTCCCTGCAACCGCAATACTGCTCTCCTGCCACTCGCCGCCGTCAATGGAATATTCCAAAGTAATACCGCCGATATACCCCGCCTGATTATAGCCCAGCTCGTGATTTTCATAGTAATTGATGGCATTCAGCACGTTCGCGGGCGTCTGCACCGTGACCTCCAGCCAGACACAACCCTCTCCGTCATTGTGGATCCCCAGGTTGGAGATGACCGGCGCGGTTTTCAGGTCTGCCGCCGTCGGAGCCGTTGCCGCCATGGCGGACATTGGGAATAAGGACAGCACCGTCAGCATCGCCAAAATTGCCGCAAAAAATCTGTTTTTCACAAAATCTCCCTCCTAAATATATTGTTTGATTATACCGTTGTCTTCTCATTATACACAACTGCCGCCTGATATACAAGAGGCACGACGCATTTTTGCAGAATAATTGTTATTCAACTTTTTTCGTCCGTTTTCTTGCCAAAACGCGCTTTATGTTATATAATATATCGTATTCTTTTTTTTGGAGGCGGTTTCGATATGAAAAAGGTTTATTCCGGCAAGACAAAGGACGTATTTTCGCTTGACAACGGCAACTTCATGCTCAAGTTCAAGGACGACTGCACCGGCAAGGACGGCGTCTTTGACCCCGGCGAGAACACCGTGGGACTGAGTATCGAGGGTATCGGCAAGGCAAATCTGGAGACCTCGGTATATTATTTCGAGCTGCTGAAGAAGGCGGGGATAAAGACGCACTACGTCGGCGCCGATATCGAGAACGCCACCATGGAGGTCCTGCCCGCCACGGTGTTCGGCAAGGGGCTGGAGGTCGTCTGCCGCCTCGTTGCCACCGGCAGCTTCATCCGCCGCTACGGCGACTATATCAAGGACGGCACGCCCCTGCCCGGCGGCTATGTGGAGACTACCTTTAAGGACGACGCCAAGGGCGACCCGCTGGTGACCTGCGATGCGCTGGTGGCGCTGGGCGTCATGGACGAGAAGATGTATCTGAGCCTCAAGGAGCAGACTCTCCGCATCACCCACCTGCTCGCTGAGGATATGAAGCGCATGGGGCTGGATCTGTGGGATATCAAGTTTGAGTTCGGCTATAACGGCGGCGAGGTCATTCTGATAGACGAGATTGCCAGCGGCAATATGCGCGTCTACAAGGACGGCAAGATAGTCCCGCCCGTGGAGCTGACCGAGATAATTCTGAAAAATCGCTGAGACGGATATACCGATATATCAACGCGCCGCGAGCCATATGGCTCGCGGCGCTTTGGCGTGAGGGAAAATAACGGCGAGGCTTCCTCGGTAAGCTTCGCGGATGAAAAAACCGCGGAAGGAAC
>JAFTDT010000002.1 GCA_017453985.1 Clostridia bacterium
ATGCAGTCGACTGGATCACGATAATGAAGCTGCTGCTGAGCGCATGGAAAAGCTGATTTATTGAGCTTTTGAAAAGCAATACGACGCCCTCCGTGTTTTGCGGAGGGCGTCTTTCCTTATCCCGTGGAAAAAGACTCTGCCAAAGCAGCGGTTTCGGCAATATCGGCGGTTTGCAACAGCAAAAATAGTAAAGACCTCCGCGGAAAATCCGCGGAGGTCTTTTACAAATGATTTACGCAAGGGCGGGCTGCTATTTCCACGCACTCAGCAGCAGCTTCATTATCGTGATCCAGTCGACTGCATTTACCGGAGTGGTGTAATCCGGCGAAGCATCGACAAACTTTGCCATCAAATTCCACAAATTATACTTTTCCTCACCGATTATAACGACATAAGCCGGATCGTCAGGCCGCGTATCGTCTTTTCCCGTTCCGCTCAGTGTCCAGCGCATGATGTTTATCCAGTCGTTGCTGTTCACCCTGCCGTCAAAGTTGACGTCGCCCGGAGTGACAATGAGCAGCTCGTAGCCGTCGATAAAGGTCAGCCGCAGCGCCGCAGACCTTTCCGCCGCTGCCTCCAACACGAGTCTGCCCTCGCCGTCGTCCAGCAGCCGCATCTTCAGATAAACATATTGATTATCTTGGACGATGACGGCAGCGTTCTCCGTATCGTACACTGCGCTTATCTGCACGAAATCCTTATTGATAAAGCAGTCATACCGCACCTGCATCAGCTCGCCTGCCATCAGCTCCACATTTCCCTCTGTATAAGTCATTGGGCTGTCGCCGTACTTGATCAGCACCGTGTCGCTCGTCATCGTGGGGTCATAGCCTAAGCTGGGCGGCTCGTGGGTGTCCTTGGGGTCAAACTGTGCGGAACGCAGTATCTTTATGGCAGTCAGCGAGCTGCCCTCCGCGCCGCTTCTGACAAAACGGACGCCCTTCTGCCATATGGCGTATAACGTCACATCTTCTTCGGGAATAAAGCTTTCACCTGGCTGATACACCGTGCCCGCGCCGTCCGCCTTGGTACTCCAGCCGCCGAAGCGCGTGTTTTCCGGCGCGGTAAAGCCGCACTCCGGCACGGTGAAGCTCTCTCCGCGCGGCGCCTCTACCGCCTCCATGCTTCCCTCTGCCCCGCTGCCGTCAAAGCTCACGGTATAAATCAGCTTGCCAGCCTCCAGCGGTATGGGCACCGCCGGCTCCTGCGGGTCGAGCACATTATTGCGTTCGCGAGT
Organism: Clostridia bacterium; assembly: GCA_017453985.1. Lineage (GTDB taxonomy): Bacteria > Bacillota > Clostridia > Oscillospirales > Butyricicoccaceae > RGIG3726. Next base: position 1,238 of record JAFTDT010000002.1, read on the forward strand.
GATCAAAGTGACCGCGGTGTCGAGCGCATGTCCCTCGTGGCTGAAAATGAGCTTCGCCATCGTTTCGCCCGCGCCGATCGCTGTCCGCGAGGCATAGGCAAAGGTGATCGTGCCGTTTGCCTCGTCCACGTGGAACGCCTTGTAGTCAAGCGCGCCTTCGCAGCTTACGAAGGTCAGCGCATCGGGGTCATATTCAGCGACGATCAGCCCGTTGGCAGAATCGACGTCCTCCGTAAGCGTGACCTCGGCGGTTTCCTTCTCGGCGCTGCCGCTGCTGCCGCCCAGCGAGGCGGGAGCGGCGCTCTCGCCGCGGCGGAGGCTCTGCGCCATCGGCTGTGCGGGCAGCGCGCCCGTGCCGTCGCTGAAGGCGCCCATGTGCAGCATGGTCAGATCCTTCGCCTCGGGGAAGCTCGCCAGTATCTCCGCCTCGATGCCCGTGTCGGTCACGTTCAAACGGTAGATAGTTTTGTCGGCGGAGCTTGCCATCAGCAGCACGCTGTTCGCGCCGTCGGTGATATATTCCAGCGAAACGGGCTTCTTGGTCGTGACGCCGCTGATGGTGAAGGAGCCGAGCGCCTCAAAGCTTGCGCTGAGGCGCGCTCCGAGATAGCTGCTGTAGCTGCCGGAAAGCGTCATCTTATAGAGCGTGAACTCGCCGCTGGCGGCGTCCAGCGCAACTACGTAATATTCCGGCGCGTCGGCGGCATTCTTGCCGATATAGGCGATGCCGCCGTATGCCGTGTTGGGATCGCCGTAGCTGGGCAGCATGCTCATCGTTTTGCGCTCAAGCGTACCGTCGCCCTTGGGAACGACGTATACCAGCGCCGGATAATTTACATAATAATCCGTCCAGATGGAGCCGGCGGGTATGGAGCCGCCGGAATATGCGATCTCCGGCAGATAAGCGCCGTCGGAAATGGCGTAGGAATCGGAAGCAAAGCCATAGGTGCTGAATGCCGCGAGCAGCTCCGGCGTATATTCGCCGCCGGCAGCGGCAGGGGGCGTCAGCCTGTACATGGCGTTGCCCAGCTTGCCCTGTGCGTCGTACAGAGCGCCGTACAGCTCGCCGTTTATCATAGCGCCGCCGCGGAAATCGGGTATGGCGTATTTCAGCGTACCGTAGTAATCGTACTCCATCTGCGGCAAGGTGCCGATGACGGCATAGCTGCCGTCGGAGAGGTCTATCTCGCGTATCTCAAAGGCGTCGGCGGCGGAGCGGTACAGCGCCCGCACCTTGATATCCATGCTGACTATCTCGTGTACGGTGACGGCGCACTCCGCGCTGACGGTTTCGCCGTCGGCGGCGGTATACTTCGCCGTTATCACGGTGCTGCCGCGCTTGACGAAGGTCACAAGTCCGTTTTCATCGACCGTGGCGATGCTTTCGTCCGCGCTCGACCACTTGATGACGGGGTTTGCCTCGCCGGAGTTCGCCACCGCCGCGCTGAGCTGATGCGTTTCTCCCGCAAAGCCGGAGATGGCGCTGCTGCTGAGCTTGACCTGCAGCCCGATCGCGCGGTCATACTGATGCAGAGCCACCAGCGGACCGTCCAGCGTGCCCAGCTCCATGGCTGTCGCCGTCCTTGTATCGATGACGTACAGCGTGGTCTTGCCCGCCTTGTAGGAGCTGAGGAACAGTCCGCCGCTCGCCTCGTCGTAATACATGCTGGCGCGGGAGTCAAAGTCGCTCACGCTGCCGAGGGTCAGCCCGGTGGAGCCGATATCAAAGGGGGAATAGAAGTCGCCGTAGGTGCGCGACAGAGTGATATAGTACAGCTTGCCGTTCTCTGCGATCGTATAGTATTCGTAAGAGGAGCTGCTGCGCGGTCCCTGCGCAATGGCGGCGAAATCGTCGCTCTTGTAAGACCAGCTCGATATGCCCGGCGTGCCCGTCGAGTTCTCCGGATCGTCGTGCGCAAACCTCTTGCCGGGTACCGCGCCGACTATCGTGGCTCCATTTCCCAGCGCCTCATAATAATCCGGATGCAGCGGAGCCATGTCCAGCATGCGGTATTCGTCGCCGGAATACTGTGTCAGCCGCTCGCTCACCAGCGTGTCGGCGTCGATGCGCCAGACGGTGTTCGTCTCGTCCATGGCGTAGAGCTTGTCGCCCAGCGCCGCGCCGGAGAACACGTCCACGCTCAGCCTCGCGCCGGTGTCGGTATAGCCTGCCAAATCGTCGGTGTCAAAGGCGATCCAGTGCTGCACGCCCTCCGCGTCGGTATAGATGCCGTTGAGCAGGGCGCGGGGGCGCGGGAGCACCGTAATCTTGCAGCTCGCGCTGACCGTGGGAGTGGCGGCGGAGCGCGCGGTCACGGTCACCTCGGTGCGCTGCGGCACGCCGCTGTTATTGGTCCTTGTGCCGACCGCCGTGACCGTGCCGTTTTGCTCGACGGTGACATAATCCGTATTTTCGGACTCCCAGATGACGTTTTTGTTGCCCAGAGTCCAGGGGAATATCTCATAGCTCAGCTCGCGGCTCATGCCGACGAACAGCGTCAGCTCGGCGGGAGCGACGGTCAGCTCGGTGGCGTTCTCCGCCGGGGGCAGCTCGCCGCCGTCGGCGGGCACTGCCAGCAGTCCGGTCACGTTGGCGTAAATGACCGCGTTTTCATTCGTGCGGGTCGCCGCGCCGCTCGCGGCGTCCACCGTGTAAAGGATATTCTCCATGGAGGCTGCGTTCAGCTCCGCGCTGCCGCTGGAGGCGAGATACAGCACGCTTTCGGCGTGGTCCCACGCCATCGCGCCGCCGTTTGCGCCCACCTGCGCGCCCAGCGTGCCGACGGGCTTCAGCGCAAGCTGCGGGGTCAGCGCCTCTCTGCCGCTCCATTTATAGAGCTTCGCCTCATCTGCGCCGCCGACTCCGGCAACGTAGAAGGTGCCCTCGTCGTCTATCGCAAGATAAGCAAGGCTCACGCCCTCGCCGGCGTCAAGCTTGTGCACGCGGGTGACGCGGGCGGTGTTGACGTCGATGATAAAGATGATATTGTCGTCGTTCAGGGCGTAGAGTCTGCCGTCATAGCGGTTGAACGCCATGTCGCGGATCACGCCGAGCTTGTCGGTCTCTACGCCGTTTATCCAGTTGAGCAGAAGCTGCGCGTCATAGCTGGTGATCTCTCCGTCGCCGTCGAGGTCGGCGGCGCTGCGCTCAAAGGAGCCGCTGTATTCGGAAGGAGCCACTATGTAATCCAGTATCGTCTGCGCGTCGGCGTCGTTCGTTTCGCCGTCGAGATTGACGTCCGCTGAGAGGGCGGCGACGCCGTTCAGCGTCAGCCTGCCGATATCGCGGGTCATGCCGAGATCATCCACGGTTGCGGCATACAGCCTGTCGCCCGCGACCATGAAAACATAACCCATGGCATATTCCGCGGCGCGGATATCCTTGACGGAGGCGGAGCTGAGCAGGCTGACGCCCTTGTGCTCGCTCTCGGAGACATAGGCAAGCGTATCCCCCTCCAGCTCGATCCAGCGCGCGCCGCTCGAGCCGCGCGCCTCCGAGCCGGTAAAGCCGATCAGCAGCCCGTGGAACAGCTCGTCGCCCTGCGGGTCATAGTCAACCGCGTAGGCGGTCTCGTTGCCGGCGTAGTCAGCAACCAGCACGCTGCAGCGTTTGCCGATGCGCGCTGCACTGAGATCAAAGGTATAGGTATAGTCCTCGCCGCTCTTGTCCGCGCCCTCCGGCATGTGGGAGGCGAAGACGGTGGAGCCGCTCTCGCTCATCACGGCGATGTAGGCGATATGCTCGTTGTCGCTTGCCGTCAGGGTGAGGCTGGCGCCGGCGGCGTCGCCCTCGGCGCTGCGGACAACGGGGCGTTCGTCGTCGATCACGAAGGTATAGCCCAGCGAAGCGCCCGCGCCGATGCCGAAGAGCTCGCGGTTATCCAGCACGGTGCGGAACTCGTCGGCGGTCAGTCCGCTCTTGGCGGCGTCGCCCGGATTTGCCGCAAGGCTGCTGGCGGCGTAGCGAATGGTGTAATACTCAGGCAGGGCAAACAGCCCGATGTAATAGCTCCTGCCCGCGCGCAGACCCATGGCGGCGGGCGTAGTCTCCGCCTTGAATACCTTTGCCTCGGTATCCACCCATGTGCTGTTGTTTATGTTATAATAAGGCGCGGTGCGGTTGTTCGTTACGGAGGATTTCCACACTACCTTGCCGCTGTCCTCGCTCAGCGCCGCCATACCCATCGTGCCGGCAGCGCGGATATGGCTGAAGGCAAAGCTTTGTATGAGCGTATCCGGCGCCAGCGCCAGCCTGTCCGCGGGGAAGCCGCTTTCCTCCGCGCCGTAGGGATTGCCGCGGAAGAGATATTTCACGTCCGGCTCGCGGGGGTAGGTCACGACCAGATTGTTGGTGCGCGCCGCGCCCAGATAATTCTCGCGTCCCCTCTCGACGCCGTACAGCGCGTCCAGCGAGGAGGCGGCGTCAAACATGGAGGGATCGCTCCAGCTTCCGAAGAAGCTGAGTATCGGAATGGAATGCACGGAGTCGGCGTCCGCGTCGTCCGGCGTGATGAAGGTATAGCCTTGGATATAAGCTCCGTTGGGATAGCCGTCCGTCAGCTCTGTGAGCTGCTCTGCGGTGAGCTGCGCCGTGACGGTGACGGTCACGCTGCCGCCCGCCGGCAGAGTGAGAGCCGCGCCGCTCACGCCCTCGCCGGAATAGACCGCATCCGCCGCCAGCGGCATGGTTTCCGTATCCATGAATACGCCGTCGCCGTCGCTGTACCTCGCCTGCGTAAAGAGGCGGGTATCCAGCGTATAGGTCTTGGCGTTGTCGTCCATATTGTTGAGCGTAAAGGCAAAGGTATAACTGCCGCTGCGCTGCGGGTCGTCGCCCAGCTCGACCTTTACCTTGCCGTCAGCCGCAGAGACGCCCAGCAGCACGGCGCCGCTGTCCATCATAACGTAAGAGTTTGCGCGTATCGCCGCCGCGATATTTGCAAGCCCCGCACCCTGCCGCATGACAGGGTAATAGTTGCCCGCGCTCTCCTCGGCGGGGATGGCGGTGGACATCAGCAGGCTGTTCATAAGCTGGCGCTTGCTGACGCCGCCGGGATAACTGCCGCCGGGGAAGCGGCCGCGCAGATACTGTCCGAGCAGCGCCGACATGCCGGTGATCTGCGGAGCAGCCAGGGAGGTGCCGGACATGTGCTCATACTCGTCGTGACCGCCGGTGATGTCGTTTTGCGTCCTGTACAGTCCCTTGACGGAATAGATGCCGCCGCCCGGCGCGGAGATATCCGGCTTGAGCAGCAGCGCGCCGGCGTTGCCCCAAGAGCTGAAGGAGCTGACCGTGCGGCTGTCGGGGGAGGTGATCACGGACTCCAGAGAGTCGCCCACCCGCATGTTTCCGGTGTAATAGGCGGGCGCGTCGCCCTCCGCCGCGTGCATCGCCGCGGAAGCCATGATCGCCTCGGCGTCAGCCTGCGAGATGGTGGCGACGGGAACCGTGCCGGTATAGCCGGAGAGCGAAGCGGTGACGCTGCCCGGCTGGTTGTTATAGATTATCACGGCTGCCGCGCCCAGCGCGGCGGCGTTGTTCGCCTTGGCGGAGAAGTTTATCTCGCCGCGGCGGCACATCACGACCTTGCCGCCCAAAAGCTCTGCGCCCAGCGCGGCAAACTCCGCCTCGCTGCCGATGCCATCCGCCAGCACGAAGTCAAAGGCGTCGCGGATGATATTGCCCTCGCTGTCGCGCTCGATGATATCGGTGAACTCCGGCGAGGGATTGCCGAGCCGGTACAGCACGTTCAGCGCGCCGAAGCTCAGAACCTTGCCGGTGGAGCCTATGTTGTCAAAGGAGGCGACTGTCAGGCTGTTGTTGAAGGAGCCGGGCTGACCGCCGGTAGCCATATTCACGTCCTCGATATATACCAGACCGGGGGCGGGATAGGAGTCTTTGTTCACCGGGTCGTCGTACCATGCGCCGGAGTTGCCGGCGGAGATGGCGACCACGGTATCGGTGTTGGTGGAGGCAAGACGGTCCATGACCGTCTGGTAGGCGGGCGAAAACGCCGCGCCGGCATAACCGGAGCCGAGCGAGAGATTGACGGCGTCGGCGCCCAGCAGTATGGCGTCCTCGATGGCTACCATATAATCGGAGTCGTAAGCGCCGCCCCCTGCGCCGAACACCTTCATCACAAAGAGCTGCGCGTCGGGCGCCGCGCCCTGCACCTTGGCATAATCGAGCGCGGGCTGATACACCGTCTCGCCGTTTTCCTCCGTTTTTATAAAGCGGTTGGCGGCGGCGATGCCGGACACGTGCGAGCCGTGATTTTCCTTGGTATCATGCAGATGGTCGGTATCATAGCTTCTGTCCACATAATTGTAGTTGAAGGGAAGCTTGGCGCTGCGGTAGAGCTGTTCGGCGGCAAGCCTTTCGCGCACCGTCCAGCCGGAGGACTCGGCGGAGCCGCGGCTCATGTTAAGCTCGCTCAGCACAGAGAGTATCTCCGCCTGATCCAGCAGCTCCAGATCCTCGATATACTGCGCGATGCGCGCCTCGTCCTCGGCGCTTATCGGCGCGCTGTCGTCTATCGCAAGGTCAAGTATCGCGTCCTGACGCAGCGCGTACATGAAGGCGTCCGCGTCGAAGGATTGATGGTCGTGGTCAAGACCGGTATCGATCACCGCGAGGCGGCTGCCCGCGCCGGTGTGGCCGCTTGACCACACCTCAGTGGAGCCGATCATGCCGGCGGAGGGACCCATGTTCGGAGAGTCGGAGGAGAGCGGCGCCTGCGGATAGTGCAGCGTTTCTATCTCCACGCTCGCCACGCCGTCCACCTGACGGATCTTCTCGATGTCGCCGTAGCGCACATTGGCGGAGATGATGTTGGCGGCAAGCGTCAGGTTCCACTGCACGTCCAGCTCGGAGCCGGTGGTGCGGCTGATGCGCGCCGCCGCGTCGTCCTGCTCGCGCCCGAGCGCGCGGCGGTATGTCATGGCGCTGTCGTTCTGCGCGATGCGCTCGGTCGGATAGCCTATATCCAGCGTGGAGGGGCTGTCCATCACGATGGCGACTCGCACGATCTCGCGCGCGGAGTGCAGCTCTGACGGCGCCTCTGTCGGCTCGTCCAGCACGTCGCCGCGGCTGATATCAAGACCGGCGGGGTCTATCTCGGTGAGGCGCAGAGGCTGCGCCGCAGGAGTGCGCGGAGCGGCATACGCCGTCGGCGCGAGGAGGGCAGACAGCATGGCGACGACGAGCATCATCGACATAAGGCGTCTGCGCAGCGGGCTTTTCTTCATACTTTTCTCTCCTTTTTTGGTTTGATGTACAGGCTGCGGCGGAGCTGCTGATAAAAATTGCCCCCCTGAGGTGGTCGAGCCCATCTCAGGGGGGTGTATACGCTCACTTTATCCGCAGTAAAAAAACAAGCGTTTGCAGCTCCTGTACCTTTTATTCAAGGATAAAGGAGAGACGCCGGAAAGTCAATATGATTTTATACACGAAATGTATATTGGTGAAAATTATACAAATTCTCCGTACAGTTTTTTTGCACAATGCCGTTGACCGTTTGTGAATTTTTGCAAAAATCGCAGTATTTGCTTAAAACAGAAGCAAAATCAGTAATTTGAAATTATGCATTAATGCAAGGCGAGAATAAATTTTCGCGGTGATAAAAAAATCTTATTATTGAGACCGGCAGAAACAGGAGCAGCAGACGCGCCTTTCCCGCCATGTCTGACAATGACCGGCTGTCCCTTGCGTTCACTTTATAAAGAGCCTCCGCGCTATTTGCGTGGAGGCACTTTTGTCGGCTATTACTTCGTCTCCGTCTGCATGTCGTCGTCATGCCGCAGTCCGAAGGGGCCCTCGTGCAGACCCTCCAGCCGCATCATGCTCTCCAGCACGCTGACGTCGGTGCTGATGTCCATCGCCTCGGCGTCGAACAGCCCGTCGAGCTGCTTTTCAAAGCCGCGCACCAGCTTATCCATTATCTTCTCCACGTCCTTCATGGCGGAGCTGATGTTCTCGCCCGCCACGCCCTGCCGCTCAAGCCGCTCGTAGGACTCCAGTATCTTTATCGTCGTAGGCAGATAATGCTGGCGGAACTGCCGCAGCTTGCCCTCCTTCTCCGGATGCTCGTCCGCGTATGCCAAGATTTTGTGCGTCAGCAGCTCTAACTTATCCATACGCTCGGAAACATGCGCGTCCACAATCATATCGTTCAGCTCGCGGATGCGGCGCTCCTCGGCATAGACCTTCTTGCCGTCGGCGGTCGTTTCCGCGGGCTTTTTCTTGCTGTCTGCCTTTTTGCTCGCGCGCTTTTTCGGCTCAGGCGGAGGATCGCCCGCATAGCGCAGGGTGTTCGTCGCCGCGTCGAGAAACATGCCGTGCGGCAGCAGACCCTTGTCCTGCATCCAGCGCAAATCGCGGACGGTGCGGGCAAGCGACACCGGGATGGAGTTCGCCAGCGCCTTCACGTCCACGCTGCGGCGGTCGCCTATCATTATGAGGTATTGGCGGCAGCGCGCGGCGCGCCCTCTGGCGCCGGAGCCGAGCAGCGCCAGCGCCGCGCCCGGC
>JAFTDT010000018.1 GCA_017453985.1 Clostridia bacterium
GATGGTGGTGTAGATCAGGGGCACGTTCTCGGGACCGACCTGCTGGATCAGCTCCTCCAGCTTCTGCACGTCCATATCGCCCTTGAAGGGGTTCTTCTCGTAGACGCCGCCCTCGGGGACCTCGTACAGCAGCTCCTTGTTGTAGAGGTTGCGGGGGATGGAGCCCATCTGCTTGATATTGCCCTCGGTGGTGTCAAAATGCCCGTTGGAGGGTATAGTAAAGACCCTGCCGGGGTGGCGCTCGCCCATTATCTTCTTGACCATCTCGAACAGCACGGATTCCGCCGCGCGCCCCTGCTGGATGATGAAGGTATTGGGGCGCTCCATCTGCGCCGAGCCGCCGTTGAAAAGCCCGCCCTCATACTCGCAGAGATACAGCTCGTCCATCAGCTTGTCAATGTCCGTGCAGTCGGTGCGGATGAGGTCGATGGACTTTTTCCAGTTCTTTTCCCCGCCGCGCTCAAACACGTCGCGGAACGCCTCCAGCAGCACGTAATATCCCTTGTTGCGTCCGTAAGACTCGTCTGCAAGGAACATGCCCGCCCACTGCACGTCGGTCATCGCCGTGGTGCCGGAGTCGGAGAGCATATCCACCGTGAGCAGTCCGGCGGGAAAGGCAAACTCGTTGTAATGCGTCGCCTTGAGCGCGCGCTCGCGCTGCTCGACCGTCACCTCCGGAATATTGCGGGTGACATATGTGAGACTGCGCGGGGTCTTTACGTCAAGCGGATATTTTTTTGCCATGATTTTTCCTCCTTTTTATTCGGCGGGGTTTTTAATAATATTTTATTGTTTCAATAAAATATTATCATCGCTTATCTTCCTTGTCAACGGTAATTTTGTTGCATAGTGATAAAAAATATGTTACCATTTATTTCAATGAGGAGGGAAAACATGACGGATGAAATGCTTGAAAGCTGCGGGACGCTGGTGCGATTTTTGGGCGCCGCGCTGGGACCGTGCTATGAAATAACTCTGTACGACATGGAGACGGAAACGCCCGCCCTTGTCGCCATTGCCAACGGACGCATCAGCGGACAGACAGTCGGAGGCGCCCTGCCGCCGCAGGTGCGGGAGCTGCTGGAGCAGCGGCATGAGCAGGGCGAGTTCGTGATAAATTTTGCCGGCAGGCTGCGCGATGGCGGCAGACTCGTGCGCTCCTCGATGATGTTCCTGCGCGGACAGGACGGAAAGCCGGCGGGGCTGCTCGGCATCAATTTTGACGACGGCAGGTTCCGCGAGCTGTCCACACGCATGCTTGAGCTGCTGCACCCGGACGATTTTCTGCGCCAGTTTGCCTCCGGCGCGGCGGTCTCCGCACCTGCGAATAAGGATGAGCCGCTGCTCAACGAGGTGTCGGACATGATGCGCGAGATATTTGCCGCCGAGACCGCCTCTCTCTCCGTGCCCGCAGAGCGGCTGGACGCCGAGGAACGGCGCAGCCTTATCGCGGCGCTGAATGCCCGTGGAATGTTCCGCCTCAAGGGCGCGGTGCCGTATGCCGCAGAGCGGCTCGGCTGCTCGGCGTCGAGCATATACCGTTACCTCTCGGAGCTGAAATAAGTATAATAAGTAAAAACCTCCGGCTTGAGCCGGAGGTTTTGTGCTGTTATTTTATCTGCTCTCGTAGAATGCCTTGTATGCCTTATAGGTCATATAAACGTCCGCCTTGGAGACCAGCTCGAACGGCGCGTGCATCGCCAGCACGGGCACGCCGATATCCAGCACATCCATATCGCAGTTCGCCAGGATATAGGCGATGGTGCCGCCTCCGCCCTGGTCCACCTTGCCCAGCTCGCTGGTCTGCCACACCACGCCGGCGGCGTTCAGCACGCGGCGAACCTCACCGACAAACTCGGCGTTGGCATCGTTGGAGCCGCTCTTTCCGCGGGAGCCGGTGTACTTGACAATGGTGACGCCCTTGCCCAGATAGGCGTTGTTGCGCGTCTCGCTGACGGAGGGATAATTGGGGTCGAACGCCGCCGCCACGTCGGACGAGAGCAGCGCGCTGAGCGCCAGCGCACGGTCGATGTCAAAGCCCGTGCAGGTCCCCTCCTGCAGCTCTATCATTCTGCCGACGGTATTGGCAAAGTTGCGGGAGTTCATGCTGGTGTTGCCCTGACTGCTGACCTCCTCCTTATCGACGAAAAGGGCTATCGCCGTTTTCGCGGCAGGCTTGCTTTCAAACAGCGCCTTCATGGAGGTGTAGGCGCAGACGCGGTCGTCATGCCCGTAGGCGGCGATGGAGCCGCGGTCCAGTCCGACGTCGCGCGCCGCGCCAGCGGGCACCAGCTCCAGCTCGGCGGATACGAAGTCCTCCTCCACCATGCCGTATTTATCGTTCAGGAGCTGCAATATCGCCTGCTTGAAGCGATCCTTATCCTCCTCCTTGCCCTCCGGCAAAGTGCCGATGATGGCGTTCAGCGCCTCGCCGGCGATGCCCTCATTCAGCGTCTTTTTACTCTGATCAGCCGCCAGATGGGGCAGCAGGTCGGTTATGTAAAACACGGGGTCGCCAGGCTCGTCGCCGATGGCTATCTCCACCGCCTTGCCGTCGGCAAGTATCACCACGCCGTACAGCGCCAGCGGACGCGCCACCCACTGATATTTGCGGATGCCGCCGTAATAATGCGTCTTGAGCAGCGCCATGCCGCCCTCCTCGTACAGCGGGTTTTGCTTGAGGTCGATGCGCGGAGAGTCGATGTGGCTGCCGACGATGCTCACGCCCGCCTTGACCGGCTCCTTGCCGATGACCGCCAGCACCGCGCTCTTGCCGCGGTTTACGCTGTATACCTTATCGCCGGGCTTGAGCTTTTTGACGCTGTCGAGGTTCTTGAAGCCCTCCGCCTCGGCGCGGCGCACCAGCTCACGCACGCAGAGACGCTCCGTCTTGCCGGCGTCGATGAACTTCTTGTAGTCCTCGCCGGTCTTCATCGCCTCGTCACGCTCCTTCTTGCTGAGCTTGTCCCAGACCAGACCGTATTTTACGGTCAGCTTGTCGTTCTTCTTTTCCATGATATCTCTCTCCTATCTGCTCATTATTTCTTCTATCTCAGCGACGGTCATCAGGCGGTCGCCGGTCAGGTCCTCCGGCGCGCCCTCGGTCACAAGGATATCGTTTTCCAGCCGGATGCCGATGCCCTCCTCGGCAACGTACAGCCCCGGCTCGCAGGTTATCACCATGCCCGGCTCATACTCGGCGCGGTCGCAGGGGTCGTGAGTGTCCAGCCCCAGCGAATGCGAAACGCCATGATAGTAGTATTTGCTGACCTCGCTGTCGTCGCGTATCAGCTTTGCCGTCCGCAGCGCCTTTTTGTAAAAATCTATCACCGCCTGATTGGACTCGCGCACAGGCACGCCGGGACGCATCTTGTCACGCGCATGCGCCTGCGCCTCGCGCACTATCTCAAACAGCTCCTTCTGCCTGTCGGTAAACTTTCCGCTCACCGGGAAGGTGCGGGACACGTCGGCGGAATAATACCCGCACTCCGCGCCGAGGTCAAAGAGGAACATGCCTCCCTCCTTGACCACGCAGTTGTTCTCATGATAATGCAGCATGACCGCATTTTCTCCCGACGCGGCGATGGTGGTAAAGCCATGACGCATGCCCGCGCGCGCCACATAATGCTCATAATCTGCCGCCCACTGATATTCATACTCGCCGGGACGGGCGGTGCGGAGCATCTGCCGCAGCGCCTCGATGGTCACGTCGCCGGCGCGGCGGATGCACTCCACCTCCTCCGGCGTCTTGATGGAGCGCAAAGAGGCGATATGCCGCGCGATATTCTTTATCTGCAAATCGGGATACTTCTCCCGCAGGGTAAGCGCGTACTGCTCGGCGGGAGTCTGCGCCGCCTTCATCGAAAGGCGGTCGAGCGAGAAATACACGCCCACAGACTCTCCCATCGTGGGTCTGGCTCCGTTTATCTGCCCCGCCATATATCTGTCCATGTCCTGCATATAGCGTACGGCGCTCTCCGGCAGTCCGCTCTTTTGCGCAGCCTCCGCCGCCGTGAGCATCGGTCCGTTCCATTTGATCAGCATCTCGTCCGGCTGGTCGATAAACAGCGTCTCGCTGACGCCGGATGCGCGCTTACTCAAAATGAGCCAGACGTTCTGCGTGTCGATGCCCGTCAGATAGTAGAAATTGCGATTGACGGAAAACGGGTGCATGTCCTGATCGTGGCTCTTCACCGGCACGAGTCCGGAATACAGGCAGACCACGCTGCCCTCGTCAAGCATATTAAGCAGCCTTTTGCGGTTGCCCGCGTAAAACTCAGCAGTCATAAAACACCTCCGTAAGAAATTAAATCATGCTATAAGATTATACCTTACTGAAAATTGGCATGCAAGAGTCTTTTGCGTTTTTTCTTTTTTACTTGTTTTTATATATTTCGGCAAGTCGCGGTCACATCGCGCCCAAAAAGCATATTTATTCATTTAAAATCCTGTTCGGGCTTGCTTTTTTTCGCATATTACGATAAAATTAATACAAACAATTTAATAAAGGAGGCATTGTCCATGCGTGGAAAGTACAAACGTAAGAGAGAACGGCGTCAAATGCTCGCCAATCTGCCGCTGTCCGAGCTTGCCCTCGGCACAAAGATAGAGAACATTCTCTCAGGCGCCGGTATCGCAAGCGTGAGCGCGCTTGCCGCCAAATCTGGCGCGGAGCTGCTCGCCCTTCCCGGGCTGGGAGAAGCTTCGCTGAAAAGCATAGTCGAAAAGCTCAGCGCGCACGGACTTGCGCTGAAGCAATAGGCTCAAGGCTCCGCAGCCTCCTCAAAAAACAGGACGGGAAACTTGATTGTTTCCCGTCCTGTTTTTTTATGCTGTTATCTCTGGTAAGCCGTCCAGTCAGGTATCGAATTGATCTGCAGCCAGCGTTCATGACCGTTTGTCTTGTGCTCGTAGTCATGGCTGTTGGTGGCTTCCTGAACGTCGACATAATACCACTTGCTCTTGTCGGCGTTGTCATGCCAGGTGATCATGCCCTCCAGCAGATCCTCCTCACTCTCCGGGTCACGCTCCAGCACGCGGTTGATCAGCGCCATGGATTCCGCTCTGGTGATCTCCCGGTCAGGTCTGAAGGTGCCGTCAGGATATCCGTTGACCCAGCCGTTGCTCGCCGCCTTGCTGATCTCCATTGCCGCCCAATGACCGAGGATATCGCTGAAGTCCGCCATGACTCCCACTTCCTTCTCGTCAAAACGGGCCGCGATGGCGGCAAACTCCGCTCGGGTGATGTTGGCGTCGGGTCTGAAAGTACCGTCCGGATAGCCCTTGATTACGCCGATCCGCGACATCGTGGAGACTGCCACATTGTACCATGATCCCATGCTGACGTCGGGATAGTTATTATTGCTCGTCACGTTCGCCGCTCTCACATCGTCCCTCAGCAGCCTGAAGAATATCGTCGCAACCTCTGCGCGGGTGATATTCGCCTCCGGATAGACCATGCCGTTGGGGTAACCGATGATATAAGCAATATGATCCACCTTGTTGACCGCCGGAGTGCTGACTCTCTCCCAGCCGGCATAGACAGTCTTGCTGCCGTCCATCACGACATGGTCAATCATCTCCCGGAGCGCGGCATCCGCATGCCAGCCGGTAAAGATATATCCCTCGCGCGTCGGCATCTTCGTCAACTCGACCTTCGTGTTCGCACTATACCGCTCATCCGCATATTCCGTGCCGCCGTTGGACTCATAATGCAGGATATAATATACGGTCTCGATCACTTCTGCCTTGGGTACGGCAGTCCAGCTTCCGCGGATCACCACATTATCCTCCGGCATCGTGAAGTCCGAATGGTCCCAACCGCTGAACTTATATCCGTTCAGCGTCGGAGCATCCGCGACCTTGACCTCCGCTCCCGGCGCGTATGTCTGCGCCGTCGGCGGTACAGGCGCGCCGACCGGTACGGTGCCGATGTATTCATAGCTTACCGTATATTTCTTCTCCTCTATGCGCAGCCACTGGGCAACATAGGTGATCGTCCTTGTAACGCTTTCGTCTATCTGCGGCTCCCAGCCCGCAAAGGTGTAGCCGGGGTTGTGCTCGGTATTGGGATCAGCCTTTACCACCGGCATCGGGTCGCCGTAGTGCAGTCCGCTCGTGGTTTCGTCCGCGGCGTTCCATGTGCCCTGTGTCCCCGGCGCATAGATGACCGTGTATTCGATCGCCTTCCACTGCGCCGTATACGTCACGCTCTCCGTTACCTTGTCAGCGATAGCCTTGTCCCATCCGTCGAACTCGTACCCGGGCTTATGCGCCTCGTTCGGATTTATCTTCACCGCTGGCGTCGTGTCGCCGTAGTGCAGTCCGCTCGTGGTTTCGTCCGCGGCGTTCCATGTGCCCTGCGTCCCCGGCGCATAGATGACCGTGTATGTTTCCGGCTCGTCGTAGACCGTAAGCGTCGCCGTAGCTGCATCGTAATTAACCGTCGGCGATACCGTAATACTGCCGTCTGCGCTTACGTCAATAGTCCATGTTTCCGCAGAGAGCTTATATCCCCTCGGAGCCGTAGTCTCCGTCATGGTGTACGTACCCACCGGCAAATCTATGGAGCTTGTGCCGTACATATCCACTGACAGCGTATATGTACTGCCTCCCTCATCGGTCAAGGTAAAGACCGCGGCATCCGAGCCGCTTCCCTCTCCGCCCTGCGGAGCGTCCGCCCCGCCAATGCTGCCGAGTCTGCTTATACCGGAGGGTGCAGAAAGCCTCATAGGCTCATCCGGAACAGGTCCTATACGCCACGGCTCATACTCCCTCACATATATATAGAATACATTCGACTTTTCTGTATCTTCACAGAAATCGGTGACAATGAAATGACTATTATAATAACCCTCCAACCATGCATTGTCAATGCTATAATCTATCGGTTCTCCATCAGTATTGTTTTTCCGTGCCTTAATTATATAAATTTGTTCTCCATATTTTTCTGAATAGCCTGACGCCACGTCGCTATATCCGTATTTAATGATTCCCGTTCCGTCATTACCTGAAATATCGAAGTCTACCGAGCCCGACGGTATTCCACCACCGATGCCGATATCGGGCCAGGAAACAATTACAATAATATCAACGCTGTCATCTGCAGGTCCCGGTCCCAACGCCGGCAGCTTCGCCACCGTGAAGCGTGCGGTAATATTCTCTTCCGGCTCGTCGTAGACCGTAAGCGTCGCCGTGGCTGCATCGTAATTAGCCGTCGGTGATACCGTGATGCTGCCGTCTGCATTTACGACAATAGTCCATGTTTCCGCAGAGAGTTTATATCCCCTCGGAGCCGTGGTTTCCTTCATGGTGTACGTGCCCACCGGCAAATCTATGGAGCTTGTGCCGCGCATATCCACCGACAGCGTATATGTACTGCCTCCCTCATCGGTAATGGTAAAGATCGCGGCATCCGAGCCGCTTCCCTCTCCGCTCTGCGGAGCGTTCATCCCGCCAATACTTCCGAGATTACTTATGCCGGAGGGTGCAGGAAGCCTCATAGGCTCATCCAGAGAAATCGGCTCAATCATATTTACATCTATGTAGAATACATTCGGTTCGTTATTGTCTTCATAGAAATTGTTGACTCTGAAATGACTATCTTCATAACCACCCGCAAGCCATGCATTGTCAATGCTATAATCTATCAGTTCTCCAGCAGTATTGTTTTTCCTTGCCTTAATTATATATTTTTGTTCCCCATACCCTGTCGAAACATCTGATGCCACGTCGCTATATCCGTAGCTAATGCTTCCTGTTCCGTCATCACCTGAAATAGTGAAGTCTACCGAGCCCGGCGGTATGCTTCCACCGGTGTTGATATCGGGCCATGACACATATACAACAAGATCAACGCTGTCTTCTGCAGGTCCCGGTCCCGACGCCGGTAGCTTCGCCACCGTGAACGAAGGGATAAACGTCCACGAGCCGATTACGCGCACATTTTGTGCAGGCATAAGAAAGCTGCGGCTCCCGCTGTCCGAAAGAACCACTATGATATCCTCTCCGTCCGTGCCGTCGTCGTTTACCTTGACGACCCTGTTCCAGCCGTTGAAATACCACTTGCCGCGAAGGCCGTCTTTTTCGGTTTCCTCGGTCGTAAGCGCACCGTAAATAACGACCGTTTCTCCGGCGCTCTTTTGCTCATTATAGCTCGAAAGCGCCGGTAAAAAGCTCGCCGGAGCGTCGCCCTCGACCACATAAGTCACGTTGTGCAAGACCGCCTCATCAAACTGCCACGAACCGTTTATGACAACATTGCTCTCCGGCATGATGAAGTATTTCTTGCCGCTTTCTTCCTCCGTAAGCACGCTCAGTGCATTCCCTGACGCGTCGGTCGGAATTCCCCAGCCGAGGAACGACCATGTGCCGGTCTTGGTGGTTCCGTACTCCGTATATGTAGTTTCGTCCGTTTCGGGGTGATCTGCGATATACACCTTGCTCCCCGCATCCGGAGCCTGCTGTCCGGGCACGCCCTTGCCCTCCTTGTAGGACGCAGGCTTCGGGTCGCTCACCGTATATGTCACCGTATACGAGGCGCTTTCCGGCGGATAGACGATGATATCGGTGTTGAAATAATCGCTTATCGGATTTCCGCTAGCGTCTTCAAAATGTATTCCCGTGCAACTGAGCCTCACATTATCCGGAAGCGCAAGAAATATCACCGGATAACTCCACTCGTAATATCCGTCCTCATCAGTACCAATCCACTCTTTGCTCACCGCGCTTACTGCCCAGCCCCAAATTTCTTTGCCTGACCAATCATCCGTTATAGACGAATAATTGCTTCCTCCGGCAAGCTTGCCATTTGCGAATACCATAGGACCGTAGGCGCCGCTGAGCGGGTTGCCGGCGTCGTCCGTCAGCTCAAGCTCGATATACAGACGCCATGCATAATCTTCTCTCCTCCAATCATCGTTACCGTTCTTCTCCTGATTGGGGTTTATTGCCACAACCTTTCCGCTGACGTCGTCATGAACGATATTCGGCTTGTATGCCCAAGCCGCTGGACAATTTCCATAAAAAGACATATAGCCATAGCTCTCATACCAAAGACCGCACCTAACATAAGCCAGCGATACCTCCGGCGGCATATCGCACAGCCACATCTCAGCGTCATTCCTCACGAATATCGAGCTTGAAACTCCGTCTGTAAAAACGGCATTCCCAAAATCTCCGCTGAAGCTCGTGTCCCTGTTTCCTTCGGAGTCTACCGCCTCGAGCACACATTCGTAAAATACAGAACCGTAATCATTCGCCAGCCAGCCGTAAAAACCGGCATCCGAAAGCTCCTGTCTTGTCGGCGTATTCTCATTGAACACCAGCTTTACCACATGCGTGGTATCGCTATCCGCCGAGGCATAGTCAACAAGCGATGGCAATCCTATCACCATCGCTAACAGCAAAATAACGCCTATGAGTCTGAACTTTCTCTTCATCTTTCTGCCGCCTTTCCATTTTGCACTCCGCAGGCATGCTCCGCTGTCACCCGTCACGCGCCCGCGGTCATTATTTACTTGTCTATATAATCTGTCGCTGACCGGCCGTCGCCACCTTGCCCTTCAGCGCACATCATCGCTTTCCTCGACCGAGCCGTCCGTTTCGGAGGCTTATTCTATCACTCCCAGCTTCAGTTTCCATTTGAGTATCCGCATCACGGACTCGTCGATCCTCTCCTCCGTAAGCTCGCCGCGTTCCAGTGCGGCCTTGATCTGTGCGATCTCGGCTTTGTAGCTGCCGCTGAGCAGCAGGTCGTTGCCTGCCAGCACCGCCAGCACCGCCTTGCTGCGCTCCTTTCCCACATCTGCCGCCGCCATTACCAGGTCGTCGGTCATTATCACGCCGTCAAAGCCCAGCTCCTCGCGCAGCACACGGTGCACCTCCGGAGAAAGCGACGCCGGCAGCTCCGCGTCCATGCAGGTCACTATATTGTGACTCATCATCACCGCGCCCGCGCCCGCCTCGATACCGGCGGCAAAGGGCAGAAAATCCTCGCTGACGAACTGCTCATACGGTCTTTCGTCAATGACCATCCCCTTGTGCGTATCCTCATTGTTTCCATAGCCCGGAAAATGCTTCAGCACCGCGCCGACGCCGCTTTCCTCAATGGCGGAAACAATTCTCCGCACCAGCTCCGCCGTCGTTTCGGCGTCCGCGCCCATGGAGCGCGCATACATAAATACATTTCTGTCGGTGACAACGTCCGCCACCGGCGCAAGATTTACGCTTATCCCGTTTTGCTTCAAAACGGCGTTTGCAGCCGCAGTGATCTCCGCAAGCGCTCCGACTCCCTGCTCCTTCCATATCTTCTGCGGCGCCTCCAGCTTGCCGTCGGGAAAAATATTGGGGTTTAGGCTGAGGCGCGTTACCGTGCCTCCCTCCTCATCCGCTCCAAAGAGCGGCGCGAGCCTTGCCTCGGCGCGAATATTATCTAACAGCCTCTGAAGCTGCTCGGACGTGATCCAATCTCCGTTGTTCGCCCTGAGATTCTCCCTGTACACAACATATCCGCCAAACTGGTATTCCTTCATATCCGCCGCAGCGCTATGCAGCGGCAACGGCACGAAGAACATCTGCCCGATTTTCTCATCTATCGTCATGCCAGCCATTATCTCCCGCGCGCGGGCGTCAAGCTTCTTTTCCTCGTCCTGCGTTTCCGGCGGTTTGTCCTCTGACGGTTTATCCTCCGACGGCGGAGCTTCCCCGTTATTATCGATCTCCGGCGGCAGCTCCTGCGGCTTCTCGTTATTTATCCTTGAACAAGCCGCACAAAGTACCACCAGCAGCAAAAGCACCGCCGCAAGCAGCCGTTTTCCCGACCGTTTCATGCCATCACCCTTTTCCGGGGCGGCAGCGGGCAGCTCGCCTGTCCGTCATGCCGTTTCACTGATGCATACAAATCTCAAGCCGCCTGCGGCAGCTATTCCACAGCCCAAGCTCATTATATGTATTTACAGAATAGCCCTGTTTCTTTATTAGATATCATTTATTATAGCACAATTTATTTTTGTTTTCAATAGATACACGCTGCTTTTTCATTTAATTTGATTTTTGACTTTGTCACCGCCGAAGCGCGCCGCAACATAATCGAGGAGCCGAAGCCTTTCGGCTCCGACTCCTCAACCTTTCTATCCGATGCTCCTTTACAGGATCATCGCCACTATGAAGTTGTACACCGCGGCGCATCCGACGCTCAGCGGCACCGCCACGAACATCAGGCGGTTGAAAAGCTTGGCTCTCCCGTCATCATCGCCGTAGGCTCCGAGTATCAGGCTGCCGCCCGAGGAGAACGGGCTGATGGCGCTGCTCTGCGCGCCGAGTATCGTACAGGCAAAGAGCACGACCGGGCTGAGTCCGGTGGAAAACGCGATCGCGGGAATCAGCGGGAACAGCGCCGGAGCCACGACGCCCGTGGTGGAGCTGAAGAAGCTCATGAACGCCGCCACCAGGCTGAAGGCGATGGGCACGAGGAACACAGGCACATTGGAGCCGATCCACTCGGATACCGCGTCGATGACGCCCGCCTTGACCGCAACGCCGATCAGCATGCCCGCGCCGGCAATCATCAGTATGGTGTTCCATGGCACCTTGGCGATGATATCCTTCTGCGGGGCGAGCTTCAGCAACAGCCCGATAACGGTGAACACAAAGGCGACCAGCCCGACGTCGATCTTGCCTGCGATGGAGCCGATAAGCTCGGAGGACGGTACGATCATCTTGAGCACCGGGAATATCAGCACGACGACCATCATTATTATGATCAGCCTCAAAGTCGTCTTTTGCTTGGCGTCATACGGCTCCGGCTTTTTGAAGGTTACGCCCTTGCCGATATTGCGGTTCGCCTTGAAGCCGAAGCGCACGACGGCAATGAGTATCAGCGAAAACAGTATCGCCAGTCCGAATACCTTGAGCTCTGCGGAGAAGGTGTCGGCTATCGCGGACGCCGCCACGGCGCTCTCGGTCTCCTCATACGCCTTGTCCATCAGCCCGCGGAAGATGACGCCCAGCGACGCCGTGGGGAAGTTGCCGCCCGCCAGCGCACCGCAGTTGATGGCGATGGCGCCGGTGAGCTTATCCATCTTCGACTCCTCGCATATCGCCAGCGTAATGGGAGCCAGAAACGCCAGCACGGTGAAATAGGCGGCGCCCATGACGGACAGAATGACGGCTACGAAGAAAAGCGCGAAGGGCAGCATGCCCGGAAACTTGCGGCAGGAATACAGCAGACTGCCGGAGAGCTTTTCCAGCGTGCCGTTGACCGCCGCGAAGTTATAGAACAGCGAAACGGAGATGATGACGAACATCGTGCTGACCGGCCACATGCCGATGATGTCCTTCGTCTTCAGTCCCATGACGAAGCAGCCGATGATGTAGGCAAACGCGATACAGAAAAATCCGGTGTTTATCTTGGTTTTATAACCGAGGAATACGGCGAGCACTATCGCCGCGATTATCAGTATGCCCAGCATAAAAAATCCTCCCTTTTATATCTTTATTCTTCCAGTCCCAGCAGACCCATCTGAATGGTGTGCGTCATGTGGCGAAGCTGCTCCGCCGTAACGCCGTTGTCCGCCATATACTGCATATACTGTTCGAGGGCTATTTCCCAGTTGGGATTTTCGACCTGCCCGCCGTCGGTGCTGATCATGACATTTTTATAACCGACGGCGCGTATGACCTCGAGATTATCCGGCAGGTTGCTCTTGTACTTGCCTCCGCCCATATTCTGCGCGAAGCAGCGCTCCAGATACACGTCGTAATCGCGCACGATGCGGAGCTGATCCTCAAGGCTCATGTCCACTATCCACCATTCCGGATGCGTGACCACGATTTTTTTGACGCCGGCGGGGCGCGCCGCCTCCACCACCACAAAGCACTCCTGCGGAGAAACATGGGCAGTGCCCAGCACAACGTCAAAGTCCTTGACAAGCTGAAAAACGTCCTTCAGCTCCGGCACTATTTTGCCGTCGCGCACGCATTCCACGCCGTCCGCGGGGTCCTTGCCCATCTTCACCAGATGATTCACCGCAGAGGCGGTGGGCAGCCAGACGACCTTGCCGCCCAGCTTCAGCCCGCTCTCCACCGCGGCGGGATTGATGCCTCCCATCTGCCGGTTGAGCGTGACGCTGCCGAACATCTGAAAATCGTTGTCCCCGTGATGGACTATCTCGTTGTGCCGGTTGCAAAGATAGGCGCGGTCTACCGTGGTGCCCTGATGGGTCTTGATGACTATCGCGCGGGCGCCGACGCGAATACCTGCCTCCATCAGTTCAAAATCGTCATAGGCACGGTGACGGATATCGGGGTTGGAGTGAACGTGCATGTCGATGACGCCCTTCATTGATACCTTTTCCATGTTGCGCTCCTTTCCGTTTTCATTTTTGCCGGGGCGTTTTGTGCAGTTTGCACAAAACGGTTAGTCTTGTATTCTTCGTATTTTAATTTTATAATAAAATCAATCCATCGGGCAATCTGAAATTCGCAATGCGCTTTATCGAAAAAAGCGATAGATGAAAAAGGAGGCGGCGCTATGGACATGAAGGATTTTGCCTATCTTATCGCCCTTGCCGAGGAGGGGAGCGTTTCCAAGGCGGCGGAGCGGCTGTTCATGGCGCAGTCCAGCCTGAGCCAGTTTTTGCAGCAATTCGAAAGCGAGCTGAAGGTGAGGCTTTTTATCCGCACCTCCAAGGGCATTCGCCCGACGCAGAACGGCGCGGTGTTCATCGAGCATCTGCGGCAGCTTACAGACGCCTATCAGCAGGCGAAGACCGAGCTGTGGGACAACGAGAATATGAAGGGCGGGCGCGTCGCCTTCGGCATCAGCTCCTTCCGCGGGCAGCGCATGCTGCCGAAGATCCTCAGCCGCTTTGCCGAAAAATATCCTGACGTCACGGTGGATGTGACCGAGGAGCACAGCCTCAAGCTGGAGGACACGCTGCTGGAGGGCAGACTGGACGCGGCGATCGTCGCCATGCCGGCGGCAAAGCTGAAAAACGAGATCAGCTTTCTGATGAAGGACGAGGTATACATCGCCGCGCCCAAGGGACACCCCGTGATGCAGCGGGCACGGCCGCGAAAAAACGGCGCGGGGCACTGGATCGAGCTGAAGGATGCCGAACAGCATAACTTTATCCTCAGCTATCACGATACGATGCTGGGCAACATCAGCCGCAGCCTGTTTCAAAAGCACAAGCTGAAATACACCGCCAGCCACGAAAACATTTCGGCGGCGATGTCCGTCGCCATGGCGCGCGAGGGGCTGGGGCTTGCCTTTACTTACGCCTCCTGCGTGGAGCCGAGTGAGCGGCTGGAACTGCTGCGCATCGGCAGAGAGGGCGTTTTTCTCGATCTTGGTCTGGCACTTCCCTCCCGCGAATACCATTCCCGTGCCGCCGCCGCGCTGGCGGAAGTCGTGCGCGAGGTATATACGGAGGAAAGCAGACTGATGGAAGCGTAAAGCACGGAATTTAAAAGGCTCCGCCGGTCATATCGACCGGCGGAGCGAGAGCGTCTACAAAGTCGCCGCTCATCAAATCGAAGCCGCTGCGCGGACTTCGATTTGAGATATTGCGCTGCGCTTCCCGCACTCCCTGCGGTCGCGCAGTTGCTGCGCGTCAAGGTGTTTTTCCGTGATACACGCTCCCGGAAAAACGATTGGTTAAGCTTTTGCATTTCCTAATTTGCATGCTAAATATATGTTCATCTACAGCCTGAGGCTCCGCCGGTCATATTGACCGGCGGAGCCTTTCTTTTTCGCTTACAGCGCAGCGACCGCCGCGCAGAGCTTTTCGGCAAACCGCTTTATATTCTCCCGCTGAGTGGCGATATTGATACGCATGAAGCTCTCGCCGCCGGGTCCGAAGGTGGCGCCTACATTGAGCGCCGCGCCCACCTTGTTTACAAAGAAATCCTTCAGCTCGTCTGGCGTCATGCCCAGCGCGCCGACATCCAAAAACAGTATATACGTCGCCTCCGAGCGCACGACCCTTATCTGCGGCGCATGCTCTCGCAGAATGCGGTCCAGCAGCTCCATGTTGCCGCGCAGATATTCCAGCAGTTCCTCCAGCCACGCCTCGCCGTGGCGGTACGCCGCCTGCGCGGCGACGATGCCGAAGGCGTTGGCGCCGGAAACGTGCAGACCGCCTCCCAGCAGCGTCTGAAACTTCTTTCTCATATCCTCATTCGGCACGGTGATGAAGGACATGCCCAGCCCCGCGATGTTGAAGGTCTTGCTGGGCGCCATGGCGACGATGCTGTGCTCGCGGCTCCAGTCAGAGAGCGCGGCGAAAACAATGTGCTTTGCGGGCGTATAGACGATATCCGCATGTATCTCGTCGGAGAACACCAGCAGATCGTTGCGGCGGCAGATGTCCTCCATGCGCGCCAGCTCCTCCCGCGTCCAGACTCTGCCCGCGGGGTTGTGCGGGCTGCAGAGTATGAACAGCTTCGCCTGCTTTGCCTTCTCCTCCATGTCGTCAAAATCGACGGTGAAATATCCGTCCTTATATATGAGCTGATTGTTTATCACCTTGCGCCCCAGCGTCTCCACGGTGCTACTGAACGGGAAATATACCGGCGGCTGGATGAGTACGCCGTCGCCCTCGGCGGTAAAGCTGAGCAACGCGGCGGACAGCGCCGACAGCACCCCGGGCGTGTGACATGTCCACTCGGGCTTTATCTCCCAGTCGTGACGTTTTTTCACCCAAGCGGCAAAATCCTCAAAGTAGCCCTCCGGCATGATGTTGTAGCCGTATACCGGATGCTCCGCACGGCGCTTCAGCGCGGCGGTGACCTCCTCCGGCACAGGGAAATCCATGTCCGCTATCCACATGGAAATGAGATCCTCACGCCCGTACAAGCCCTTCAGCGCGTCGAATTTGACGCAGTCTGTGCCGCGCCGCTCTATCGTTTTATCAAAATTCACCATGTTCTTCACCCTTTATCCTTTTGTTTTCTGAATATTCACAGAGACATATACAAAAGCCGTGTTACTTCATATGATACCGCATTTTTGTCGATATGGCAATAAAAACATGCGCGCTTTTTTAATTTTTCGTAAAAAATGACAGATATTTGCCTATTTGCGGCGAATATGGTACAATGTTTGTAATTTTCACGCAGGAGGCGATTTATGATGTGGCTGGGTGCGGAGTCTCTGAGATCGGAGCGGCTGGAATACCGGCGCTTTACGGACGCCGACCGGGCGTCGATAAGGGCAATCGTCTCCGACGGCAGCGTTACCGAGCCTGCCGGCTACGCGCCGATAAGCAGCGACGCGGAGTTCGAGAAGTTTTTCACGGCGCTTAGGGAGGACGGCTGCGCCGTCGTGCAAGGCGGCGAGGTGATAGGATATTTCCGCGTGTTCGAGGAAGAGGCGGAGGGCGAGTACGCGGGCAAAAGCTGCGTCGGCGTGGGCTTTGTGCTGGATGCGCGGCATCACGGCAGCGGCTATGGAACCGAGATGCTGCGCTTTCTCACGGCTCGGCTGAAGCGGCAGTTTGACCTCTGCTTTGCGGACGCCTTCACCGACAACCCCGCCTCCAACCGCGTGATAACAAAGTGCGGCTACCGCTATACGGAGGATTATTGCATGTATTTTGACGGGCTGGGGCGCGAGATGACCTGCCGCAGCTATGTATTTTAGGCTGGAAAACAAATAAAACTGCCCGCAGGGAAATCCTGCGGGCAGGTTTGTTTTTATGCAGATTTTAAAAAATCTGCTGTTCCTCCATACCGGTCAGCTCAGCCGCTCTCCGGCAAGCGAATATGTCTCAAGCCAATCAGAGCCGTCGTCCGAAACGATATTCACCAAAATCGTTTCCCCGTCTGCGGAAAAGCCCAGCTCGCGGATAAACGCCGAGCCTGTCAACTCACAGCGGGTCAGTATGTTTCCCTCAAAATCGAGAACGTCCGACCAAAAGCTGTATATCGCCGTTGAAAGGTCGTCGCCGCGCCAAACAAGGTTTGTGCCCGGAAAGCTTTTGACAAATGCTTCCGCATCGGTATCAAAGATGCAGTATATTCCGTGTTTGGGTCCGGCATGACCGTCGATGACGATATATTGTCCTGCGCTGCGAACGTCCGCAATCGCGTTGATATTGGCGTCCTGCTCCGCAAGGGCATGCTCCTTGCCATTGTATGTGAATACTGCGCCCTGAACAGAATGCAGCTCGCTGCCATTGGCAGCGGTCTCGCCCGTTTCCATTGTAATCGCCCCGTCTCCGGCGTCATCGGCAAGCGTATACAGCTCCTCTTCACAGCCGTTGCCGTCGCTCGTTTCCGCTCGCATACAGCCGCATAAAAGCAGCAGGCAAAGCATCGCCGCTAAAAATCTCATATGCTTCATATCCTTTCCGTCTATATCGCCTCAAAGTCCGCGCGGAGTAAAGCCGCCTATCCCCAGACCGTCCATTCCGTTGCCAAATCCTCTCTGACAGCCTTGTAAAGCCGCCCTGCTTCTCTGCCGCCAACGTCAAAAATCAATGTATTTGCATCTATCACAAAAAAGCGCGTTATCCATTTATCCTCCGCAGAAATGCCGTTAGCCTCCGCCGTGACATAAGCAATATAAGGCACTGAGCTTATACCCTCCTGTTCAAAAACGACGGTATCTCGCGGCGGCAAAAGCAGCGTTTCATACTGTGGAGTACGGAATACTTCATCATCTATTTGTATTTTATCCCATGAAAAGCGCACGCTTTGCCCGATGATTTCAGACTCCTTTTCGCTCCCAATCTGCTCGGCAACGCGCCACGTCCCGAAAAAGCAGGAGTATTCCAAACTGCTTATCGCAGGGGCATTTGCCGAAGCAAGAGCTTCCTGCCCTGACTCTCTTTTAGCCTCGTAAAGCGCGTTAAGCCCGCCGGAACCGCCGGGCACGCTGTCCAAAATCAGCGTGTCCGCATCTTTTAAGTAAAAGCTGTCTATCCACGCATATTCCGTTTTCCCCATTTCCGAAAGCTCGTCCCGTAAGTTTGTAATTCTGATATGGGCGGAATAATCCAAGTCCGACGCAAACCATTTTTCATAGGGCGCCCTATTGCCTAACTGATCCTTTGCGCTATGCGGTAAATGAAGCTGCACCTCATACTTTGGAGCTAAAAGCAGAGTTTCCCCGTTCAAGCTGACGGCATCTCCGTCTAATGTGAACGTACTCTCAAGCAGCTCGTCCTCATTGTCGTTAGGAAAATATCTTCCACCGTCCAGAAACCGAGTCACCCGCCATGTGCCGTAAAACACTTGCGGAAGCCGGCGCGTCTGCATTTTGCCAGATTGCCGATACCCGCAGCCCGAAAGCAAAAACGCGAACATGCACAGAAAAAGAATTATGCCTTTTTTCATCGGTTTTATCCTTTCCTCCTATATCGCCTCAAAGTCCGCGCGGCTCTGCCTCTCCAGCTCCGCCGCCATATCCGCGCCGTACCGCGCCGCGAAATCCTCCAGCACGCTCCGGGCATTTTCCTCCCCCGCCGCGCCGAATATCGCCGCCACGGCGTCGCGGTAAGCTCGAAACAGATGCCCGCAGTGGTAGGCAAAGTCCCGCCGGTACTCCGTGCGCGGCGGCTCTGCGGGCATGGATGCGTAGTTTGCCCCCACGACCCGATGCAGGCAATAGCCGCCGCGGTTGAGATTGACCGGCGCCTGAAACACGATATCGGGGCTGAAGCCCCGCACCAGCGCCTCGTCCACGTGCGAGCAGTATGCGTCGCCCGCCTCCGCGCAGTCCATGTCTCGGAACTGCGCGTGCCACGGACAGACGGTGATCCGCCGCTCGTAGTCCGGCGCGAGGCTGACCGTCTCGCTCTCCGTCCGCTCCACCTCATCGGTGAACGCCAGCTCGCCGTACTGCATAAAGACCGCATAGCTAAGCTCCGCGCCGTCGCGCAGGGCGCGGCGCGCCATTCTCCTGCCGCGCCGCTCGGCATAGCACTGCACCGCGTGAATAAACGCCGCCCTGCCGCGCTCACCGAAGCTCTCCGTCAGCCGGATATAAAACCGCGCGGAAATATAAGCGTGCGTTCTTTCGTTAAAGCCCATAGCCGCACCTCCTCATTTGCCGAAGATGAGGCGCTCCGCGTTGCCGCAGGCTATCCGCTCCGCCTCGCTCTCGGTGAAATCCATGGCGTTCAGTATCTCAAAATAGCTCTCGTATATCCCGTCCGGCGGCAGGCTGCGGCTGCATGGCCAGTCCGTGGCGAAAAGCAGCCTGTCCGCGCCGAACTCCCGCAGTATGCGGTTGGTCTCGCGCAGTCCGTAGCGCGCCGCCCAGTCCGGCAGCACCGCCGATATGTCAAAGCAGGCGTCCAGCTCCAGCGCGTCCCGCCACTGGAAGCCGCCGAGATGACACACGATGCGCTTCAGTCCCGCGTGTCTGCCCAGCAGCCTGCCGAGCCTCGCGGGCGCGCACGGCGTCGCGGAGTCCGCCTCCCGCGAGCCGGGAGGATAGGAATGCACCGCCAGCGGCACGCCGCGGCTTGCCGCCGCCTCCGCAATGCCGTCGTTATACTCGCTGTCGGCGTTCATGCCGCTGTTTTCCGGATGCAGCTTGACGCCGCGGAAGCAGCTCTCCGCCAGCGCCGCCTCAGCCTCCGCGCGGGAAAGCGCCGCCGGATTTGCCGTATCCACGTCGGCAAAGGCGGCGTAGCGCCCCGGATATGCCGCGCACATACCGCGCATATTGGCATGCACGGCGCGCACGCTGAAAGCCATGGACATCAGGCAGGGGTCATTGAAGGGCATTATCACCGCGCGCTCGATATTGTATCTGTCCATCAGCCGAACATGTTCCTCCGCGCGGGCAAATGCAAACTCGCCCTCCGCCTCCGGATTGGCATCGTGCACCTCCTGCGGCAGCAGGTGGATATGCGCGTCTATCTTTCTGATTTTTCGCCAGTCCATAGCCGCCCCTCCGTTGATATATTTCAGGGATATTTTACCTCATTTGCACGCGCTTTTCAAGCAGAAATGTCAGCCCGCCCGCAGCAAGTATTATCAATATATCCACCGGCGCCAGCACAAGCCCCGCTATGCCCTCGAACAGATACCCCGTTCCAAATCGGTAAAGCTGTCCGCTGAGGAGTATCATCTCCCCGACGTACATCAGCAGAGTCATTCCCGCCGCGATAAATGCGGACAGCAGCCCGCTTCCCCTGCGCAGAAACGAACCGGCATACAGCCCCGCCGTCGTGCCGAGCAGTATAAAAAACGCACCCATCAAGCAGGCAGACAGCGGCGACACGAGCAGCTCTCCCGTGCGGTAAAAGGCGGTGAAGCATGCCCATATGCACATACCCAAAAACAGCAGCGCGCAGAGCGAGAGCGCCGTCAGCCGCCGCACTCCCGATCTATCCCCAGTCCGCACCACTCTGCCGAAGCCGTACATACTGCCGAGCAGCGCCAATATCAGCACCACGGATATGGCGTAAAAATGCAGCTTGAACAGCGGGCTGTATTCCCCGATGAGCACGTCTATCGCTCTCAGCTGCCGCGTTTCATATACGTTCGGCGAGATGCACATGAACATCTGCCAATTTTCCACTGTGGTTTTCAGCCCTGTCGTGGCGACGACGATATTTTCAAGCAGCAGCTCCGAGGCAAAGAAAACCGCGAGCGGCAGCGTGTACCCCGCCGCCCGCCGGAGCTTCCCCTCCCGCCGCAAAATCAGCGGCATAAGCAGCACTCCCGTGATGACGGCAATGCTGATAGGCGCGTACGGTATGATGTACTTTGGGTAATCCTCCGCACGCACCTCCCCGAAACGCACCGCGTCCGCAAGCACCCGCGCACACATGCAAAGCGGATAATACGACGCCGCCAGCGTGCCGAGCAGGGCAAGCAGCCAATAAAGTCTGAACCGTTTTTTCATTTCAGCCCGTCCCCCCGCACAGTCCGAAGCCTTTCGAAAAAGCGGCCGCGCTTTTACCGAGGCGCGGTCGCTTTTTCTCATATCCCGTTTGTCAAACTATATCGTAGGCGCCGTCCGCCTGCATGATGATGCTGCTGCCGAAGAACAGCGTCAGCGCCTTTTCAAAGCTCTCCATATCCTGCTTGCCCGCAGTCTCATAAGAGGAATGCATGGCAAGCTGGGCAAAGCCGATATCCACGGTGTTGAGCGAGACCTGCGTATTGGCGATATTGCCGAGGGTGCCGCCGCCCGGCAGGTCAGCTCGGTTGGTGTAAGTCTGATACGGCACGCCCGCACGGTCGCAGAGAAGGCGGAATATGCCGGCGGAAACGGTGTCCGAGGTGTATTTCTGCTGCGAATTGAACTTGATGACGATACCCTTGTTCATCTCCGGCGCGTCGTTTTTGTCCGCGTATTCGGGATGGTTGGGATGCACGGCGTGACCGTTGTCGCAGGAGAGCATGAAGCTCTGCGCGATCATGCGGCGGAAAAAGCCCGCGTCACTGCCGAGCGCGTCGGATATGCGCTGCAGCGTATCGAGGATAAACGTCCCTGCCGCGCCCTGCTTGGTGGTGCTGCCGCATTCCTCATTGTCGAGTATGCAGCACACAGGCACTGACGCCGCATCCTTGGCGGCAAGGAACGCGCTCAGCGTCGCAAAGGCGCACTGCTGGTCGTCGAGCCGCGGCGCGGAGATGAAGTCGCCCCATTCGGTTCCGGGCTGGGGATTGTACAGCATCAGCTCGCTGGAGATGATATCCTTTTCCTTCGCGCCCGCCGCCTTGGCGACCAGCGCGGCGAGCTTGCCCTTCTTGTCCGCCGTGCCGAAGAGCGGCAGCATATCTCTCGCCGCGTTGAAATCCTTGCCGGTGTTGACGCTCCGATCCATGTGTATCGCCACGTTCGGTATCATGACGCGGGTATTCTTCAGCTCGACCAGCCGCGTTTCCAGCCCGTCCTTCGTGCGGACGGTCACTCTGCCGGCAATGCCGAGCGGACGGTCTATCCATGTGGAAAAGATGGCTCCGCCGTAAGGCTCCACGCCGAGGCGGACGTATCTGCCATCGGTGACCTCGGCGGACTCCTTGAGGCGGAAGGTGGGCGCGTCGTCGTGCGCGGCGGTCATCATAAAGCCTCGCGGCTCCGCCTTGGGAATGCGAAAGGCGATGACGGACGAGCGATTGCGCGTGACGTAATATTTTCCGCCGCGCTTGAGCTTCCAATCATCGCACTCCCTGAGGCAGGCATAGCCCTCCTTCTCCAGCATTCCGGCGATATGCGCCGCCGCATGGTAGGGCGTCGGGCACGCCGCTATGAAATCAAAAAGCTTCTTTGACATATTTACCTCCGTTTATGTAATTATTGCGGTATCTGCTTGTGATTTTACACCATTTCCGGTTATTTCTCAAGTATATTTGCAGGCCTGCTCATTCCGCCGGATAAGCGCGTTTTGCCACCACGACCATACGCCCGTCGGTGCGGCTGTACTCGCAGGTGGAAAGGGTCAGGAGCCTGTCTCCGTATGCGGCGGTCACGCCGGTGTCATAGAGCGAAAGCTCTGCGCACTGCCGCAGAAATGCGTCGTATTCCTCAGCGTTCTCCGCGTCGGTGAAGAGGTAGTACTGAAAGCTGTCCTCGGTGTACGCCGTGGTCTTGAAAACGTACATGACCTCGTATTCGCCGAAGCTCTCCGTCGTATCAAAGCATATCATCGGGTGCTCCTGCCAAAAATCGCGGCTTTCATATCGGCACAGGTCGGCAAACATGGTGCCGTCGCGCATATTGTGACCGTAGATCACGCAGTTGTCGGACTCTCCGGCGCGGCAGTTCTCCTCCATGTACGGCACGCCGTGGGAGCTGTACGAACGGTCAAAGCCGCGCTTGAGATAATAATCCGGTCTGTCCGGCGTCTGCATGACGGGGAAGTTTATGCCTGTGCCGTCTATCCGCAGCCAGCCGACAAAGTCGGCGTTTTCCTCCAGCACGGCTGCATATTTTTCATAGGCGGTCAGCGGCTCCGGTTCAGGTTCAGGCTCAGGTTCCACCGCAGGCTCGGCTTCATCTCCGGCGGGCGGGGCGTTCTCAGGCGCTTTCTCCGCCGGCTCCGGCGTCTGCGGCGGCGCGGGCGCAGAAGATACCATCTCCGCCAGCTCCGCAAAGCTCTCGGCGCTGCGGCGGCTGTCGGCATAGCTGCGGTAAAGCATCACACCGGACAAAACGGCAAGCGCGGCGGACAGCGCCGCCACGACCGTCAGCAAAGCTCTTTTTCCGCGCAACGCCATCACCTCCAAGACCGCTGCTGATTCAAGCATATATTAGCATACCTGCCGCATAAAAGCAATATTCGCGCGCGGAGGCGTCTGCGCTTGATCACTAAAAGCATGCATCTTTTTTTGTGCATTATTACATTGCATTATTCTGGTTTTTTTGCTATTATAAATAAGTTAAGGTCTATCAATTATACGCAAATATAGTACAAGAGGGAGTGGAGATCATGAGAATGAAGAACAGAAGACTGTCGTCGCTCGTCGCCGCCGTGCTGGCTTTGGCAATGCTGCTCGGCAGCGTGCCGGCGCTGGCGCTGGCAGTGGACCCAAGCATAACCAACGTGAAGCAGAGCGGAGATTTATCGAGCTTTGCCAAGGACGCGCCGCTCGTTTCGATCCTCATCGACGAGAGCGTGCTGACGGACACGAAGGAAATGCACGCCAGCGTGGATTTTTTGCAGCAGGAGAAGTATCCGGGCTTTATGCTGCACGAGGCGGACGCATCTATTAATTTTGAAGCAGACGACAACAGACTGTACAACATAGAGGATTACGTCGTCTACGACCAGAGTGTGGACGGCGCGCAGCAGCTCAGTTCTGACACGGGCAATTTTGACGCCAACTTTTTTGAGGGCGACATTTACAAGGTGACGTTCAAGGACGCTGCTATTCTGCCCGGCGAGGGACGCGGCGACGTGGTCATGACCGTGTCCAATATACATATTGCCCTGCAGACCAATCTTGCGGTGGACTTTGACGGCTATGTTTATCTGACCAAGGGCAATCTGCTCCGAGGCGGAAACACCGCGACCCCGGAAGAAGAATCCAGCACTACCCGCAGCGGCGTACAGGTCGACGTCAATTTTCAGGTCGTTTATTCCGGCACGGATACTCCCGTACCGGGCAGCTTCTTCTATCCCATCAAGGATATCGACGTTGACAGACAGCGAAACGGCAATTTCGGCAATATCGACAACGCGAAAAATGTCAATAATTATTCCGAGCAGGTACGGGTAAACGCCACGCATACGTCGGATATTTATGTTGTGGACCGTTCTGTCGGCGAAGCGCGGGAAGCAAGCTATATAGAGCCCAATCCCAATCCTTATGAAACCAAGGAATGGGAATATATGCTTGTCGTTTCCCGCACCAGCGCGGGGACGCTGTTCGCGCCGCAAAGTCCCGCTCCCGATACGAGAGATCCGGGCAACTTCCTCACCGGCTTTGCCACGGTAGCCGATAATTCCAAGGGCATAGATATCACGGCGTGGACTGCCGGCTCGAAAACCGCTGCCGTCAGAACATCGCTCCTCGGCGGCGGCAACTTCCACACGATAGTTTCATCCACTACCGGCGGCGGGAATATCCAGACCACGCAGAGCGGCAACGCCGACGGCAAGCTGAGCGAGGGAGAGGTACTCGGACCCGGCTCTGTCGAGGTGCCGGACGGCAAGACCGTGCGCTATACCATGACGCCGGAGAAAGGCTTTGAGATCGGGCATATCCGCATCGGCGATGAGATCGACGGCTCGAAAAACGGCGTGACCGTGACGAAGGAGGAGCTTGCGGCGCTCATAAGCGGCACAGCCAAGGAAATACCGCTTGCCGACGGACGCACCGGCAGGTTGGAGTACGACGCCGAGCAGGGCGCATATGTTTTCACCTTCCCCGACAATAACTACGACCATAAGATACATGTGTCCTGGACTACTTCTCTCAAGCTGACCAAGAAGGTCGCGGATTCCAGCAGCTCGTTCCACTTCCTCATCACGCTCAGTGAGCTGGAGGACGGAGAGTATGAGCTGGACAAGACCGGCGCGCCTAATGCTGCGGATAGAAATGCCATCACCGTGTCCGGCGGCAGCGGAAGCCTTGAGGTACAGCTTAAAAATGATGAATATGTGGTCGTTAAGGGACTCACGCCCGGCGCGAAATATGCGATAAGCGAGCAGCTTCCTCCCGGCGGCGGCAGCTATACCGTAAAATATGCGATAACCGCCGGCAGCGATACGCTGGTCGCGGAAATGACCGGCAGCACCACCGGCGAGCAGACGCTGACCGTTCCCAAGCCCGAAGTAGTGTTTACCAATACCTATGTGCCGCCCGCAGGCGCAAAAGCGACGCTGTCCGGCACAAAGACTTACACCGGCGCAGACGGCGCTGCCAAAGCAATAGAGGCGGGGCAGTTCAAGGTGAAAATCACCGCCGATCCCGATAACTTCAATTCTGTCGGAGCTTATACCGGTTTTACCGAGAGTCAGCAGGATATCACCGCAGACGGCAAGTGGAGCTCTGACGAGGTGAGTTTCAGCAAGGTCGGAACGTATAAGTTCTACATCGCCGAGGTCAAGGGCGACGCTTCCGGCATTACCTATGATGAGACGGGATATTATGCTATAGTGACCGTTAAAAACAACGCCGAAACAAATAAGCTTACGGCGGAGGTCGAATATTACAAGGCTGCCGACAACAGCAAGGTCGACGCCGTGGAGTTCAAGAACGTCTATACCGAGACTCCGCCCACTCCCGACCCCGAGCCTGCCAAGCTCACGCTGCGCGGCGTCAAGACCCTGAAAAACACGGAGACCGGCCGTGATATCGCCATGGCGGCGGGGCAGTTCCGCGTGACGATCGCCGCCGACGCGGCAAATGATGCGACGGGCTATACCGGCTTTGAGCCGGCGACCGTAGATATCGCGGCAAACGGCATCTTTAATTTCAGCGAGATTACCTTTACCAAGGCAGGAACCTATAAGTTCACCGTAACGGAGGAAAATCTGGGCGCCAGACTGTATACCTACGACACGCTGCCCGTGACCGTGACGGTAGATGTCACGCTTGATGCGGTAGAAAACAAGCTCACGGCAAGCGCAGCTTATGCCAAAAACGGCAACGCCGCCGGCGAGATAAGCTTCGCCAACACCTATACCCCGCCGGTCATTCCGCCGGAGCCGACCGAGCCGACGCCCGTGACAGTAGTACTCCGCGGCGTCAAGACCCTGAAGAACGCGCAGACCGGCGATGCCGCGGCATTTGCCGCCGGACAGTTCCGCGTGGCGATCGACGCCGACCCGGCAAACAGCCGCAGCGGATACAGATGGTTCAGCGCCGGCAGCAAGGATATTGCCGCCGACGGCGCCTTCAGCTTTGACGAGATACTCTTCGTCAGAGAAGGCATATACAGGTTTGTAATAACCGAAGAAAACCTCGGCGTCGAGGGCTATGTATATGACGACACGGTAATCACCGCAGAGATAGAGGTCAGCCTTGACAGAGGCCGCAATATGCTGGTCGCCGCTGTTTCTTACAAGGCGGACGGAAACACGGTAAGCGGGCTCAGCTTTGAAAACACCCTTGTTC
Source organism: Clostridia bacterium (assembly GCA_017453985.1). Classification (GTDB taxonomy): domain Bacteria; phylum Bacillota; class Clostridia; order Oscillospirales; family Butyricicoccaceae; genus RGIG3726. The sequence goes on from JAFTDT010000018.1 coordinate 26,533, forward strand.
CGACCTCGACCTCGAACACGTCCGGCTCATCGGATACAGAGGAAACCGATCCCAAGGAGCCTACTGAGCCGACCAATCCGATAACTCCGGACGATCCCAAGGATCCGACCGAGCCGGCAACGCCGGCAGAACCTACCGAGCCTCAGGAGCCGACGGAACCTTCCGAGCCTTCCGTCCCGCAGGAGCCGACCGAGCCGGTAACGCCGGTGACTCCGGTGACTCCGGTCACGCCCGATACGCCGTCAGCTCCCGACTCTCCGGCGAAGGACACTTCCGCAACTCCCAAGACCGGAGACAGCGGCATCGGGCTGTGGATAGCCCTGCTCATCGCTTCGCTGGCGATGCTGGCCGCAACAGGCGCGGCGCTGATCCGCACGAAGAAGAAGGACGTTCGCTGACAAGCTTATATCCGCAACAGCCGCCGGAGGCTTCTCCGGCGGCTGTTAATATACAAAGGATTAAATGGGTATTGGCAAGATGCTTTTGCGGATATAATATTGCTTAGTAATATAACTAAGCAATGCTTGAACTTCTGCGGCTCTCAAAAGCTATTATAACTATTGCGGGTTAATCTTCTCTAACCCGCAATAAGCAAGAAATCCAGACGCCTTGGCACGGATACGATTTACTGTGCGTCCTCGATTCGGAGGTAAAACCACTTTGCTATGCTGTGAAATGAAGGATAAAAATAGAAAAAGAAACTGTAATTTCAAACTCCCCGAGGAAAAAGCCAATCCTTGCCAGCGCGCGAAAGCAACTTCTTGAAAAAGGTTTTCATGGCGCGTCTATCCGCAAAACCACCTCTGACGCCGGCTTTATCCCCGGCGCATCGTACGGATATTTCAGCTCCAAGGAAGAGCTTTTCTATGCCCTCACCGATCCGCTGATCGGCAGAAGCATGAAAAAGTGGACGATATCGCAACCGAAATGATGAGTCTGCCCGCCGAACAGCGGCTTTTGGACATGAGCGAGGTGTTTTATTTCCACATCCCGGAGCTGGTGGCGCTGATTTTTGAGGATCGAAAGATCGTGGGGCTGGTCATCGGCGGCGTCAATGGGATAAAATGCGAAAACTCTATGTCCGAGCTGGTGAGGCGCGACGCCCATGCGATCTCCGCCGCTGCCGAAAGCATCAAGGCGCAAGGACTCCGTACGTTCGAGCGGCAGACGCTGGAGCTCATGACGGAAGAAGAACTCAAATGCATTGAGCATTAGCATTGATTACATAGCAGACAATTAAAAATAACACTTGAAATATGCCGCTGTATCTAGTATAATATTTCTCGGGATTTATCCGAAGCTGTGCCCTGATATATGCAGGCGTTGCATAATGGTAGTGCTCCAGCTTCCCAAGCTGGTAGCGTGGGTTCGATTCCCATCGCCTGCTCCAAAGCAAGACAAATCCGAACCTTAGACCGATCGGTCATGGGTTCGGATTTCTTGTTTTTATACGGGATATTAAGCTTTATTTTTCGCCTGCATGAACATAGAGCAAGGATGAAATGCGCACAAAAAACTTATTGCTTTGTCTTTTGAAAAGCAGAATAAGTTGCACCGGAAATAAAATCATGCTATACTCGTTTGCAAAAGCCGCTGTTGAGCGGGCTTTTCTGAGGAGGCGATCGTTATGAAGCTGGTATTTATTATAGGCGACGCGGCGGTGGGCAAGATGACCGTCGGGCAGGAGCTGATGAAGATAACGGAGCTGCGGCTCTTTCACAACCATATGACTATCGAGCCGGTCATAGAGATATTCGGGCGATACGACGGAGAGGCTATCGCCGAGCTGCGGGAGCTTATATTCCGGCGCTTTGCCGCCTCCGAAAGCTACGGCATGATATTTACATTCATGATGGCGTTTGATCAGCCGTCGGACTGGGATTATCTCGAGCATGTCAAGGAGATATTCTCCCCTTACGGGACGGAGTTTTATTACGTCGAGCTGATCGCGCCGCAAGAGGTCAGGCTGGCGCGGAACGCAACGGAAAACCGCCTGCGGCACAAGCCCTCCAAAAGAGATATCGAAGTTTCCAACCGCCGTCTTATAAACGACGACAGGAATTACAGATGCGTAAGCCGCGAAGGCGAAATACCCTTTGAAAACTATCTCCGCATTGACAACTCCGATAAGGAGCCTGCGGAGGTCGCACGGCTTATCAAAGCGGCCTTCGGGCTGTAAAAATATGCCGGAGCTTTATCGCTCCGGTATATTTTTCTCATTGCGAAATGCACAGTGATAAGCGACGGCGCTTTGTCCGCCGTAAAATACCGCCGCGAATTTAAAATCCGCCGCAGAGCGAACCTGCTCTGCGGCGGATTTTGCAGCCGTTATTTGTATTTTCGGTCATAAAGCATCGCCGCCAGCAGCACCACAAAGCACGAGCCGGCATTGTGTACGAGCGCTCCCGTGGTGGGCGTCAGCTTTCCCAGCACGGACAGCGTGACCGCCGCAAAATTGATGCACATGGACAGCGTTATCTCCGTCTTGATGGTCCTGACTGCGGCGACTCCGAGCCACTTCAGGTACGGCAGACAGGAAATATCGTCGGTCATCAGCGCCACATCCGCCGCCTCCACGGCAATATCGCTGCCCATGACGCCCATCGCCACTCCCACGTCAGCCATTTTCAGCGCGGGCGCGTCGTTCACCCCGTCGCCTATCATGCAGACCGTCCCCTTCCGCTGCAAGGCGGCGACGCTCTCCACCTTATCCTCCGGCAGCAGCTCGGCGCGCACCTCCGCTATCCCGACTTTGCCGGCGAGATATTCCGCCGCCTCCGGCCGCGGCGTATCGGAGAGGGCTATTATGCCCAGTACCCGCTGCGTATCGGCGGCTATCACGGCGGCTTTTCCCTCCTCCCTCAGCCGCTCCAGCGCCGCGCGCGTCCCGCTGTCCGGCGCGACGCCGTTTTCCGCCAAATATTTTTCATTGCCGAAGAAATAAACGGAGCCGTCTGTCCGCGCCCGCACGCCCTTTCCCGCGCTCATGCCGAAGTCCGCCGCCTCGCGCAGCGCCAGCCCGCCGCTTTTTGCACGCTCCACTATCGCCTTGCCCAAGGGATGCTCGCTGCGGCTCTCGGCGGACGCCGCCAGCGTCAGCAGCTCTGCTTCGCTCTTTTCCGACACCGAAATGATATCGCTCACCTCCAGCCGACCTCGTGTCAATGTGCCCGTCTTGTCAAAGGCGACGATATCGACCTTGCCCATCTTTTCCAGCGCCGCGCCGGACTTGATGATGACACCGTGCTTTGTCGCCTGCCCAATAGCCGCCATGACCGCCGTCGGCGTTGCCAGCACCAACGCGCAGGGACAGAACACGACCAGCACCGTGACCGCCCTCACAATGTCTCCCGTAACGAAATATGCGGCAGCAGCTACCGTCATCGCCGCCGGCACCAGCCAGCTCGCCCATTTGTCCGCAATGCGCTGCGACGGCGCCTGATTTTTTTCGGCGTCCTCCACCATACGTATCAGCTTCTGCAGCGAGCTGTCCTTTCCTACCCGCGTCGCCTCTATGTCTATCGAGCCGAAGCGGTTTATCGTCCCGCTGAACACCGTATCTCCCGGCGCCTTATCCACCGGCAGGCTTTCACCGGTCATAACGGACTGGTCTACGGAGGTTTCTCCCGCTGTTATCACGCCGTCCACCGGGACGGTCTCGCCGGGCAGAATGCGCAAAAGATCGCCTTTTGCAATATCGGCGAGCGGAACGCGCACCTCCTCGCCGCCGCGCAGCACACGCCCCGTCTCCGGCGCGAGAGCGATGAGACTCTTCAGCCCCTTGCGTGCGCGCTCCGTGGTCATATCCTCCAATAGCGCGCCTATCTCCATGATGAACGCCACTTCACCCGCCGCAAACAGATCGCCTATCAGCAGCGCGGCTATCATTGCCACGGATATCAGCAGCGCCGAGGATATTTTGCTTATCCCCCTGTTGCACACGAGCCTCTGTACCGCCAAATACAGCAACGGCAGTCCGCAGATGACGACGCACACCCAAGCCAGCCGCTCGCCCTCCTGCCGCCCGATTCGCGGCAGGATAACCGACGCCAGCAGAAAAGCGCCGCCGACGAGCGTCATGAGCCAGCCGGCAAGAAAATCGTTGATTTTTTTGAGCATAAATCCGCCTCCATTGACAAAAGCTTTGCACCGGTTTATGATTATATTGAACATTTTGTTCGGTTATAATTATACTGTTCGGTAAATGCAATGACAAGAAGCAGATGCGCGCCGAAGTTCAATAACGAACATTCGGCGGAAAATGTTCGGGAGGGAGCTATGGACAGACGCCAGCAAAAAACGAGACGCGCCGTATTTGACGCCTTTACCGCGCTGCTGGAGCGCAAGGCATATTCCAAAATATCCGTGCAGGAGATAATCGACGGCGCGAACATCGGGCGCAGCACCTTTTACTCTCATTTTGAAACAAAGGACGAACTGCTGCGCGCGCTCTGCACGGAGATATTCGAGCATGTGCTTTCAAACGAGCTGTCGAGGGAAAGCACGCATGATTTTTCCGACCGCGAAAAGGATATCCGCGGCGAGATAACGCATATCCTATACCATCTTCAGGACAGCCGCCGCTATTTGGCGGGCATTTTGTCCTGCGAAAACGGCGGCTATTCGCCGGAGGATATCAACGGGTTCTTTTTCAGCACGACGCCGTTTGCGTGACGGCATATACGGGAGGAATGAATATGAAGCTTAAAAACACTCTTATCGTCGTCCGTGATATCGAGCGGGCAAAACGCTTTTACGGCGAGCTGTTCGGACTGGAGACCGTGCTGGACAACGACGGCAATCTTATCCTGACGGAAGGGCTGGTGCTCCAAGACGCGGAGATCTGGCGGCGCTTTACCGGCAGGGACGTTATTCCGGAGAGCAATTCCTGCGAGCTGTATTTTGAGGAAAGCGACATAGAGGCTTTTGTGCGCAAGCTCGAGGCTCTGTATCCCTCGGTCAAATACGTCAACCGGCTCATGATCCATAGCTGGGGGCAGCGGGTCGTGCGCTTTTTCGATCCCGACGGCAATCTTATCGAGGTCGGGACGCCGATGTGAGCCTGCGGCAAGCGCCGGCGAAGCAGGTTCTTCAGTCAAGCGCGCCGTGGGAGGAGCATTGCTCTTTCCGCGGCGTCATTTTGTTCATTTATTATATATCACTAACTTGCTGCAGCGCCTGCTATTTCTCCCAAAAAAGAAAAATCTGCTATCCTATTGTATAGACCACAACCCTTGATAAATCAAGGTTTTATGCGCATTTTGGACAATCCGGACTGCCTCTTCCCCTCTTTTTATTGTTGACTTTCACCAGTGCTCATGTTATATTTACTGCAAGGCGTACTATTTCAATTAAGGAGGGATATTTACTGACAACATTTGGCGTACAGGGGAATGTACGTAGGAGAATAGGCTTGTTTCAAGAAATAATACGACCTTTAAAAAGACAAGGAGGAGTTTATGAACAACAACCAACACAAGGCAGGGAGAGGCTTTGCCGGAAGCATCGGCTTTTTGCTGTCCGCCATCGGCTCCGCCGTGGGACTCGGCAATATTTGGGGCTTCCCATATAAAATGGGAAAAAGCGGCGGCTTTACCTTTCTGCTGCTGTATCTGGCGCTGGCGTTGCTCGTAGGTATCCCGCTGCTTATCGCAGAGCTGTCTATCGGCAGAAAGACCGGTCACGGTCCGCTGGAGGCTCTGCGCACCTTCTGCAGCAAGTTCAAGTGGCTCGGCTGGCTGGGAACGGTCATTCCGTTTCTTATCATGACCTTCTATTCCGTGCTCGGCGGCTACTGCATTTATTACGTATTCATCAACATCAAGGGTATATTCGGAACGATGCCCGCCGGCGGAGCCTCGTTCGAGGCGCTGCTGACAAATCCGCTGATAAGCATCGGCGTAATGGTGCTGTTCATGCTCATCTGCTTTGTCATCAACCGCGGCGGCGTGAGCGCGGGCGTCGAAAGATTTAATAAAATAGGCATGCCGGCGCTGGCTGTCATGCTGGTGATCGTCATCGTCAGGGCGCTGACCCTGCCGAACGCAGTTGAAGGACTCAAGTTCATGTTCGTGCCCGGCTACGCCGTGAAGGGCGGCTTTATCGAAGAAGCGCCCAGCCTGCTGTCTGTTCTTGCGACGGCCGGCGGGCAGATGTTCTTCTCGCTGTCTCTCGCCATGGGCATCATGGTAGCCTACGGCTCTTACATCAAGAAGGACCAGGATATCCCCAAGAGCGCCATCACCATCGCGGCGGCGGATACGCTTATCGCGCTGATGGCGGGCATCGCCGTCATTCCGGCGGCGGTCGCCAACGGCATCGCACAGGGTGTTCCCGTCAGCAGCATCAAGCTGAGCGGACCCAATCTCCTGTTCGTTACGCTGCAGGACGTATTCAGCGGTATGGGTACGATAGGCGGCATCTTTGGTCTTATCTTCTTCCTGCTGGTGCTGATAGCGGCTATTTCCTCCGCGATATCGCTGATCGAGGCGATAAGCATCACCTTTATCGACAGAGGTCATGCCAAGGGCAAGGACGACGCGCGTCCGCGCATAATCCTGATAACCTGCCTGCTGATCACGGTCGTCTCCTGCCTCGTGGCGGCGGACGGACTTGGCAGCAACAAAATCGCACCGTATAATCTTCTCGGCATGAGCGCACCCTCTGCGACCTGGAACGATTGCTGGCTCGACCTGATGGATATGCTGTCAGAGGGCGTCATGATGCCTGTCTGCGCGCTGTTTACTGCGCTGATGATCGGTATCGAGCGCAAGTCCAAGGAGCTGCGGGAGGAATTCCGTCTCGGCTCCAAAATGAAGATCGACGGAATTTGGGACTTCTGCATAAAGTTCCTCACCCCCGTGGCAATGGTATTCATTCTGCTGGTGCAGCTCAGCGACTTCTTCGGCTTCGGCTGGTTCTGAGTCTGAACGTAATAAACACCCTACATATAAAAAGCCCCCCGATGAGGGGGCTTTTTTGCGCTGCTTTGGTCACATTTCCTCGCGGTATTGGTCGAGCGTGCGCACACTGTAAGTGACCGCGCGGCAAACCTCCTCCACGCAGAGGCGGATGGCGCGGGCGGTCTTTTCCAGCGGATAGCCCTCTACGGGACGCTCCGGCGTGCCCTGCTCCGGCAGCATCGGCACGTGGATAAATCCGGCGCGCACGCCCTGATACTTGGTCGCCGCCAGGTGCAGCGCCGAATACAGCAGCCCGTTGCACTGGTTCTGCCCCGCGTTGAAGCTGTACCTCACCGGTATGCCCTCCTCCTTGAGACGCTTGTGCATGGCGGCATAGGGCGTGGTGGTGAAATACGCCGCCGGACCGCCGAAAAACAGCGGCTCGTCGCGCAGATCAACCTCGTGGCTGTTGTCGGGACCGTTGCAGATATTCATGCCTATGCGCTCGATGAGGATCGGCGGCGCGGGATAGCCCTGCCCGACGCCCAGCACGGCGCGTGGACGCAGCTCGTCCATGTATCTGTCCAGCATGTTGATATAATCGAACCATACCACCGGCAGCTCGCGCCGCTCGATGCGGCAGCCCAGCAGCTCGTCCGGGAGCTGCATCACCGCCTCAACCGAGGGATTGCGGTCGCTGCCCAAAAACGGCTCGAAGCCGGTCACCAGGATAACGGGTCTGTACGCCATATTCGCTCTCTCCTTTTCCGTTTTAATGCATGTATTCATGATAGCATGGTTTTGTCTCAAAATCAACGCAAAATGGAATTGATTGGCTTTACAAAAGCCGCGGCAATACTGCCGCGGCTCTTGCTGTCTTTCAATTTTCCGTCAATAGCGCGTCGCAGGTCACGCCAAGCGTCTCCGCGATAACCTTCAACTCAATATCCGTTACAAAACGCTTGCCGCATTCTATCCTCTGCACCGCGTTTTTGTCGATGTCCAGCCCTCTTACCTGAAGCATGGCGGCAAATTTGTTTTGCGAAATGCTACCCGGCAGCCGCTTTCTGTATGCCTGTATTCTTCTTCCGGAAATATTGTTTGCTCCGTCCTTTGCTCTGTTTTTATACATAATTATTCCCTCAAATGACATTCAGTGATTGTCTTTTGTGGAATTATATGATAAAATACATGCAAATATGACATTTACTGAATGTCAAAAGAAAGGATGATTTGAGTGAATACTGATTTTGAAAAAGCTTTTGGTGATTTTATTGACCGCAGAGAGTATGACCAAGCAGAGAACGCTTTGTTTTCCATGGTTAGGATAGCTTTTATTGCCGGTTGGAATGCCGCAGGCGGCGCGCCTTTAAAGCCTCAGGCAAATGCCGCCCCCGTTGCTGCTCCTGATGAATTACCAAAAAACGGGATTGCCACCGATATAGATATCATTGATATTCCGCAAAAATAACCGCAAAAGCCGCGGCAGGGCTGCCGCGGCTTTTGCTGTCTTTATCTTCTGCCGAAAAGCCCTTTCTTTTCATACGGCTCCGCCGTGACGGAAAGCAGCTTATAGCCCGTGGCGTCTATCACCCGGCGCAGCTCCGCCTCGTTCGGCGGCGTCTCGCTGATTATCTCCGTGCGCCCCTTGGCATGCGAGGAGCTGACCTTCTTTACCTTGAAGGCGGCGCGTACCGCGTCGTTGATATGCGCCTCGCACATGCTGCACGCCATGCCCTCGATGCCGAGCACCGTTTTCACCATCTCATTCCACTCCTTTCAGGGCTTCTACCATGTCTATCTTTTTATTCTTGCGCGATATCAGCAGCCCGACCAGCAGCGACACGCCGAAGGTCGTGAGTATGCTGACGCCATAGGTCAGCGGTCCCAGCACCAGCTTCAGCTCGTATTCCGCCGCGAGCGCGTTCAGCAGATATTTCAGCACGCCCACGCCGCAGGGCAGACCCACAAGCACGCCCAGCACCGTCAGCCACATGTTCTGCCCTATCAGCAGCGAGCCTATCTTCCTGTCCTTAAAGCCCAGCACCTTGAGCGTCGCCATCTCGCGGTATCGCTCCACATAGCTCATCACGCCCAGATTATACAGCACCACTATGCCCAGCACCACGGCGGCGACGCACAGCAGCAGCACCATCGTATTCATCAGCTCCATAAAGGTGTCAAAGGAGTCGATGATGCTCTGCTTGCTCAGCGTGCCGGTTATCCGCTCATCAGCGGGAATATCCGTCTCGTCGGTGTATATCACGCTCACCCTGCCTTCAATTCCGACGCTCTCCGCATATGCGTCCGTCATGACGATGCTCTCGCTCAGCGAGCGCAGCACTCCCGCGACCCTGACGCGGTATTCACCGTCGCTGCCGTAGGGAGAGAAGGTAAAGCTGCCTCCCGGCTCCAGCCCGTAATCCTCGGCGATGCGCGAGCAGATATATGCGCCGTCATCCGTCAGCGGCACTATCCTCATATCCTCGTCCACGAAGCGCACCTTGTCATGCTCGATATGGTATATCTCCAGCGCCAGCGCCTTGTCCGTTATCTGCACGCCGAGCTGTGCGCTCCAGTCGCCCGCGTATTTTTCGACGAGAGCAAGCGCCGCCTCCTCGGAGGCGTTTTCGCTGTCGATATGCACGCGCGTTTCATAATTTATCGCCTTATTGTAAAACGTGTCAACAAAGGCGTCCATAGTATCCTTCATTCCCATCGCGCCGACCAGCAGCACCATGCAGCCGATGATGCCGAACAGCGTCATGCCCGTGCGCGCCCTGTGACGCAGGCTGTCGCGCAGGTTCCACTTTGTGCCGAAGCCGAGGCGCGCCCACAGGCGCGTTTTTTCCAGTGCGAGGCTCTTCATTTTCTTGGGAGCATAAGGGCGCAGTGCGTCCGCCGCCGTGCCTCTGAGCATCGACTTGACCGAAACAAAGCCGATGACGGTGAGGAACACATTTATCAGCACCAGCACAAGCCAGCAGAACGACGGCATATACAGCGTCCAGTCCGCCATGTCGAGATAAGTTCCCATCGCACCGGAGGGGTTCATGATGTACCAGCCGAGAAAATACCCCAGCCCGATGCCCAGCGCCGTGCCCAGCAGGCCTATCATCAGCGCGTACGAGCTATAATGCACAAGTATGCGTCGATTTTTAAAGCCGAGCGCCTTGAGCGTGCCGATCTGCGTCTTTTCCGAGGCGGTCAGGCGGTGCATCGTGGTGACCATGGTGAGTATGGCGATGGCGATGAACAGCACGGGCAGGATATTGCCCATGGTCTTGCCCTCCTCCACCTCGCCCATCGCCTCGGCATAGGAAACAACGTCTTCCTTTGCCATCACCAGCGTGGTGCTGCCCAGCGTCTCATCCACCTGCCGCACCAGCTCGCTCTTTTCCAGCGTGGAGCGCACGTTTATCTGCGTATACAGCTCAAAGCCGAAGGCGCTTTTCAGCAGCTCCGGCGTTACGTAGACAAAGCCGTAGGTATTGTAATCCGGCATTACCTGCGTGCTGTCCGGCAGACAGACGAGGTATTCGCCCGACTTCACCAGTCCGCGCACCGTGCCGGAAAGCTCAAAATGCTTGTAAGCCAGCGTGAGGCGGTCGCCCACCGCGACGCCGTTTTTCGCGGCGTACTGGTCGGAGAGCCACATGCCCTCACCGTCGGCGGCGTCATAATCCGCGCCCTCTATCAAAAGCACGCCGGAAACGTCCATATTGGTGTTGACGGTCATCGCCAGCACGTCGCCCTCGCCCTTGACCGTGGCGTTGACGGAAAGAAATCGCGTCACGTCGTCCACGCCGTCAATGGCACGCACCGCCTCCGCCTCCTCCGCGGAAAAGCCTTGCTCGGACACGATGCGGAAGTCGGAAAAGCCGGTGGCATCCCATATCTTCTCCAAATCACGCTCCAGGCTGTACCATTCCATATTAAATCCCGTGAAAACGCCGACGCCGATGGCTATCATTATCACCATGGAGATGAACTGCGCCTTATAGCGCCACATCGTCCGTATCAGCTTGCGAAACAGCATCACCAATCCACCTCGTCCGCGCTCAGAGGCTTGCTCTGCTCCTCGCAGGACATTATCCTGCCGTTCTTCACCCTAATCACCACGTCCGCCATCTTGGCGATATTTTGGTTGTGCGTGACGATGACTATCGTCTTGCCGTGCTCACGCGCCATCTTCAGCAGCAGCTTCAGCACCACCACGCCGGTCTCAGAGTCCAGCGCGCCGGTCGGCTCGTCGCACAGGAGTATCTTCGGGTTCTTCGCCAGCGCACGGGCGATGGACACGCGCTGCTGCTCTCCGCCGGAAAGCTCGGCAGGGAAATTGTTGCGGTGGTCTGCCAGCCCTATCTCGCGCAGCAACTCATCGACGCTCAGCATATCCGGCACTATCTCGCCCACCAGCGCGATGTTCTCCGCCACGGTCAGCGTGGGAATGAGGTTGTACGCCTGAAAGACAAAGCCCACCGTCTCCGCGCGGTATTCCGCCAGCTCGTCGCCGGACAGCGTCGAGATATCCCTGCCTCCGACGCGCACGCTGCCCGCCGTCGGGCTGTCCAGCCCGCCGAGTATGTTCAGCAGCGTGCTTTTGCCCGCGCCGCTGGGACCGAGTATGACGATGAAGCGCCCCTCCTCCAGTTCCAGATCCACGCCGTCCAGCGCGCGCAGCTCGTGGCCGCCGCTGGCGTATACGCGGCTGACGTTTTTGAATTCCACGATTTTCATCTATGTACCGCCTCCGTTTTAAAGCATTAGATTGATTTAACCGTTTTTATTATAGTTAGATATAGCTAACTTGTCAAGCGGCAGGCGCATTTTTTTCGCGGCGATAAGCCTGCTTTCTGAAAATTCAGCAGTGTTCGAAAAGCATCTTCGCATTTTCTGAAAATTTTCCGCCTGCGGTATGGGCTTTTAGCTGCCGATGTGATATAATTTATTCATAAAAAACACATTTGCTTTTTACAACAAATAAGGTGCGAAAATATGTATCGTTTTGACTCATGGACTACTCCGCAGCAGAAGCACGAGACCGCAGAGGATTTTCCCCGAACCATCAGCGGAACGGCGTTCAACCGTTTTTTGGATTTGTGTTTTTCCGAAGCTACCGCGTTTTCATTTCAAAAGGGGCTTTGGCAAGACTCCGAAATATCCTCGCTTGAGGACGCGCTCGCTCCTTATAAGCTCTGCGATTTTACTACTTTACAATGGTTCGGTTATGATTTGCGGAGCACCCCGCCCGGCTCGGAATGGAAAATGCATATTCATTTGTATGAGGCTTGCTCCGCTGCAAAAGAAATACTTAAAGCACATTTGCAGGACATATTTATGGGATATACGCAGAGAAATGATGCTGTCCCCAGATTGACCTTAGAGGATCTTTGCTTCCTGAAGGGCAACGAAATAATTGTCGGGACGGTCGCCCATGAGTTAATATTGCATGCTTATCCCCCAAGCAAAGCCTTTACGCAAGAGCTGCAAACTATCGGCAGCTGGGAACATACAGGCTTTTCTCCGCCCGAATTACTGTTTGGATAAGCGAGGTATATAAACATGATGCTGTCAGCAACAAAAGAGTTCAGTCATGCGGAGCATGACCGTTTGCTCAAGGTCTGCTTCAAATATGCGGACGTGTTTTCTTTGAAAAGGGCATATTTTACCAGCGACGATGAGATAAAGCTGCTGGAAGAGCTGCGTCCCTATCTGCTCAAGGTAATAAAGAGCTGCCATTGGTTCTGCTATTATGTGCCGGAGCGCAACATCATGGAGATACGGCTCTTTCGCGCCTGTCCGGAAACAAAAAAAATACTGCGCGACCATTTCAACCGATATTTTTCTGTTGAAAATGAACTGCAAAAATCAGAGCTTCCGGAAGACGTCGGCTTTTTCCGTCAAAACAAGCTCTTTATGGGAACGGTAATGCATGAGGGCATGTGTTATGTATATCCCCCAACAGAAGAAAGCGCAGCCGAGTTCATGCAGATATGCAAATGGGACACGGTAAAAGCCAAGCCAGCCGAGCAGATAATTCTGCGCGACGACTACACACCCATCGAAACAGAATGGAGCTGGTGATATTATCATGAAAACAATACGAAAAATGCTGCGCGGGATAGCTCTGCTGATTTTCGGTCATGCATTTGTAATGGTGGGACTGGCTTTTTCGAGCGCTGTCTTGCTTATCGGCGGCGGAATTATGCTGATAGGGCTGTTCTCTGTGATTTCCGCTTGCATAGACCACGGTTCTGCCGAAGATGAGCAAACCGCCGCATCTGACGCAGCAGAAAAAGAATAACGCACATGCGGCGCGGGAGCGGGCTTGCTCCCGCGCCGGTTTTGCAGCTTTTTCCCGAAAAAGGGCTTGCAAAAAGCAAAATCGGTGCTATAATAGTTATCGGAACGATGCGTTCCGCAACAATCAGATATAAAAAACAGGGGTGCTGGAGCGATATCCGGCTGAGATATGGGCGATTTTGCCGCCCGTGACCCTTGAACCTGTTGGGTAATTCCATCGTAGGGAGTTTTTGCTTTGCCGCGCCTTAAAAAGCCGCCCCCGATGGGCGGCTTGATTTTTTGCTTATAATTTTTATTTTAAGGAGGAAATACACATGAAAACCAGCATCGCCATTCAGGTGCTGCCGAACATGGGCAGCACGGAGGAAACCGTCCGCGTGGTGGACGAGGTCATCGCCTACATCGCCTCAACGGGACTGAATTACTACGTCGGTCCCTTTGAAACTACCGTCGAGGGCGAGGACTTCGACCAACTCATGGAGGTCATCTCAAAGTGCGTCAAGACCGCCACGGAGGCAGGCTCCGAGAAGGTTTCCGCCTATGTCAAGATAAGCTATATGCCGCACGGCAAGATACTGACCATCGATGAAAAGGTCGCAAAGCATCACAAATAAGCTGCCTGCCGTCTGCTCCGTCGCGCTGCTGCTGGCGCTGTGGCATTTCGCATGCAGGCTGGAATGGGTGCCGGGCTTTATGCTGCCGTCGCCCGAAGCGGTGCTGCGCGCGCTCGTCGGGGACTTTCCCCTGCTGCTCAGCCATGCGCGGGTGACGCTGCTGGAGGCGGCTTACGGTCTGCTCTGCGGCATCACGGTGGCGTTTGTCGCCGCGACGCTGATGGACCGCTTTCCGGTGCTGTATCGGGCGCTGTACCCCATCATCATCGTCACGCAGACCATACCCACCATCGCCATCGCGCCGCTGCTGGTGCTGTGGATGGGCTTTGAAACAGCGCCCAAGGTCACGCTGGTGGCATTGACGACCTTCTTCCCCATCACCATCGGATTGCTCGACGGCTACGGCTCCGCCAGCCGCGAGGCGGCTGATCTGCTGCGCTGCATGGGCGCGAGCCGCGTGCAGATATTCCGGCATCTCAAGCTTCCCGCCGCTCTCAGTCACTTTTTCTCCGGACTGCGCGTCAGCGCGTCCTACGCCGTGGTCGGCGCGGTCGTCAGCGAATGGCTCGGCGGCTTTGAGGGGCTGGGAGTGTACATGACGCGCGTGCGCAAGGCATACGCCTTTGACAAGATGTTCGCCGTCATAGTGTTCATCACGGCGGTCAGCCTGCTGCTGATGGCGGCGGTCGCGCTGCTGCGGCGGCTCGCAATGCCGTGGGAGGCTTACGAGAAAGTTGAAAGAAAGGACTGATACCCATGAAGAAATTGATTGCGATCACGCTGGCACTGCTGACCATGGCGGCGCTGCTCGCCGGCTGCGCGGACAAGGAGAGCGGCAAGGAGCTGAAGAAGATAACCTTCTGCCTCGACTGGACGCCCAACACCAATCACACCGGACTTTACGTCGCGCAGGCGAAGGGATATTATAAGGACGCCGGTCTGGACGTGACCATCGTGCAGCCGCCCGAAGATGGCGCTACCGCGCTGGTCGCCGCGGGACAGGCGCAATTCGGCGTGACCGGACAGGACACGCTCGCCGGCGCGCTGGCGCTCGACGAGCCGCTGCCCGTGACCGCCGTGGCTGCGCTGCTGCAGCACAATTCCTCCGGACTTATCGCCCGCGCGGGCGAGGGCATGGACCGCCCCGCCGGCATGGAGGGCAAGGTCTACGCCACCTGGAACAGCCCCATCGAGCTTGCCATGATAAAGTATCTGATGGAGGCGGACGGCGCAGACTTTGACACGCTGACGCTGATACCCAACAACATCACCGACGAGCCGGGCGCGCTGGCGGCGCATCAGGCGGACTCCATCTGGGTATTCTACGGCTGGGGCGCCATCACCGCCGAGCTGCGCGACTTTGACTACGACTTCACCTTCTTCAAGGATTACGGCGAGGTCATGGATTACTACACTCCCATCATGACGGCGAACAACGATTTTCTGAAAAACGACCCCGAAGCGGCAAAGGCGTTCCTCGCCGCCACGGCAAAGGGTTATGAATACGCCATCGAAAACCCCGAGGAGGCGGCGAAGATACTTATCGAGGGCGATACCACCGGTTCGCTGAAGGACTCCGAAGAGCTGGTCGTCGCCAGTCAGAAGTGGATGTGCGACCAGTATAAGGCGGAGGTCAGCCGCTGGGGCTATATCGACCCCGTCCGCTGGGACGGCTTTTACGCCTGGCTGACGGACAACGGTCTCTGCGCCAAGCCGCTCGGCGCCGGTACCGGCTTCACCAACGATTTTCTCCCATGACGGACTCTATACTGCGCGCAGAGCATATCTGCAAGAGCTATGACGGCGTGCCCATCGTGGAGGATATTTCCGTCCGCCTTGACTCGCGTGAGCTGGTCTGTCTTTTGGGCGTGTCCGGCTCCGGCAAGACCACGCTGTTCCACGTGCTGTCCGGGCTGAACCAGCCGGACAGCGGCAGGGTGTGGCTGCGCGACGAGGACATAACCGGCAAACCCGGCGCCGTCAGCTACATGCTGCAGAAGGATCTGCTGCTGCCGCACAAGAAGATAGTGGACAACGTCGCGCTGCCGCTGCTGCTTCAGGGCATGAGCAAAAAAAGCGCCCGCGACAAGGCGAGCGCGTACTTTGAGCAGTTCGGGCTGGCGGGCACGGAGCTGCGCTATCCCGCGCAGCTCTCCGGCGGCATGCGTCAGCGCGCGGCGCTGCTGCGCACCTACCTCGGCTCGCAGGGGGTGGCGCTGCTGGACGAGCCGTTCTCGGCGCTGGACGCGCTGACCAAGGGCGAGATACACGCATGGTATCTCGACGTGATGGAGCAGATAGAGCTGAGTACGCTGTTCATCACCCACGATATCGACGAGGCGGTGCTGCTGAGCGACCGCATTTACATTCGCGGCGGCACGCCGGGGCTTATACCCTCCGAGCTTGTTATAGAGCCACCGCGTCCGCGCGGACGCGACTTCGCGCTGACGCCGCAGTTTTCGGACTACAAGCGGGAGATACTGAGGCTCTTGGATATGTGAGGGACAGCCATGCGGCTGCCGCAGAGATTGCGGCAGCCGCGTTTTTTATCCGAATATCAGTCCCAGTACGGCGGCGAGGGC
>JAFTDT010000019.1 GCA_017453985.1 Clostridia bacterium
GCAGAGCCTTTACCGTTTCTCTGGCGATGACCTTGCCGCCGACAGCCGCCTGTATCGGCACCTCAAAGAGCTGACGCGGGATATTCTCCTTTAGCTTTTCCGCAATGCGCCTGCCTCTGGCATACGCTTTCTCCGTATGCACTATGAACGAAAGCGCGTCCACCACCTCGCCGTTGAGCAAGATATCCAGCTGTACAAGGCTTGATTTTTGGTAACCGAGCAGCTCATAATCCAGCGAAGCATAGCCCTTTGTCCGAGACTTGAGCGCGTCGAAGAAATCATATATTATCTCGTTCAGCGGCAGCTCGTAATGCAGCTCGACGCGGTTGGTGTCGATATATTTCATGTCTTTGTAGACGCCGCGGCGATCCTGACACAGCTCCATCAGATTGCCGACATACTCCGACGGGGTCATGATGCTCGCCTTTACGATAGGCTCCTCCGCATACTCTATTTCGCCCGGATTTGGAAAATTGAGCGGGTTGTCTATCACGCGCTCCTCCCCGCTCATCATTTTGAGCTTGTAAATAACGCTGGGAGCCGTGCATATCAAGTCAAGACCGTACTCGCGCTCCAGACGCTCCTGTATTATTTCCAAATGCAGCAGTCCCAAAAAACCGCAGCGGAAGCCAAAGCCGAGCGCCGCCGAGCTCTCCGGCTCATAGGTCAGCGAAGCGTCGTTCAGCTTCAGCTTTTCCAGCGCGTCGCGCAGATCGGGATATTTTTTGCCGTCGGCGGGATACAGACCGGAAAAAACCATCGGCTGCACTTGACGATATCCCTTGAGCGGCTCGGCAGAGGGCGCCTGCGCGTCCGTGACCGTATCGCCAACCTGCGTGTCCTTGACGTTCTTGATGCTGGCGGTTATATATCCCACCTCTCCGGCGGTCAGTACCGGCGCAGGTTCAAATCCAAACGGACGCAGATACCCGCACTCCACTATCTGAAACTCGGCGCCCGTCGCCATCATTTTTATCTTCATGCCCGGTCTGAACTCGCCGTCAAACACGCGCACATAAACGATAACGCCGCGGTATGAATCATACTGACTGTCAAAGATGAGCGCCCGTGTCTCGCCCTCCTGCCCCGCCTTGGGACAGGGTACGTTCTTCACCACGCACTCCAGCACTTCTTTTATATTTGTGCCCATTTTTGCCGATATCTCCGGCGCGTCCTCCGCAGGCAGACCGATGATATTCTCCACCTCCGCCTTTACCCGCGCGGGGTCGGCGCTCGGCAGATCTATCTTATTGATAATGGGCAGCACCTCAAGGTCATTTTCCAGCGCGAGATAGGTATTGGCAAGCGTCTGCGCCTCGATACCCTGCGCAGCGTCCACCACCAGCAGAGCGCCCTCACATGCCGCCAGCGAGCGCGAGACCTCGTAATTGAAGTCCACATGCCCCGGCGTGTCTATCAGATTGAGGCGATAAACCTCTCCGTCGTCCGCCCGGTATTCCAGCAGCACCGCGCGCGCCTTGATGGTGATGCCTCTCTCCTTCTCCAGCTCCATATTATCCAGCACCTGCGCCGTCATATCGCGGGCGGACACCGTCTCCGTCAGCTCCAAAAGGCGGTCTGCCAGCGTGGACTTGCCGTGGTCAATATGGGCGATTATGGAAAAATTGCGTATTTTTGAACGGTCTGTCATAGCTTATATTCGTCCTTTTTAATGATTTGATACCAAAAAATACTGTAAAAAGCATACCACAATATCGGGGTCAGTTCAAGAGCCAATCGAGCCGCGAGACGACAAAACGGAGGCGTCGGGAGCTTGCCCGCGCCTCCGCATGTTGTCTTTTTCAGCCGTTACGCTCCCTGCTTGCGCCTTTTTATATGGGACATGACGGAACTGACGAGTCCGATTATTCCGAACAGATATGCATAGGCGAGATCATGGAAAAACGCCTTTCTCACTTCCGGCTCCTCCAAAAATGCCGAAGTCACTCTTATCGCCGCAAATATATCTACGCCATCGTAACGATAAGCCTTCCATATCTCATAGGAAATGCAGAGATATTCCGCCACAAACAGCATGACGAGCGTAACGACGGCTGCGACAACTATACCCGCCATCGAGCCCTTGCTGCGTGCAAAAAGCCCGTAGCCGAAGTTGGCAAGCACGAACATGACGACGCCGCTGAGCGCCGAAACCATATTTATCTGATAGAACAGAAAATATACCGCCGCGCCGCCGAGCGCGAACAGCAGTGCGCCGACGATGCCGGCGACGACGTTTCCTGCCTCCGCCTTCTGCGCCGGAGCCGCCGCAGCGTCGGAATATACCACCGTCTGCTGCGCCGTCTCCGCGGTGGAATAAGCTGCCTCACGCTCAGCATCAGAAGTCGGCTCCGGCGGGTAAAACTCATTCCCACCGCACATCTGACAGAACTTGTCCGTATCCTGTGTGGAATACCCGCAGCTCTTGCATTTTTTCAAAATAATTCAACCCTCTCATATCTTTATCCCATGGTTAAAAGTATAAATTAAGCTCGGAAATAAGTCAAGCGGTAAACTCAAGCATCGCTTTATTGCAATTTCACGCGGCGAAAACTATAATGGAGACAACGAAAGGAGTTGAATAACCATGTTCAAAACAAACGCCGTTTCCGCCAAGATACGCGAGGCGCGCATACGAAAGAATATGACGCAGAACGCGCTGGCGGATGAGATGGCAGTGAGCTTTCAGGCGGTGTCCAACTGGGAGCGCGGAGCCTCCATGCCGGACATATCCAAGCTTACCGACCTGTGCCGCATTCTTGATATCAGCCTTTACGAGCTTTTGGGCGAGAGCCGCGACGCGGAGCTTGCAGAAAAGGTGCTTGAGGGCGGCGCCTGCACAAGCGGTATGGCCTTGAGCGATATCGCTGTCATAGCTCCGCTGCTGGAGCCGGAGCGGCTGGCGGAGCTCATCAAGACCCGGGCGGAGAGCGAGGTCTCCATGGGCGACCTCATTTCCCTTTCGCCCTTTATCGACCCGGAAACTCTGGAATCGCTGGCGGATGGCGTTGTGCCGCGCAACGCGGGCGAGATAGCGGCGCTCTCCCCCTTCATTTCCACCGCAGTCACAGCGGCGATGATTGAGAAGGCGGAAAGCCTCGACTACTTCACCCTTGATACCGGTCTGCTGAGCGCCCTGTGCCCGTTCATAAGCCGGGAAAAGGCGGACGAGCTGGCAGAAAAGGTCACGCCGGACTCGCTGACGGAGCTTGTCGCCGTCGCGCCATTTCTCTCCCGCACGGCGCTGGAAGGCATGATAGGCAGACTGGAAAGCATCGGCACGGACGAGCTGGCGGGCTTCAGCGACCTTATGCCTTTCATTTCCGAAAAGATGCAGAAGGATATAATAAGCAAAATGGGCAGTTGAATATTTTTACTCCGCGCTAAACCGCAGGCTTATTGAAAAACGCGACGATCCGGCTTATGATATATATGAAAGCTTTCAATACTGTTATGGAGGAGCATATATGTCTGTAAACGAAAAGCAAGTAGGCGAATATATTGCCGCTCTGCGCAAAGGCAAGGGACTGACGCAGGTGCAGCTCGGCGAACGCCTGTCCGTCTCTTTCCAAGCCGTGAGCAAGTGGGAGCGCGGCGAAGCGCTTCCCGACGTTGGACTGCTGCCGGACATTGCCGCTGTGCTTGAAACTTCCGTTGACAGCATACTGGCGGGCGGCGCGCAGCAGGTGCATTACCGCGGGAGGATAACGGTATCGGACATGCGGGAGGGTATCGCCTGTTTTGAGCGCGCCGGCAGATTGCTCGGCTCGCAGAATATCATTTACCGCGCCGCCATCGACGGCATAAACACCCGCATGAACACGGATATCGAAGCCGCCTTTGCCGATGAATACGCCTTTGAAGCCTTTGTTGCCGAGGCGATAATACAAAACCTGATGGCAGGCGCGTATATTGACCTGAGCGACGTAACAAAGGGCTTCAGGCACGAGCATTTCCGCGAAATCGTCTGCAACTACGCGGCAAAGTACGGGATAAAATAAAGTGGATAGATATACGACATCGGAGAACTGTTTCTCCGATGCCTTTCTTTACGCTGAAATATCAGTCTAAATACATTTCCAAAACACCATATTTTTTATAAAGCAGCATGCTGGACTCCTCAAAGCTTTCAGAAAAGCTCTGCAAACTTCCCGACAGATTTATAACCAAATCCGTAAAAGTAATATATGCATCATAGCACTCTCGAGCAATGATATAAGCCTCTTTAAGCTCTTCAGGAGGGTTTTGCAAATCCTTAATATAGCTTAATACCACATCTTTGTTAATTCTAATCGCATCCACACTATCCATAAAAGAGCGATCACTAAAAAGATTGTCTAATGCATCATTAAAATCGCTGACAAAGTATCCGTCAGGGCGAGTATATTTATCAGTTTTGTCATCGCGTTCTTCCCAAATGGCATTACGCCAAACAGCTATAATAAGATTTCCTGCTGTTTCAGTCATTGCGGCGCCATTAACTGTTGCATAATACAAATCCCACAATTTAGCTTTATATGCCGCCGCTTCTTCCTCTGCCAGTTTAGCTTTTTGCTCATTCTGCAATTGCTCAAATTTGTCCTTTGCTTCGGCTAAAGTCAAACGGTTGCTTACATCCGACTTCTCACTGTCGGTCAAAATGTTATACAGTTTTTCTGCTTTTGCGATAACTTCTTCACTGTCAATGGTTACTTCCCCGATTTCTTCAATTGCGTTTTCTACCTCTGTTACCGCCTTACTTTTGCCGCAAGCCGCAATTGACAGCAGTAATACAAGCCCCAATAGCAGCACGACCGTCCTTTTCATTATCTCTGTCCTCCTAAAAATAAAAAGTGTGTAGTCCCAAACGGAACTACACACCGAAAAACGCATAGCCCCATTTGTTACCACACAAATCTTCGATACCCTATCCATAAAGAGCAGAAGTAAGGGCTGCGTTTTTACGCAGCTTATTTTGCTCCATATAGATACGGCTATCCACAGGTACCGATATTCAGATTTGTGTGGTAGCACGATTATATCATCACACATATCAAAAAGCAACAAAAATCGCCGAAGGCTTTTGCCTTCGGCGAAAATCATCTTTCTTTATTCTTCCCAACTATGCCACACGTTCTGAATATTTTACCTCTGCGTCAACGAATATGTCGCAAATCCGGGTATAGGACAAGATATGATAATTATTTCGACCCTAAAGCCCCCGGCTTGTGATGCCATTGCCGCTCAGTATCATCGCGGATATACGTTTTTAGCAAAGCTTTACAGTCGAGGCAAAGATCGGAATACACTTGAACTGTCCCAATGATTTTCAGAAATCCGCCAGCCTGAAAGTTCAATCCAACATTTCCACCCTCATCACTGAGTCCCCAAGAAATTCCTTCTTCTATCCGTTCGCTGCCGCAAAAAGGACACTTCATTCCTCGTTCTCCCAATTATGCCACACGTTCTGCACGTCGTCGTTGTCCTCCATGACCTCCAGCATCTTGGTCATGTTCTTGATATCGTCCTCCGAGGTGAGCTTTATATAATTCTGAGGCACCATCTCGACCTGCGACTCAAGTATAGGCAAGCCCGCTGTCTTGAGCGCCTCCTTGACCGTCTCAAAATCGTCCGGCTCGGTGTACACCTCAAACACCTTGTCCTCCGCAGAAAAGTCGCTGGCTCCGGCGTCCAGCGCCTGCATCATGACCTCGTCCTCGTTCAGCTCCTCGCCGTCGATGATGATGACGCCCTTCTTGTCAAACTGCCACGAAACGCAGTTTGCAGCGCCGAGGTTTCCGCCGTATTTGTCAAAGTAATGCCGCACGTCCGCAACGGTGCGGTTGCGGTTGTCCGTCAGCGCCTCGACGATGACGGCGACGCCTGCGGGACCGTAGCCCTCGTAATTGATATACTCATAATTCTCCGCCGCCGCGCCGCTCTGATACTTCTGCAAAATGCGGTTTATATTGTCATTGGGCACATTGTCGCTTTTGGCGCGGGAAATGGTGGCGGACAGCTTGGAATTGCTGTTCGGGTCGGCGCCGCCCTCGCGTATGGCGATGGCTATCTCTCGCGCGTATTTGGTGAATACCTTCGCCCTCTTGGCGTCGGCTGCGCCCTTGGTTTTCTGGATATTATGCCATTTGGAATGACCGGACATAAAAAGAACCTCCGTCTGTTTCAGAATATTAAGCAATCTCATTGTAACACATAATATCGACAATCTCAATATTTTTTGAGCAATGAATAAAAACGCCGGATTTTTCTCAAAATAATATCACAATATTTAAACGAGGTGAAATCATGGAAAAGAATTACAGCAATTACAGCAGCAATAATCAGAAGAACTACCAAAACGGTCAGAAGAACAATCAGAAGAGCAGAAAAGATCAGGACACCGATAGCAACAGCACGACCGGCAGCGGCAGCTCCGACAACAGATAAAGCAGCAAGCAAAGGCTCTCTGTCCGGCAGATATGCCGGACGGAGAGCTTTTTTCTATTTCACTCCCGTCATCATGCTCATCAGCTCCCATGCGCGCTCTACATGCACGCCGGCACCTGCGGCGCAGGCTTCTGTCAAGCGCACTGACTTGTCAGCATTTTTTCGTGGCTTTCGGCTGTCGAAAAGCGCAAACGGCACCGGGTCGGCGCTGTGCGTCATAATGGAAATCGGCGTAGGATGATCCGGCATGAGCAGCACGCAGAAATCCTCGCCGCAGGAACGCAGATGCTCCATGACCGGCATCACTATCTTCTCATCTATCTGCTCGATAGACCAGACCTTTTCCCGTATCTCGGCGTGATGCCCGCACTCGTCGGGAGCCTCCACGTGGATATATACGAAGTCGTCCTTTTGCAGCGCCTCTATTGCGGCGCGTCCCTTGGCGGCAAAATCCGTGTGCCAGTCGCCAGTGGCGCCGGACACGATCACGCTGTTCAGTCCGGCGCACTGCCCTATCCCGCGGATAAGGTCTACTGCGGAAATGACGCTGCCGCCTATCCCGTATTTTTCCCGATATGTCGGAAGCTGCGGGCGTCGCCCCTCACCCCAGAACCACAGCGCAGAAACAGGACGCTTGCCCTCGCGCACGCGGCGTATGTTTACCGGATGCCGCGGCAGCACCGCATATGAATATTCCATTATCTCGCGCAGCAGCGCGGCATTCTCACCACGCGGCAGTCTGCCTCTGACCGGCTTGCCGGATATATCGTGCGGAGGAGTGGTCTCTGCGCCCGTATTGGCATTTCTCAGCACCAGACAGTGGCGGTATTTTATGCCGGGATAGAGCTCTGCCCTGTCCTTAAACTGCTCTGCGATGCTTTTGATTATCTCCGCCGAGTCCTCACTTTCTATCTCGCCTGCGCTGTAATCGAGCATTACGGCGTCCTCCAGCGCGTCTGCCTCGGAGAGCGTGACAGTATTGCAGCGATATGCCGCATCCTCCGGCTCAAGGCGTATCCCCATGCTGACCGCTTCCAGCGGCGAGCGTCCGGAATAATATCTTGCCGGGTCATAGCCGAAAACGGACAGGTTCGCCGTGTCGCTGCCCGGCGCCATGCCCTCCGGCACCGTCCGCGTCGTGCCGAAAAGTCCTTCCCGCGCCAGCGCGTCCATGGCGGGATGCACAGCGGCATCAAGCGGCGTTTTGCCTCCAAGCTCCCTCAGCGGCAGATCTGCCATGCCGTCGCCCAAAAACACTGCATATTTCATGCCTTCACCAGCCATTCCAACACGCGCGCTTTCATATCTTCCCTGCCTATCGCGCTGCCGCCGAAGCGCTCCGGCATACCGCAGATATTCTTGAGCTGCGGCGGGGCGGAAAGCCCCGTCAGCTTCTCCAGCGCCTCGATCGCACTGAAATCGTCCGCCTCGCGCGGTGCGCCGAGCGCGCTGAGTATAGCAGGCGCGAACTTGAAGGGAGAAGCCGTGGAAAGCACCACCGTCGGGCTGCCATCGCCCGTTTCCTCCCTGTACTGCCGGTAAGAATCCGCCGCCACGGCAGTATGCGTATCGCACAGATAGCCGTGCTGGTCCCATATATTTTTAATGCACCGTTCCGTTGCTGTTTCGTCGCTGAAGTAGGCGCAGAAGCCCTCCTCACGCAGCCTGTCCAGCATTTCCCTGCCGATGTCGTAGCATCCGTCCTCTCCGAGCTGCTTCATCAGTCCGCATACCCTTTCGCAGTCGTGACCGCTCAGTTCAAACAGCAGACGCTCTAAATTGGACGATATCAAGATATCCATGGATGGCGAGCTGGTTAGATAAAACTCGCGGTTTTTGTCGTAAACGCCGGTTCTGATAAACTCCGTCAGCACGTTATTGCGGTTGGAGGCGCATATCAGCTTGTCTATCGGCAGTCCGCTCCGCTTGGCAAAATATCCCGCCAGAATATTGCCGAAATTGCCCGTCGGCACGCAAAAGTTTATCTTATCTCCGAGCTTTATTTTACCGGCAGCGACAAGCTCCGCATAGGCATGGAAATAATACGCCGTCTGCGGCGCGAGCCTGCCCCAGTTTATCGAATTGGCGCTGGAGAGCATAATGCGGCTCTTACCAAGCGCCGCTATTGCTTCCGCGTCGGTGAATATGTGTTTGACTCCGTTCTGCGTATCGTCAAAATTGCCCTTGACGGCAAAAACCTGCACGTTGCCGCCGGTCTGCGTGTTCATCTGCAGCCGCTGGATATCGCTGGTGCCGCCGTCCGGATAAAATACGCATATGCACGTTCCCGGCACGTCGGCAAAGCCCTCCATCGCCGCCTTCCCCGTATCGCCGGAGGTCGCGGTGAGTATTGCTATCATGCGCTCTTCGCCGCATTTTTTCGCAGCGGCGGTCAAAAGCTGCGGCAAGAGCTGCAGGGCAAAATCCTTGAAAGCGCAGGTCGGTCCGTGAAAAAGCTCCAGCATGTGCATACCGGCGTCTATCTCCCGCAGCGGAGCTATACTCCGGTCGGAAAAACGCGCTCCGTATGCCTGCCGCACATACGCCTCAAGCTCCTTCGATGTATAATCCGGCAGAAATCGCGGCAGCACATATGCGGCACGGCCGCGATAATCCATACTTGTCAGCCCGCTCAGCTCGCTCTCGGAAAAGAGCGGCAGAGTTCGCGGCGTGTACAGTCCGCAGTCGGATGAAAGCCCGCTGAGTATTGCCTGTGATGCGCTTACAGCTCCGTGCGCGCCGCGTGTGCTGCAAAATTCCATGTTGCCACTCTCCGTTTCGTTTTTATTTTAAATCATTTTAGCAATTTGCAGGCGTTTTGTCTATATTTCTTTTGCTTAATTTTGGTTGTCTATCTGCACATAATGATGTATAATGATCACAAGGCAAATAATTTATGAGGTGATGGCTTTGCAAGTCACAAAAAACTTATCCATGCTTACTGATTTTTACGAGTTTACTATGGCGAACGGGTATCTTGAAACCGGTATTTCCGATACCGTAGCATATTTTGATATGTTCTTCCGCAGAGTTCCGGATAACGGCGGCTACGCTATTATGGCGGGCGTTGAGCAGCTCGTGGAGTATCTGAACAATCTCTCCTTTTCCGCCGAGGACGTGGAGTATCTGCGGAGCAAGCACTGCTTTTCGGAAAAGTTTCTCGACTATATCTCCCGCTTCAAATTTGCCTGTGACGTCTGGGCGATACCGGAGGGAACTCCCATCTTCCCCGGTGAGCCGCTGGTGACCGTGCGCGGTCCTGTCATGCAGGCTCAGTTTGTGGAAACCATGCTGCTGCTGACTATCAATCATCAGAGCCTCATCGCCACTAAGGCAAACCGCATGGTGCGCGCAGCAAACGGGCGCGCCGTGATGGAGTTCGGCTCGCGCCGCGCACAGGGCGCCGACGGCGCGGTGCTGGGCGCCAGAGCCGCATATATCGCCGGCGCGGCAGGCACCGCCTGCGTCATCAGCGACCGTGACTTCGGCGTGCCGGCGCTCGGGACTATGGCGCATAGCTGGGTGCAGATGTTTGACTGCGAATACGATTCCTTTGCAGCATATGCAAAAATATATCCCGATGCCTGCACCCTGCTGGTGGACACCTACAATGTGCTTCGCAGCGGCGTACCTAACGCCATTCGCGCGGCAAAGGAGGTGCTGGAGCCGATGGGACAGCGGCTCAAGGGCGTGCGTATTGATTCCGGTGATATCGCATATCTCAGCAAACGCACACGCGCCATGCTTGACGTGGCGGGGCTTAATGACTGCAAGATCGTCGTTTCCAATTCGCTTGACGAGTTCATAATACGCGATCTGCTGATGCAGGGAGCCTGCATCGATTCCTTCGGAATCGGCGAAAAGCTGATAACCGCTGCCCGCGCACCGGTATTCGGCGGCGTGTACAAGCTCTCCGCGACCGAGGACAAAAACGGCGTGATAATCCCCAAGATAAAGATAAGCGAAAATGTGGAGAAAATAACCACGCCGCATTTCAAGCAGGTATGGCGTCTCACCAGCGGCGAGGACGGAAAATACGTGGCGGATGTGATGACTCTGCGGGACGAGATCATCGACCCGTCGCAGCCGTATACCATATTCGACCCCACCCATACTTGGAAGAAAAAGACGCTGACCAACTTCAGCGCAGAGCCGCTGCAGGTACCGCTTTTCAAGGCGGGAAAATGTGTGTATAAGCCGCGCGAGATTGGTGAGATACGCGCCTACTGTGCCGAAAAGACAGGCAGGCTGTGGAGCGAGGTCTGCCGTTTTGAAAATCCACATCCGTATTACGTGGACTTATCGCAAAAGCTCTGGGACGTCAAGCACGAGATGCTCAAAAAGCACAGCTGATATTATAGGATAAAAGCATGCCGGACGGCACGGGAAACCTCCCGCCGTCCGGCATATTATATTGCTGTGCGTTTACGCCTGCTCCGAGCGTCCTTCTTTTCCCCACCAGCCCGGCAGCAGCTCCTTCAGCGTAACGGTCTCGCGCTTTTCATAATCGACCATTATCTCCATGCTTTCATTTGCCTCGTCGAGCTGGTATAAAAACTCTCGGCAGGCTCCGCAGGGCATGCCGCTGCCTCCGCCGCTCGGAGGAGCGTCACGGAAGGCAATCAGTCTTTTAATTTTTGTCTGACCGCTGTTTACGTACATATTCAGTGCCGCAACGCGCTCCGCGCACAGATTAAGCACGCCGCTGCAGCTCTCTATGCAAAAGCCCGTGAATATTTCTCCGTTTTCGCTTTCCAGCGCGCAGACGACATGATGCGCGTATATAAACGGAGTTACCTCCTGCGGACGGTATTCAGCCCGCGCTCTTTCATACAGCCTCTCCCATATATCCATTGCCAAACCTCATTTTCTACAGTTTTCTTATCCCGCAGGCAAAGCCAAATTGCTCCGGATGCGCAAGCGCCGCAGCCTGCAGCGATGTAGGCGCCGGCAGCGCCTTTCTTTTTCCGTTTGGGAACAAGCTCTCCATAGCCTGTTCATTATCGCCGCAAAATCCGACCACATCAAACAGCTCGGAAAACTGTCTTATATTGGAACGCTCAGACAGACTGCATACCATGGGAGGGTACAGCAGCCAGCTATAACAGAGAAACGCCCGAAAACGCACATCGGGAAAATGGTTTTTAAAGAAAGCCTCGGCGTCGTGCAAGGCTCTCCTTACCTTCTGCGGGGTCAAATCGGCACCATGCTGCACGTGGCAGTTAATGACCGGCGTTCCGACAGGCAAGAATGCCTTTTGCGCCGGCTCAAACTTTATGTACGGCTCGCCAAGCATCTCCTCGTCTAAATATAGCATCTCAAAAGGCTGAAACTGCATCACGCCGATCTTAAAAATATTTACGTTCATGATATGACGAAACCAGATCACATCGTCTTTCCGTATACCTGACTCTCCTGTGGCATTGTAATACAATTCGGCACGCAGCGAAACGTCTCTGAAAGTATCAAAGATTATCTCATCAGAAGCTCTTATGCCGCGGTAAGCCTTATATTTTTGCAAAAGCAGAAGGGTCACCGCCGCCAGCCTTGTAAGCGGCATACGCCTGCATAATGCAAAATCAAGTCCCTCTCCAACGTATGCCGAGTCCGCTGTTTCCCGCATATTTCGGTCTGCGAGCTTTTTTCGTACCGCCCGCTCAACAGGCTTTGGATAATTCAATTCGTGCAGCAGCTTATCCAACGATAAGCCCGCGTTGTGTTCGCTCAATATTCTAACCTCCGTAAAATTACTGGAGGGTCAGAGAACGTGCGCCCTCCATACACGACAAAAATTATTCATCATATGCAATTCCTCCCTTTTCATCGAATTTGGCAGCTCAGCTTTTCAGGCTTCGCTTGTATTTTTCCGCCTCTTTCAGCAGCTCACCGGCACTTTCTATCGTAACGTCGGTCACGTGCAGTCCTGCCGTCATACGCGCCAGCTCGCTTATTCTGCCCTCGTCGTGCAGAAGCTCCACCGTGGTATAGGTCTTGCTGCCGTCTGTATGCTTGCTTATGTGATATTGATGGTCGGCAAGGCAGGCTATCTGCGGCAGATGCGTAACACACAGCACCTGCTTGCTGCGAGAAATGGCATAGAGCTTTTCGCCGACACGGCTGGCAGCTCTGCCGCTCACGCCGGCGTCTATCTCGTCGAATATCCCAGTGACGCCCTCACCGAAGGCAAGCACGTTCTTCATCGCCAGCATTATACGGGAAAGCTCGCCTCCCGACGCCACCTTGCTCAGCGGCTTCAGTGCCTCGCCGCGGTTTGCCGACATGAGAAAGCGCACTGTGTCCGTGCCTTTTTTGGTAAACTTTACCTGCTCCGACGCCAGCCCGTCCGTTATCTCGGCGCAAAAGCGCACGTCGGGCATATCCAGCTCTCGCAGCTCCCCGCTCAGCCTCTCGGCAAGCTTTTCCGCCGCAGCCTCGCGCCGTGCGTGCAGTCCGGAAGCCAGCTTCAGCAGCTCGCCGCGCTTTTTGACATATTCCTCTTTAAGCCTGCCGATGTCCTCGCCGTCGCTCGGAAAGGCGTTCTGCTCCTTTTTCAAAAGCTGCAGCACCTCTCCCAGCTCATCTGCGACGGAGGAATATTTACTCTCAAGCCGCTGGATAAGCTCCAGCCTTTCCTCCGTATCTTCCAGCGCCTTGGGTGAAAAATCCGCCGCTGATATCATATCTGACAGGCGCGAGGACAGCTCCCTTGCCAGTACGCTTATTTCCTTGGCGGAAGCCGAGAGACGCACGTATTCCTCGCCGTATTTTTCACCTTTACGCAGCAGCTCCTCCGCCTCGCCAAGCTGTGCCTCCGCGCCGGACATACCGTCGTCACCGCTCAACAGCGTGACCGCGGCGTTCATTATCTCCAAGACACGCTTGCCGTTTATCAGCGCGGTGCGGCGCTCTGTCAGCAGCTCCTTTTCCCCGGCGCGCACGTCCGCGGCGGAAAGCTCCTGTATCTGCGCGTCCAAAACAGCCTTTCGCATTTCCTGCTCCTTTGCGGACATGGAAAGCGACTTTATCATGCGGTTAAGATGCAGCAGCTCCTCGTATTTTGCCTCATAAACGGAAAGCTCTGCCGCAATGCCGGCAAAATCATCAAGGTATTCCATATGCATCTGCTCGTTGAGCAGATTTTGCCCATCGTGCTGACCGTAAATATCTATCAGTCCCGCACCCAGCGCGCGCAGCGAAGCAAGCGGAACGGCGGCGTCATTTATCCTGCAGGCATTTCTGCCGTCCGCATATATATCGCGTCGTAGCCTCAGCTCCGTACCGAACTCCAGCCCCAGCTCCCGCAGCACGCTCTGCGCGGCTGAGTTTTCCGCAAGCGCGGAAAACTCAGCCGATACGACGGCGCGTTCCTGTCCGGTGCGTATCATCTCGCGGCTGACTCTGGCGCCCAATATCGCGTTGATGGAGTCTATGATGATGGATTTGCCCGCGCCCGTTTCTCCGGACAGGACGTTAAGCCCCGGCATAAACTCTATGTCGGCGGTCTCTATAACTGCTATATTTTCGATATGCAGCCGTTTAAGCATCTCAGACCAGCAGCTCCCGCACCGCGTCGCAGAGCTTCTCCGCATCGCTGTTGTCCCTCATGATAATGAGTATGGTATCATCACCCGCCAGCGTACCGACGATGTCGTCTATCCGCATGGCGTCTATCGCCGCGCATGCCGCGTTGCCCATACCAACCAGCGTCTTGAGCAGCACAAGATTTTGTGCGCGGTCAACCTTTATGACGCACTCGCGGAAGATATTTCGCAGGCGCGGCATATGCAGCGCATCATTGTTCTGCTCCGGTGTGGAATATTTGTACCCGCCGGTTTCCGAGGAAACCTTGACCAGACGCAGCTCCTTGATATCGCGGGATATCGTCGCCTGCGTAGCGTTGAACCCCTCGTTCTTCAGCTCCTCCGAGAGCTGCTCCTGCGTCTTGATCTCTTTCCGTTCTATCAAGTCAACAATGGCAGCCTGTCTTTGAAATTTCATGACTTATCCCTCTCTCCCATAAATTTTTCACTTATTATTTCATAAAATCCTTTTTCTTTTAGCTGAATAAGCGAAACGCTTGCCGTTGATTTTTCCACCTGCACGCTGTCTCCCGCCTTCAGCAGATACGGCTTATGCCCATCCCGCGAGACCAGCAGCTTTTGCGTTCTGAAGTCAGCACGCACGCAGATATCGTTATGCGCCGCCGCCACGAATGACTTTATGTGCATCGAATGCGGACAGATTGGCGTGACTGCGATGCAGTCGCTCGTAGGCTCCAGTATCGGACCTCCCGCCGCCAGTGAATATGCCGTGGATCCTGTCGGCGTGCAGATAATGACGCCGTCGCCGATAAATGATATCGTCTTTTTGCCGTTTACGTCCACCGAGATCCCGACGCCCTTTGACACCACGCTTTTCGAGACCGTCACCTCATTGAGGACGTTGCTTTCGACGCGGACATTCCCTTTTTTGTCAACGACCTTTACTCTCAGCATCATTCTTCGATCTAAGGCAAAGTCATTGCCGCGCAACTTTGATATGAGCGCCAGCTCATTGCTTTCCAGCGTGCTCATAAAGCCCAGTCTCCCGATATTTACGCCCAAGATCGGTTTGTCATATTTGGAGGCGTTTTCCGCCGCGCTGAGTATCGTTCCATCGCCGCCGACCGCGATAATCAGGTCGCAGCAGCGGCATGCCTCCGGTTCGGGCATGAACTCTATCCGCGCTGCCTGCTCCTCGCCAAGCCGCATAGTAACTCGTTTTTGCGCAGAGGCGGACATGAGCGCCTTTATTCCGGCGTTTTCCAAATGCTGCAAAAGCTCGCTGAGCGTGTCATAAACTATCGGCTTTGAAAAATTCGGGTAGATATATGCCTTCTCCATAACATACTTCCTTTACAGCATCCTGTGGGCGGTCTCGACCACGGCTTTCGCATCGGCAGCTACGCCCATATGCATCCCCTTTTTCAGCAGCAGCCAAAACTCGATATTGCCGCTGCCGCCCTTTATCGGCGAATACGTCAGCCCTTTTACCGAAAAACCGCTCTCCACAGCCTGACCCATTACTTTATTCAGCACTTCCACATGCACTTTTTTATCGCGAACGATCCCGTTTTTTCCAATATTTTCCCTGCCTGCCTCAAACTGCGGCTTTACCAGCGCCGCCAGCTCGCCGTCGTCACGCAGAAGCTCGTGCATCGGCGCAAGCACGAGTCCAAGGGAGATGAAAGAAACGTCGCATACCGCAAGATCGACCGCCTCTCCAAGCCTGTCCGGCGTCATAAAGCGGATATTCTCGCCTTCCATATTTATCACCCGCGGGTCGGCGCGCAATCTTTCGGCAAGCTGTCCGTGCCCTACGTCTACCGCGTACACCTTTTTTGCTCCTCGCCGCAGCAGCAAATCGGTAAAGCCTCCCGTGCTGGCGCCTATGTCGATCGCAGTCTTTCCCGATACCTCCACCCCGAAGCTGTCCAGCGCATGCACGAGCTTCAACGCACCTCTGCCGACATAATCCTCGGGCTTGTCCGTGATCTCTATTTTGTCGCTCTCGCCGCAGAGCTGCGACGGTTTGAGCGCCTTTTTGCCGTTCAGCAGCACATGACCGCCCTCTATCAGCTCCCGACCTTTTGTTCTGCTTGACGCATATCCCTGCGTCACGAGGAACACGTCCAGTCTTTCTCCACCGTTCAAAGCAAATTCCTCATTATCCGTTCAGATACCGAGTCGGCATCTATTTTACAATATTTGTAAAGCTCATCGACTTTGCCCTCCGGAACAAAGTTTTGTTCGATGTTCATCAGCAGCATCTTCACATTTGCGCCTCTTCCGCACAGCTTTGCCGCGATCACCTCTCCCAACGAGCCGTGCAGAACGCAATCCTCCAGCACCGCCAGCCTGCCGGTGCGCTCTGCCGACTCAAGTACAACGCTCCACGACTGATCTGTAAGGCAATTAAGCTTTACCAGCTCAACGGAAACTCCCTTTTCCGAAAGCAGGCTGCATGCCTTAATCGCCTCGTTTATCATTATTCCGTAAGACGCCAGCGTGACGTCTTTTCCTTCCTTCAGGACGGCTGCCGTCCTGTCAAAGCTATCCTCTGTATATATGCCTTCTCCACCGCGAGGATAGCGTATCGCAATCGGTCCTTCTCTACGGTACAGCGCCTCTTCAAAAGCTGTTTTCAGCTCCTCAAAGGATGCCGGAGCCCAAACCTCAAGCTTTGGTATGCTCAGCAGATACGGCACGTCAAAGACTCCGTGATGGGTCTGTCCGTCCGGTCCCACCAATCCGGCCCTGTCTACTGCCAGCACCACATGCGCCTCATTCATGGCGATATCGTGTATAAGCTGATCGTAAGCTCTCTGCAAAAAAGTGGAATATATCGCACAGACCGGCTTCATCCCGTTCAGCGCCAGCCCCGCCGACATTGCCGCGGCATGCCCTTCTGCGATGCCCACATCAAAAAAACGCTCGGGAAATCTTTCCACAAAGCCGCCAAGCCCCGTACCGGTCTCCATCGCCGCCGTCACCGCGCATATGCTCGTATCGTTTTCCGCCGCCCGACACATGATTTCTCCGAACACCGATGAAAAGGTCTTGCCGCCGCTTCCCGTTTCTCCCGTCACCGGATCAAAGGCGGATACGCCGTGATAATCCACCGGGCTTTGTTCGGAATGATAATAGCCCTTTCCCTTGACCGTTTTCAGATGCACGACTACGGGACAAGCCAGCTTTTTTGCCTCCTCCAGCAAACTGCACACCGTTGATATATCGTTTCCGTCCGCCGGACCGAGATAACGGAAGCCCATTATCTCGAAAATGCTCTCTTTCAGCAAAGTAGTCCTTATCCTGTATTTGACGGCGGAGGCAAAGCCTATCAGACGCATTCCGCACGGAAGTCTGCGGAGCACAGCCTTTACCCTGTCTTTCGCACGCAGATAGCGCGGCTTTATGCGGATCTTTGACAGCCGCTTTGCCAGCGCGCCGACGCTGCGGTCGATGGACATATCGTTGTCATTTACCACCACGACAAGAGATTCTCCCGATTCGCCCGCGTCATTCAGCGCCTCATACGCCATGCCTCCGGTCAGTGCTCCGTCTCCGATAACGCACACCGTAGAGCTGTCTTCTCCTTTGACGCGCTTTGCTCTCGCCATGCCGAGCGCCACGGAGATGGAATTTGAAGCATGTCCGGAGATGCAGCTGTCATATTCGCTTTCGTTCGGGCGCAGAAAGCCGCTTATACCGTTGAAGCTGCGCAGCGAGGAAAACGCCTCCCGCCTGCCGGTCAGAATCTTGTGCGCATATGCCTGATGTCCCACATCAAACACGACGCTGTCCTTCGGCGCGGAAAACACCCGATGTATCCCCGCGCATATCTCGACCGCACCGAGGCTGGATGCCAAATGCCCTCCTGTTTTTGACACATTTTCTATTAAAAACTCCCGTATCTCCATGCACAGCGTCGGCATTGCATCCATGTCCAGCGCCTTTACATCGGAAGGTGAATCTATCTTTTCAAGATGTGGATATACGCGCATTATATTTCCACCTCAACATTATCAGCCTGATGTTTTTTCAATGTTCCCTTTCCGCCAGCCATTGTGCCAGCTCGGTCAGAAACTCCGCGTCCTCAAACGCCGCAGCCTCCCGCACCGCAAGAGCGGTGAGCTCCGCCAC